>QHVS01000171.1 GCA_003223635.1 Acidobacteriota bacterium | reverse complement strand
TGCGAAGGGTTCGTCAGATCCCGCGCCCCCAGCCATCGTCCGGTCTTCGGAACGAGCTGCATCAGGCCGACCGCCCCACGATTCGATCGCGCAGTGGGGACAAACCTCGACTCGGTGTGCGCCACAGCCGCGACCAGCTCGGGCGCGATGTCATTCTTCTTCGCTTCGCTGTAGATAATCGAGCCGAAAGGAACTTCCTTCGCGAAGAACGCCTCCCTGGCCTGCTCAGCCGCGCCAGCGACCTTG
>QHVS01000172.1 GCA_003223635.1 Acidobacteriota bacterium | reverse complement strand
GGGACGGCGCTGCGCATCGCCGCCGAGGTGAAGGGCGGCAGCGGCGGCAAGCTCGAGCCTCCCATCGTCTCCTCGCGCGTCGGGAGCGAGTTCGGCCTGCACACGCTCTTTTTTGATTCCCCGGATGACCTGATCGAGATCTCCCATCGGGCACGCGGGCGGGAGGGTTTCGCCCGCGGCGCGGTTCTTGCCGCGGAACTCGTTCGCGGCAAGAAGGGACTCATGCGTTTCGACGAGTTGATTAATGGTTAGAGGTGTAACGGTGCAGAGCTTTTGTACTACCCCTCACCTGGCGCTTCGCGCCACCCTCTCCCCGCTGCGCGGGGCGAGGGCACTCGAGAGCCTTCTCCCCGCTTGCGGGGAGAAGGTGCCCGAAGGGCGGATGAGGGGTGAGTGCAATAGGAGGCACGAATGAACGCAAACGCGAAATTCCGCGGCGTGGGCGTCGCGCTGGTCACGCCCTTCAAATCCGACAATTCCCTCGACGAAGCAGCGATGGAGCGGCTGATCGATTTTCAGATCGAACAGGGGATCACCTTTCTCGTTCCCTGCGGCACGACCGGTGAGAATCCGACCCTCACGCATGGAGAGCACCGGCGGGTGGTGGAAATCTCCGTGCGCCGGGCCAATGGCCGCGTGCCGGTACTCGCCGGCGCGGGAAGCAATTCGACACAGAAAGCGATCGAGCTGGCCGAGCTGGCCATTGATCTGGGCGCGGACGGCGTGCTAACGATCACGCCGTACTACAACAAGCCGACGCCCGACGGCCTGCGCCGCCACTTCGGCATGCAGGCCGAAGCGATCGAGAAGAAGCGCCGCGGCTTTCCGATGATCATGTACAACGTGCCGGGACGCACGGGGATCAACATGGCCGCGGCGACGACGCTGCAGATCGCCCGCGAGATTCCCAACGTGATCGGCGTGAAGGAGGCCTCCGGGAATCTCGAGCAGATCCTGAGCATCCTGCGCGACCGCGCCGAAGGGTTTCTCGTGCTGAGCGGCGATGACGCCTGGACCCTGCCGCTCGTCGCGGCGGGAGGCGACGGAATCATCTCCGTCGCGGCCAACGAGATTCCACGTCTGATGAGCGACATGACCGCCGCCGCTCTGCGCGGCGACTTCCCATCGGCGCGCTCCATTCACAATCGCATCCTCCCTCTGATGATCGGCAACTTCATCGAATCGAACCCCATCCCGGTCAAAGCGGCGATGAAGATGCTGGGCATCATTCCCAGTGACACGGTTCGGCCGCCGCTGGCGCCAATCACCGATGCCAATCGGAAAAAGCTGGAGGCCATCCTGCGCGAGTGCGGGTTGAGAATCGCAGCCGCCGCGTGATGACGATCGAAGAACGCGTTGCCGCGCTGAAGAACACGTCTGATCGCACCGAGGCGGTGAAGACGATCGGGCTGTTCCTGGCGGAGCTGGAAAAGGGAGCCGTGCGCGCGGCGACGCGCGATGCGAACGGCGTGTGGAAGGCCGAACCGTGGGTCAAGGAAGGAATCCTGGCCGCTTTCCGCTTCGGCATCCTCGCCGAGTTCGCCTCCGGCTCGCTGTCGTTCGTCGACAAGGACACGCTGCCGGCGCGCCGTTTCCATGTTCAGGACGGCGTTCGCATTGTGCCCGGAGGGTCCTCCGTGCGCCGTGGCGCGTATATCGGCAAGAGCGTGGTGATGATGCCGCCGGCCTACGTGAACATCGGAGCCTACGTGGACGACGAGACGATGATCGACTCCCACGCTCTCGTGGGCTCGTGCGCGCAGATCGGCAAGCGTGTACATCTGAGCGCCGGCGCGCAAATCGGCGGAGTGCTCGAACCGATCGGCAACGTGCCGGTGGTTATCGAGGATGACGTCGTCGTCGGCGGTAACTCCGGCGTGTACGAAGGAACGATTGTCCGATCGCGAGCGGTGATCGGCGCCGGGGTGGTGATCACCGCATCGACGCCGGTGTACGACACTGTCCGCGGCCAGATCTACCGCCGCACGCCCGAGCGCGCTCTGGAAATCCCGTTCGGTGCGGTCGTCGTCCCCGCCTCGCGTCCCATGAAGGGCCAGTTCGCTGAGCAGCACGGTCTGCATGTCTCAACGCCGACGATCGTGAAGTATCGCGACGAGAAGACGGATTCGGCGACCGCATTGGAAGAGGCGTTGAGGTGAGTTGCTCGGTTGCTGAGTTGCTGAAGGTGCTCCCATGACCAAGAAACCCAGCAACCCAGCAACCCAGCAACCCATGAAGGCGCGACGCCTCGATGGAATCGAACTCTCCTTGATTCGGCAGATCAACGCCCTGGCCACGTCCGCCTCGGTCAACCTCGGCATCGGTGAACCGAACGTCGAGCCCGACGAAGCGCTCCGCGAGATGGCTCGCCTCGCAGCAGGAACAGGCTCGTGGCATTACTCGGCGAACGCCGGGAACCTGTCGTTGCGAAAAAAGGTCTGCGAAGGGACGGACTTCGACCCGAAGAGCGAAGCCTGCATCACGGCCGGAACCGAAGAGGGGCTGTACGCAATTTTCCAGGCGTTTGTCGACGAAGGCGATGAGGTGCTCGTTCCTGATCCCGGCTTTGTCTCGTATCCGACGCTGGCCAGGTTGTGCGGAGCGAAGCCCGTCCCGTACAACATCGAGCCGCCGGAATGGCGCGTCGATGCGAAAGCTGTCCTGGACAAAATCTCCAGGCGGACGAAGTTGATCGTGGTCAACTCGCCGTCGAACCCGCTCGGCTCGGTCATCGACGAGCGGACGTTGCGAGCGATTGCTGCCGCCGGCCCTATGGTGGTCAGCGATGAGATCTACCGTGAGATCTGGTACGACTCGCCGCCGCCCTCGATGCTCGGAATGGGGCGGAACGTGATCGTGGTGAACGGCATGTCAAAAAGCCACTCCATCACCGGGCTGCGACTGGGCTGGATCCTGGCCCGGGAAGAGTTGATGAAGCCGATCGTCACCGCGCATCAATACATCGCCACGTGCGCTTCCGTTTTTTCGCAGCAACTCGCGGAGATGATCCTGGACGCGCACGCATGGAACGCCTCCTGGCTGGAGCGCGTGCGAGCCCAATTTCAGGAGCAAAGGGAGGCGGCGCTCTTCTCCATCGAGCGCGATATGGGGGCGAAGATTCCGCCGCCGGCCGGCGCGTTCTACGCTTTCGCTCCTGTTCCGTTCTGCGAGTCGTTGCCGTTCGCGAAAGCCCTGGCCACAGACGCGGCGGTGCTGGTCATCCCCGGAGTCGCTTTTGGGCGCGCCGGCGAAGGGTTCGTTCGCATCTCGTTTGCCGCTCCCATCGATGCGATCGGAACGGGAATCGAGCGAATCGGGCGGTGGTTGCGCGCCGCGAAACGATGATTCACGCGCTGGCCATTGCACTCTTCGCGGTTCTCGCCGAGCCGGACTACTCCGCGTGGAGCGTTCTCCTTCACAAATACTACGACCCGGCAAAAGGAATGAACTACGCGGCGCTCAAGGCGCATGACGAGCGGGCGCTGGAGGCGATTCGCTTGCAGCTCGGACGCGTGGATGTGAGCGCGCTGAGCGCCAGGCAACAGCTTGCGTACTGGATCAATGTCTACAACGTGAACGTCGTGGCCACCGTGGTGGAGCACTATCCGGTGCGGTCGATTCGCGACATCTCGACCGATCCGATCATCCGTCTGAACGTGTTCAAGAAGGAGCGCGTGCCCTTCGGCGGCGCGAAGATTTCGCTCGACGACGTCGAGAACGCCAGGATCCGCACGGCGTTTCACGATCCGCGAATTCACTTCGCCATCAATTGCGCCGCGAAGAGCTGCCCGCCGATCCGGATGGAACCGTACGGCGGTGATCGCATCGACGTGCAGCTCGACGATCAGGTCCGCCGCTTTCTGCGCAGCACGGTTCGATTCGAACGAAAAGGTGACACGATGGTCATCCATGTCTCCAGGATCCTGGACTGGTTCAACGACGACTTCGGCGACAAGCTCGCATTCCTGCGCCGGTATGTGTCCGTGACGCCGGCCAGCAAAACGGAATTCAAATACGACGATTACGACTGGTCACTCAACGACTGGCGGCGGTGACATAATCAGATCGTGGGTGGTATTGAGGATTTCCCCAAGGAACAGCGTGAGAAGATCCTGAATGACATTTTCTGCCTTCGCTGCCAGCGGTCGTTCCGGGCCGGGGAATACTCAGCGCGCGATTTTCGTGGGAATCTGATGATCGAAGCGAAATGTCCGACCTGTGGTGAGGTGGCAGTCAAACCGGTGAGTAGCAAATGAACTTCGAAAAATACCAGCAGATCAACGACGAGAAGCGGAACTTCCGGGAGATGGATGACGCCAGCGTGGCGTCGAACTACCGCAACCAGGGTTGCGGCGACGGATACCGCGTCTTTCTGAAGATCGAGGGAGACCGGATCGTCGACGCGTCGTACACCACGACGGGATGCGGCTTCGGATTGGCCTCGCTTGCGCTGGTCACCGAGCTGGCGAAGGGCAAGACGCTTGGAGAAGCGGAGGCCATCACCACGGATGACATCGAGGCCGGACTGGATGGATTCCCGCCCCGCCGCAAGAACTATCCGGAGGCCGCGCTCGAGGCATTTCAGCAGGCGCTGGACGATTATCGGCAAGGCAAGGGAGCTCCGACGGCGGCAAAGGCGGAGATCCGCGAGGCGGCGTTGGCGAAGGTGCGCCAGGGAGGCAACTGGGTCGGTGAAAACATCGGGGCCATCGACCTGGACGGAGTGCATCTCGATGGCCTCGACGCTCGAGGAGTGAACCTGGCCCGAGCTTCCCTGCGCGGCGCATCGCTGGTGGGGGCGAATCTCGATACGGCGAATCTGCACGGCGCATTTCTCAACGAAGCGGATCTGCGCAACGCCAATCTGACCGGCGCCGATCTACGCTGGTGCAAGCTCAGTGGAGCGCGTCTGGACGGGGCGATACTCACCGGCGCCACCTATGATGCCGGCACGCGATTCGATCCCGACCAGGTGTGGCGACTGGACGAGATGCGCGCCGCGGGACGCGATGTCTTCGTCCGGTAGGCGGCCCCACACTTGCAACAAATGCCCTAACATCTGGGTGCGATGGTCGCCAGAGCGAAACTGAGAGAAGAGAAGTTGCCCGTCCCGCCGGCGAAGGACTCCGTTGGCTCGGCGGAAATGTCGCTTTATCGGAGCGTGCTGAAAATCCGGAAAGAGCACGGGCTGGAAACCCTGGGCATCTCTTTCTACGACGCGCAGACAACCATTCAGTGGTCCTTCAACGCCGATCACTACTTTCACGCCGCGTCGACGATGAAGCTGGCCGTGCTTCTCGCTGTGTTCCGGCAGATCGAGCGCGGTGAGCTGACGCTCGACGCACCGGTGCACGTCCGGAATCGGTTCACCAGCATCGTCAATCAGGAGCCGTTCATGCTCGATCTGGGACAGGACGCCGATCCCGATGTCTACGGCCATCTGGGCAAGACGCTCGCCGTCCGCGAGCTTGCGTACTGGATGATCACCAAGTCGAGCAATCTGGCCACGAACCTTCTGGTCGATGTGGTGGGCATCGCCACCATTCAGCACGCCCTCGATGAGATGGAAATCGACGGCGTGAAGGTCCTGCGCGGAGTCGAGGACCAGGCGGCGTTCGACGCCGGCCTCAATAATGAGGTGACGGCGAACGGACTGCTCAAGCTCCTGCGCCTGGTGGCCGAAGGGAAGGCATACTCGAAGCAGTCCAGCGAAGAGATGTTGAACATCATGCTCGAGCAGCAGTATCGGAGCGGAATCCCGGCGGGGCTGCCGAAAGCGGCGCGCGTCGCGCACAAGACAGGGAACATCTCCACCGTGCACCACGACGCGGGAATCGTGTTTCTCGAAGATCGCAAACCCTACGTTCTGGTCATCCTCACCCAATTCGGCGCGGAAACAGCGCGCGGCACGGCCGTGGCGGAAGTCTCGCGCGACATCTACAACACCCTGGCCGGAATGGTCTATGAGTGATCCGCAGAAGCAGACCATCAAGGTCGTCGATGCCTTCGACCTTGATGACGAGCTTCGATCGCTGCTCAAGCCAGGAACGATGGTGCGCGACCCGCTGGGGCGGCGGCATCGGTTGCCGCGCTATTTCTACGAGATTCCCTCGCACGAGGCGGCGGTGCAGATCCGGCTGGCCCCCCATTTCGGCCTCAACGAATTCATCCTCGTCGATCTCCGCGAGGCGCAGCGGCTGCAGCAGTTTCCCCGCTATGTCCCGTGCGCCGTGCGCATCCTGGCCTTCTGTCTACAGCAATTCCGCGCGTCCGTCGGGGCCTCCGTGCACATCGCGGTGAATGGCGGATATCGGTCGCCCTCGCACAAGATGGCCATCAATGGCACCCCGCATATGTGGGGAACCGCCGCCGATATCTACCGCATCGGCCCGAACATTCTGAAGACCAAGGAGGCGATCGAGCGCTTCAATGAGATCGCCCTCGACCTCAGCGACGACGTGATGGTGATGCCCTACGGCCACGAGACCGGCCAGGATGCCGATGACCACATCCACCTCGACCTCGGCTATGTCACCGTGATTCCGCGCGAGATCAGTGAAGATCGGATGGAGATCCCGCAGGAGACGCGGCCCCGCTTCGCCTTCGAGGAGCGCCGTCGCCGCGATCGTCGCGCGCCACAGCCCGCGGCCGAAATGGCGCCTACCGGGACCGAAAAACCTCAATAACCTCACCCGTAACGCTCAACCTGCCTCGGCCTGCCGTTTGCTTAGGTAACATCCGTAGCGCCGTAACGGGTTTACCCAAGTCCAGTCCCAGTCCCGGACGTCTTCTCATGACCGCGAATTGGAAAGACGAGATCAGAGATCAGACGATCCCGCAGCGGACCAGGCTCCGGATGCCGGTCATCGGGATGGAGTCCGAGTTCAACGTCTTGTTGGACGAAGTGGAGATTGATCCGAGGAAGTACTGGAGACATCCCGGCGCCTTCATCGATCGTCCCTTGCTGCCGCGCGAAAAGTCGTCCCTGCAGCTTCCCACCGGTGGCGCCGTGTATTTTGACCGCGGCGTGATCGAGGTGGTCACCCCGGTGATTGAGTTGGCGCCTGAAAGCACGGCCCGCATGGTACGCAACCTCTGGGAGCAGATCGACTTCGTGCGCGATCAGCTCACCCAGTGGGAGAAGCGCACGGACCACACCGTTCGCCTCAGGGCCTACAGCACCCACTACAACATTTCATATGAGATTCCGAAATGGCAGCAGACCCTGAAGCGAAACGAGAAGCTTCTCGCCCTCCTGCTGTCGTACATACTGCCGGTCCCGGTGATGCTTCTTGCGGCGAACCGCCGGTCGACCGGCATCGGCGTGCGCCCTCGCGGGGAACGAATCGAAGTGACCGCGGACTTCACGCCGGATCCGGGCCTGATGGTCGCCGCGGCGACGCTCATCGTCGGCATCGTTCGGGAGGTGATGTCGTGGCCGACCTATGAGCTCTCGGTGCTGGAGAAGTTGCCCATCCCGGTGGTCGCTGGCGTCGTTCCAGGCAAGCACACCACACGCAAAGGATGGCTGACCAAAGACTTTCACTATCCGCAGAGTCCCTACACCGCGGAGATCAATGATCCCATCTGGACGACGCAGTTCGGGCAGACGATGTCGTTGCGGCAGATCGGGAAACGCGTGGCCTGGTATTTTCGCCGGTCGATCCGGAAGTACTCCGATCCTTTCAGCTTCCGTCTGCTCTTTGCCGTCCTCGATGGCCGGGCGCGGTCGATGCTGGAGCTGGTCGATCGGCCGACCGCATACGAGGATGTTGGTCACCTGTGCCGGTGGGGGACGGTCATTCACGAGCTGAAAAACTACGCCGCCGAGATGAGGCTGATGAGACCTAAGCGACAGGCGTGGGACGAGCAGTCGGTCGACGAGTACGTGATCGAACGGCATCAGGCGCGCCAAACGCATCTCACGGAGATGGATTCTGTCGGGGCGGCAAATAAGCCCGATCCGAAGGGAGTTTCGCTGCTGACTCCGGGAACGCTCCGTCGGCGGCCGGCGTCGGCGCGCAGGAGCGGAGCATCGCGATCGCGCCGCCGAGGCGACACGCCTGGGAAGTTGGTTCCGCCGCGCCCGCGAAACGAATATGTCGACCGGCGAGGAACATCGCTTCTGCAGAAGGCGGCCGCCAAGCGCGAGCGCCGCAAACGGAGCGATCGGCGAAAGAAACAATACGCCGTCCCGTTTCCGGACCGGCGACTGACTCGCTCGGCGTACGAACAGGTGTTTGTGAAGCTCGTCTCGGGTGAACGCCTGCGTCTGGGCAACGACCTTTATCGTCCTGTGGGGATGAAAGGCTGGTATCACGCCGTCTTCAGGCGCGACTCGGATGGCCAGGAGCTCCTGCTGACGATCGACCAGTTGCTGCAGCGGATGAACGACTGGGTCTGAGTGTGGCACAGGCACTCCTGCCTGTGCTCACGGCACAGACAAGAGTGTCTGTGCCACACTACTCCTTGCTGCGCCGTTCCCAATCTTCTCGAAACGCGCCGCCGGGCGTTCGGTTCTTCAGGCGCGGTTTCTCCAGGAT
>QHVS01000016.1 GCA_003223635.1 Acidobacteriota bacterium | reverse complement strand
GCGCCAACGCTGCACAAGGCGCTGCGGGCGGGGGAGGAGGCGATCACTCATGGCGTCGAGCACGTGGAGGCGGTGGAGAAGCTGATGCATCGGATGGCCGCCGGGGTGGACATCGACTATCTCGCGCTCGTCGATCCAGCGACATTCCTGCCGCCGGCCGATTTTCACCGCGATCTCTTGCTCGCCGGCGCAGTGCGCCTCGGGAAGACTCGCTTGATTGACAACGTGCTGGTGCCGAAGGCGGCCATCTCGCACTCCCACGTCTGATGCGAACGCTTCTCCACGCGGTCATAGAGAACGCCACCGTCACGCATGTCGGCGGCTCGCTGGCGCTCCGCGTCGATGCCTTCGTGTTACGGGCGGCGGAGATCCTGCCGTTCGAGCGCGTCGAAGTCGTCAACCTCACGACCGGCGAGCACGTTCAGGCCTGGGTCGAGCCGGCAGCGGAAGGAAGCGGGGAGATTCGCATCCATGGTGGAGCGCGAATGGGAGACGCGATCGCTATTCTGGCCTTCGTCCATCTTCACGAAGGGCAGACGCTCGAGCATCGCGCTCGCTTCGTCAAACTTGACGCGGAGAATCGCGTGACCTCGGCCACTTGATCAACTTTTCGAGCGGGCGAAATCGATAAAGCCTGCTTCGATATTGACGCCGATCAATTTCACCCGCGTCTTGTCCCCGATATCGAGTCCAGCCTGGCCATGCACCACTTTTCCCTCGGCAACGGGATGGTAGATCCGCACCCAGGTTCCCTTCTCTGAGGCGCCCGTGACAATGCCGTCGAAGCGCTCACCGATGCGGTCGGACAGAAGATAGGCGGCCGCCGATTTCCGCACCTGACGCTCCACCTTGTTGGCCGCATCTTCCGCCTCGGTGCAGTGCTGAGCCAGCGAGGACAGCTCGTCGTCGCGGTACGGCGATTTCGTTTTGTCCAGCGCTGCCTTGAGAAGCCGATGCGTCAGCAGATCGGGGAAGCGGCGGTTTGGTGCCGTCGAGTGCGTGTAGTCACGAACCGCGAGGCCGAAGTGTCCGATCGGTTTGTCGCCCGGCCGCTCCATCACGTATTCGCCCGCTCCCATGGCCTTGACGATGGTCAGCGAGAGATCCGGAAAGCGGTCGGGATCCGCTTTGCGCCTGCGGCGGAGGAATGCCTCGAGAGCGCGCGCGTCGGGCTCGGGTGGCAAACGCTCGCCGAGGTCCGAAGCGATTTTCTCGATGCGATCCCAGCGCTCCGGCGAGCGGACCACACGCCGGAGGCCGGGCAGCCCGTTGGCTGCCAGGAAGCGCGCCGTAACGCCGTTGGCGCCGATCATCAGATCTTCGATCAGATTTTTCGCGTTGTTGCGCCCATCCTGGCGGAGATCGACGAGCTTGCCGTCGCTGAAGACCGGCCGGGCCTCGATCGTTTCCAGATCGAGAGCGCCATTCTGCTGGCGCAGCTCACGCATTCGATCGGCGGTGCGATCCTGCAGTTTCAGGTTCTCCGCCAGACCGGGGATCTGCGCAACCTTCTCCGGCGGCGGGGCGCTTCCCTGCAGCCACATACCGACGCTGTCGTAGGCGAGCTGGGCTCGATTGCGAACGCGTGAACGATAGACGTCGCCGCGAGTCACGTTTCCAGTCGAATCCACGGTCATCTCTACGACCATGGCGATACGGTCCTGGTTCTCATTCAGCGACGTGAGATTCGTCGACAGTTTTTCCGGCAGCATGGGGAAGATCTTTGCCGCTGTATAGACGGAGGTCGTGTTCTGCCGCGCGTGATCGTCGATCGCCGTTCGCGCCTTGACCAGGGCGTCGACGTCGGCCACCGCGACCAGCAGGCGAACGTTGCCGCCGCCGAGGTCCTCGCCTACTGTGAGCTGATCGAGATCGCGAGAGTCGTCGTTGTCAATAGAGCACCACGAGAGGTTGCGCAGGTCGCGCACGTCGCCGCGCACGTCGGCCGGAGCATTGATGGAAGCGAGTTGCTTCTCCGCGGCAGGGGAAAAATCGGGAGCAAGGCCGCGGTCGAGCATTGCCTGTCGGGCGATCGTCGCCAGCAGCGACACGTGATCCTGCATGGTCGGGCAACGGTATCATCGTTTTTCCGATGCAAATCACTGCGGCCGGCGATCGCGCGCTGCTGGTCACCTTGTCTGGCGCTTCGAGCGCGCGATTGCGCGCGGCGTCCGTAGCCCTTCGCAGCGTGACCGGCGTCGTGACCGCGATCGTCGGCCACGAGTCGCTCTACGTCATCGGCAGCACGGATCGCGCAGCGGTGACGCGGGCCATCGACGACGCGGAGAACACACCTATGTCGGAAGGTACGCACCACCGCATCGAGGTGTCATTTGCCGACGAGCACGCGCTCGATCTGCGCGAGTTTCTCGCTGCAGCGCATCTGTCACGCGAAGAGTTTCTTCGTCGCCTCGCTGATGTTCGACTCTCCGTCCGTTACCTCGGCTTTCGAGCCGGCTTCGCCTACCTCGATGGATGGCCTCAGGAGTGGCGAATGCCGCGCCGGCCAACATCGCGCAATCTGGTGCCGGGTGGGAGTTTCGGGATCGCCGGCGCCATGGCCGGCTTTTATCCCGTAGATTCTCCCGGCGGTTGGAACATTCTCGGCCGGACCGATGCTCCTTTGTGGGATCCCTCGCGTGAGCCGCCGAATCTGCTGGCGCCGGGGGATGAGATTGAAATCACGCCGGGAACGTGGAGCGGCAGGTTTCAGCAAGCCGGCGGGCTAAAGCCCGCCGCTTCACTCGGGGCCGAAACAGCCGACGTGATCGCGCCTGGACAGCTGACGACGATCGTCGGTGTGCGCGATTGGAGCCGCGTGCAGTACGGCCTCACGCCGGGCGGGCCGTTTGATGACGAAATAGCCGCAGCAGCGAACA
Source organism: Acidobacteriota bacterium (assembly GCA_003223635.1). Taxonomy (GTDB): domain Bacteria; phylum Acidobacteriota; class Thermoanaerobaculia; order Gp7-AA8; family Gp7-AA8; genus QHVS01. Next base: position 5,142 of record QHVS01000016.1, on the reverse strand, counting down.
ACGCGGTCGGAAACCGCGATGACGTGCCGCTGCTCGAGTGTGTCCTGGTCGGGCCGCGGCTGCGATTCCGCCGCGACGCTCGCGTCGCGTGGTGCGACAGGGAGTTGCGCGAGTGGAGCGCTTCGGCCGGCGAAGAAATCGAGATCGGCCGCATCCGCGGCATGCGAGGGTATCTGGCGATCGCAGGCGGGATCGATGAGATGCGGGGGCGATATGCCGAGGAGCCGACGGTGTTGAAGAAGGGGGATGCTCTGTGGAGCGCCGGCAATCCTGCCGGCGTCCCGCGCAGGCGGGATCGCCTGCGCCCCACTGAGAGCCGTCTTACGCTGCACACCATGCGCGGTCCTCACAACTCGCCGCCCCTTCCGGAGGAGTGGGAAGTCACGCCCCACCTGAATCGCGTCGGGATCCGACTGCGTCCGCTCCAAGCCGTCGACGCGAAGCCGCCCGCCGACCTTCCCTCCTGCGGCATGCAGTTCGGCACGCTGCAGTGGCATCCTGACGGCAGCGTGCTGGCCATGGGACCGGATCACCCGGTGACTGGCGGATATCTTCAGCCGGCCACGCTGCTTTCGACGGAACTGTGGAAGCTGGCGCAGCTCCAGCCCGGTGATCGCGTGCGGATTGTTCACACATTTGGATAGAATCAGCGCCTTCGACCATGCAAATCCATACCAGTGACGACGGGCCAGTGACCGTCGTGTCTGTGGAAGGGGACCTGGTTCTAGGTCCGCCGGAGTCGACGTTCAAGCGGACGATCTCCGAGCTGCTCGAACGCGGGCGGGTGAATTTGCTCGTTGACCTGGGCAAGGTGCGCTATCTCGACAGCTCCGGACTCGGCGCGCTGGTTCGCGCCCTTTCCGAATCGCAAAAGGAGGGGGGTCAGACAAAGCTGCTCAATGCCGGCCCGCGCATTCTCCAGATTCTGGAGATCACGCGTTTGGACTCAGTGTTCGAAATCTACGACGACAAGGAGAAGGCCGTCTCGAGTTTCTGAGCGCAGCAAATGAGCGACCGCATCGCGACGTTTCCCGGAGTCTCATCGGCCACCGAAGCGTCGGCGCTTGCGGAACTGGTCCTCTGCGAGAACCTGTCCCAGACCTCCGGGTGGGCGGCGCGGTGGAGCGGGGTCATGTCCGGAGCCGACGCGGCGCTTTTGTGGTCCCCCCATTCAGTCAATCCGCAGTTTCTCTGCATCGGCGCGTGGGGCGAGGGAACGGAAAAGAATCTCCGCCGCGCGGTGTCACGCGACGAAGGGATCGTGCACCGGCTGCTCCGCGATCGGCAGGTGCTGACGCTCGATCGAGCGCAGATCAGCGGTTCGGCCGATCCCTGGCTGGCGGAGCTTCCCTCCTGGGCGCAGAGCTGCATCGCCATTCCGCTGGAGGCCGACCGTCTGGTGGTGGGGTTGTTGGCCCTTCTCTTCCGCGAGCGGCCCAACACCACGGAGACCGTGACACGGATCGAGAGCTTCGTGCGGCATGCGGCGCCGGCATTGGCTCGTGCGCTGCGCGCGGAGCGGAAGATTGTCGGCATGCTCCACGCGATCGAGCGCCTGACGAATCTGCACGATCTCAGCAAGGCGTTCAACTCCACCATCGACCTGCACGAGCTGTCGGAAATCATCGTGCACAAAGCGGTCGACTTCGCCAACGGGGAAGTAGCGTCGCTGTGGATGCTGGAGCCCTCCGCGGGTGAGGTGGTGCTGGCGGCGACCGCGCTGAACGATCGTTTTCCGCTCGACGATCCGCCCCAGGCTGTCGGGTCTTCCATCGTCGGCGATGTTCTCGCCGATCGGAACATCGATCGGCGCAACGACGTGGAGCTGGAAGAGGGCCCCTACGTCATCCGCTCCGTCCTGGCTCTCCCATTCATCGAAGACGGCGCCGCGATCGGCGCGCTGGTCATCACCAACAAGCGCGGAAGGCATCCGGACTTCACAGTTGCCGATGAAGAGCTGATCGTCGACCTGGTGCGACAGGCGGTGCGCGCGCTGCACAACGCAAAGCTCTACGAGGCGGAAAAGAAAGTCGAAGAGCTCGACGCGCTCCTGGCCGTCAGCCGGGAGATCACATCGACGCTCGATCTCGACCGCGTGCTGAAGACCATCGTCAACGCCAGCTCCGCCCTGATCACCTTCGATCGCAGCGCCATCGCCATTCTCCAGCGCGGAAGTCTGCACATCGGCGCGGTCTCCGGCGCCCTGGAAGTGAATCGGAAGGATCCGGCCATCCAGCGGCTCGAAGAAATTCTCCAGTGGGTGTTCTTCAGCGGATCCGAGGTGGCGGTAACGGCCGATGAGCAGGGCCAGGTGGCAAGCGATCGGCCCGAGACCGAGGAAAAATTCCGAGCCTACTTCGAAGAGACCGGAATGCGCTCGTTTTACGCGGCGCTGCTGCAGGACGAAGAAGGCAAGCTGGGCGTCCTCTCATTCGAGAGTCGGGAGCCGATCGTCTTCGATCAGGAGACGCGCGATCTGGTGCAGATTCTCCAGAATCAAGCCACGGTGGCTGTGCGCAACGCGCAGCTCTATCAGCAGATGCCGCTGGTCGGCATCTGGAAGCCGCTGCTGGCGCAGAAGCGCAAGTTCGAGTCGATTCCTCGCGCGCGGCAGCGCGAGTGGGCGATCGGCGCGGGCATCGTTCTGTTGCTGCTCATTCTGATCCCCTGGCCGCTGCGCGTGGAGGGGACCGCGCGCGTCGTTCCCATTCGGCGCGTTGCGGTGACCGCTCCGGTCGACGGCGTCGTGCAGGCCGTCCAGCGCCGGGAGGGAGATGTGGTCCGCCCCGGCGACGTCATCGCCACTCTGCGAGACGATCCGTATCAGGCCGCGCTGGCTGAAGCGCGATCGGCGCTGGAGATCGCCCAGAGCGACGTCGCGCGTTATCGGACGGCGGGAGATCCGGGGGCGATGTTCCGCGCCCAATCCCGGCGCGATGAGCTGCAGGCCAAGATCCGCCTGGCTCAGGACCAACTGGCCCGCACGCAGATCCGCGCCGATACCGCCGGCGTTCTGCTCACGCCGCACATCGAAGAGCGCGTCGGACAATTCCTCTCCAGCGGGACGGAGCTGGCCGTGATCGGCGACGTCAGCGACGTGATCGCCGAGGTTGCGGTTCCGGAGGTGGATTCGTCGCTGCTCAGGGTGGGCCAGCCGGTGGCCATCAAGATTCATCCGTATCCGACGCGAACGTATCGGGGGCAGGTGACCCGCGTCGGCGCGGTCGTGCGTCAGGAAGGGGAGGAGCGGTTCGTCATCGCCGATGCGCGCGTGGCCAATCCCGATCAATCACTCCGCGCCGGAATGCTCGGGCGCGGGAAGATCAGCGTCGGCAGGCGGCAGATGATTGTGGCGCTGCTGCGCAAGCCGCTGCGGTACCTGTGGCTGAAGTTCTGGCCCATGCTGCCGTGACCAGCACCTCGCTCGTCTCGCGCTTCGCCCCTAGCGATGATCGACCGGGCCTTGGATCCCATCTGGTCATTCGCCGTGTGGTGCAGATGGGCGAAGTCACCTGGGTGGTGAAAAATCCGGAAACGGACAAGTACTACAACTTCAATGACGCCGAGTGGGGTGTCATCGAGCTTTTTGACGGCACTCGGACGCGCGAGGAGATCCGGGGCGAATACAACCGCCGTCTGCCATCGGCAAGCATCGATCTTCAATTCATCCTCGAATACGAGGAGATGCTGCGCAACATCGAGATGCTGGAACAGCGCGGTGTCCGCCGGCATCTGGCCCTGGTCGAGAAGTTCAAGACAGCGCGCAAGCGGGCGGCGGACGAGCGTGCCGAAGGGTTCAACCCCTTTTTTCTGCTCTTCAAGGTCTTTGATCCCAACCGCGTCCTGGACAGCACGGTCCGTTATGTTCGATGGATCTGGACCCCGCGCACCTTCGCCATCTCGTCGCTGTTCTTCCTATTCACGATCGTGGTGTTCATCGCCAACTGGCAGCCGATCTGGGCGGGCACGATCGAGCTTTACTCATTTCTGAAGAAGCCTCTGATCGACGCCATCGAGTTTTTCTGCATCCTCACCGTCATCGGAGCGATCCACGAGTTCGGCCACGGCTACGCCACGAAAATCTACGGTGGTGAAGTCCATCACATGGGCATCGCGCTGCTGTACTTCACTCCGGCGTTCTACTGCGACACGACCGACTCGCTTCTCTTTCAGAACAAATGGCACCGTCTGTGGGTCACCACGGCCGGCATGTACATCGAGGCATTCATCTGCTCAGCGGCGACGATCACCTGGTTGCTGGCGTATCCCGACACCGTGCTGCACGATCTTGCCTACAAGACGATGCTCTTCACCGGCATTTCCACCATCTTCTTCAACATCAATCCGCTGGTGAAGATCGATGGCTACTATGCGCTGACCAGCGTGCTGGAGATGCCCGAGCTGCGCGAGGAATCGTTCCGCTATCTCGGCACGCTTTTTCAACGCCAGGTGCTGCGGTTGAACGTGGAAGTGCCGTTGGTGGCCCGGCGCAAACAGCGAATCTACTGGATCTACGGGACGCTGGCCCTGGCCTACATCGGGTCGATCATGGCCTTCATCGGCCGTCTCTTCTTCAACTTTTATTCACACTACTTCCCGAACGCCGCGGTCGTGCTGTTGATCGTGACGTTGTATTTCATCTTTCGAAAGCGCGTTCGCCTCTTCCTTCGCATCAGCCGACTTTTCATCCTGGACAAGAAGGAGCTTCTGATGTCGCAACGCATGCGGAAGCCGCTGATCGCCGTTGCTGCCGCCGTTCTTCTCCTCATCGCCTTGCCCTGGCCGCGCCGAATGATCCGCGCCGACGCGGTGTTGCGTCCGGCGACGACGGTCCAATTGCAAGCACCGGCAGACGGAGTCATTCGTACTGTGCGGGCGGCGGAGGGAGACCGCGTGCGGCAGCGCGACGTGGTCGTAGCCCTGTCGAATCCGCAGATCGAGTCGAGAGTCGCTTCGCTCACCAGCGAGCGCGGAATGTTCGCCGGCGAGGCGCGCACCTATCGGCAGGCCGCCGCCCCGGCCGAGCTGTTCGCCGCCGAATGGCGTGAGAGCGCTGCAGCGCGTTCCCTCAGCAAGGAAGAGACGGCCCATCAGAGTCTGGAAGTGCGCAGCCCCATTCCGGGAGTCATCCTCACACGCGAT
>QHVS01000376.1 GCA_003223635.1 Acidobacteriota bacterium | reverse complement strand
TCAGGATTCGGAGCGCGTCAAGAAGAAGCTGCCAAGCATGTATCACCAGTTCAAGGATCTGGCAGACGTCGACATCACCAAGCAGCCGATGGAAGTCGGACCGACGGCTCACTACGCGATGGGCGGAATCCGCGTCGATCCGGAGAGCGGGGCGAGCACGGTCAAGGGCCTCTTCGCCGCCGGCGAATGCACCGGCGGGATGAACGGCGCCAACCGGCTGGGCGGCAACTCGCTCTCCGATCTGCTGGTCTTCGGGCGACGCGCCGGGATGGGGGCCGCGAACTTTGCGAAGAAAAACGCTCAGTGGCCCTCGATCAATGACCAGGAGATCCAATCGCAGGCGCGGCGAACGATGGCTCCCTTCGAACGACGCGGAGAGGATCCTTACGCGGTTCACTCCGCGCTTCAGGATGCGATGGGAAAGCACGTCGGCATCTTTCGCAGCGAGAGCGATCTGCAGGCGGGACTGCGAACATTGCTCTCCATCAAGGAGCGGATCAAGAATACTCACGTGGAAGGATCGGTGATGTTCAACCCCGGTTGGCATCTGGCGCGTGATCTGGAGAACCTCTTCGTGTGCGCCGAGGCGACGTGCCGGTCGGCGATCATGCGGAAGGAGAGCCGCGGGGCGCACAGCCGCACCGATTTTCCGAAAGAGGATCCGCAGTTGGAGAAGGTGAACATGTGCGTGAAGAAGGGCGCGGAAGGAATGTCGGTGAGCGCGACGCCATGTCCGGCGATGCCGGAGGAGCTGAGGAAGCTGCTGCAATGACCGGCGACTGCACATTCAAAGTCTTTCGCGGCGACCGATCCGGCGGCGAGCTGCGCGAGTACAAAGTGCCGGTGGAGACCGGGATGGTCGTCCTCGATGCCATCCACTGGATCCAGGCGCACGCAGCGCCCGACCTCGCCTGTCGTTGGAACTGCAAAGCAGCGCGCTGCGGCTCGTGCAGCGCCGAGATCAACGGCCGCCCCAAGCTGATGTGCAAAGCGCGGCTCGATGACTTTGTCCAGGGCGAGCCGATCACCGTCCGGCCGATGAAGGCGTTTCCGGTGATGAAGGACCTGGTCACCGACGTCAAGAGCAATTACGCGATGGCGAAGAAGATCCCGGTGTTCACTCCTCAAGCCAACGCTTCGTGGAAGTGGTATCAGCAGGACATCGATCGGGTCCAGGAGTTTCGCAAGTGCATCCAATGCTTCCTCTGCCAGGACGTCTGCCACGTTCTTCGCGAGCACAACAAGCATGACGTCTTCGCCGGGCCGGCATTCTTCGTTCAGGTGGCCGCGCTGGAGATGCATCCGATCGACGCGGTCGATCGCACGGGGCTGCTCAATGAAGGTCTGGGCATCGGCTTCTGCAATATCACCAAATGCTGCACCGAGGTTTGCCCGGAGGACATCCACATCACTGACAACGCCATCATTCCGCTGAAAGAGCGCGTGGTCGACCGCTACTACGATCAAAAATCCGCGGGAGGTAACTGCCATGTTCAAGCTCAAGCCGCTTTCGATAGACGCGATCTCAAAGGCGCTGCAGAAAGCCGATCGCTACCGGCTACTCAACGAGCCGGCCGAGGCTGAGAGCATCTGTCTCGATATCCTCGCGGCGGAGCCGGACAACCAGCTCGCGCTGGTGACGCTGATCCTCGCGCTGACCGATCAATTCGACCGCTCCGACTATACCGTCGGCCATACGGACTTCCAGGAGCTGCTTCCGCGGCTTCGCGATGACTACGAGCGCGCTTACTACTCCGGCGTGATCAGCGAACGGCGGGCAAAGGCATCGCTGCGGCGGCAGATGCATTCATCCGCGGCGTATGAGTGGTTCCGCGAAGCGATGAGCTGGTACGAGAAGGCCGAAGCCATCCGCCCCGCCGGCAATGACGACGCCGTGCTGCGATGGAACACGTGCGCTCGAATCTTCATGCACAACAAACACCTTCAGCCGAGAGAGGAAGAGACGGCCGAGCCATATTTGGAGTAACGCCGGCAACCTGCCGGCGGGAGCGCCGGCAACTTGCCGGCGCGGGCTAGTAGCCCGCGCACCCGCCGGCTGGTAGCCGGCGGTACTTGGCCACGATCACCATTCTGGGCGAGGTGGGCTCGAACGGACGCTCGTCGAAATCGCCCCACAGCGCCTCGATCTTCAGCCCGGCGAGGCGAAAGCGATCGATCTCTTTGAGCGTCCACGAACGCAATAGTGTGGTCGCTTCCGCGTCGTCGTAGCGATACGTCGCTCGCCAGAGTGACTCGGAGCCTACCGGCTCCCATCGCTCCTCCACGTCGCACGCGCGAACGACGGTCGCCTCGCGTGCAGGGCGATACAATCCCTCCAGGACGACTCTTCCGTCCGGCGCAAGATGTTCCCGGATCAACTCGATCACTCTCGCCCGATCGTCTGTCGAAACCAGGTGAGACATCGGATCGTCGGCCATCATCACGAGATCGAATCGGGAGCGAAATGCAAACCTTCGGATGTCCGCCGCGACGAACCTTGCCTTCGGAGCTCTCGGCGCGGCGCGATCGATCATCTCCACCAGGACGTCGACGGCGACCACTGCGGCATCGGCCGTCAGAACCTCCGTCACCCGCCCCGTTCCGCATCCCAGCTCCAGAATGCTTCTGGCACTCCAGCGCCGCGCCATCGATTCCCAGAACCGAAGATCTCCGCGGTCCTCGAGTCCGCTCTCGTAGTACGGAAGCACCGTCCGGTAGTACGCGCGAAGCGAAGCGATGTCGCTCATGATCGCCAGACGTAACGTTCGATGGCGGCCCTGATCTTTCTGACCAGCACGCCGCCGACCATCGAGGAGGGCAGCGGAACGTGGGTGGGGATCTCGGTGCTGCGCACCGCGGTTGTGGCGCTGGGCCATGAGGTTGCGCTCGTCGCTCCGCCAACCCCTTCCCGCATCGCGTTCAACCTTCGAGTGCGTTCGATCCTGCGCGCTATGAGCGCGGACGCGCTGGTCGGATTTGATCTCGACGGTGTCTTCGTGCAGCGTCGCGGCATGCTGCACGTCGCCGCGATCAAAGGAGTGCTGGCCGACGAGGCCCAATATGAGAGCGGCATCAGCCGCATGGCCCTCTCACTGCAGGCGCGCCTGGAGGGGATGCATGTCCGCCGCGCCGACCGCGTCATCGCCACCAGCCTCTACTCGGCCGGGCAAATCGCGAAATTCTACGGAGTCGATCGGAGCAGGATTCGCGTCGTCCCCGAATTGATCGACCTCGAGGTGTGGGAGCGCGGACTGCGTGCGGCTCCTATCGAAACCGGGCGGCCGCGCGTTCTCTGCGTCGCGCATCTCTATCGCCGCAAGCGCGTCGACGTGCTCCTTCGCGCCTTCGCGCGCATGCGAGGCGATGCGGTGCTGCGGATCGCGGGCGCAGGACCGGAGAGATCGCGACTGGAGTCTCTGGCCCGACAACTGAAGATGACAGGCCGCGTCGACTTCCTGGGCCATCTCCCTTTCGCGCAGCTCCTCGGGGAGTATCGCAACGCCGCCGTCTTCGCACTCCCGTCGGCGCAGGAGGGATTCGGGATCGTCTTTCTCGAAGCGATGGCCTCGTCGCTTCCGATCGTCGCGGCGCGTGCGGCCGCTGTCCCCGAAGTCGTCGCCGGATCGACCGGAATCCTCGTGCCCACGGGCGACGACGCCGCACTGGCCG
>QHVS01000365.1 GCA_003223635.1 Acidobacteriota bacterium | reverse complement strand
GCACCGACTAGAGCAAGAGTCGGTTCTCACCATCAGAGAGTCGGATGTGCACTGGTGGCGCGAACACTTCGAGCGAGCGGTCTGGCTGATCGTTCCTCTCGCGCTCGGCTTCGGTTACGCGGTCATGCGCTCCTACGAGCCGCTCGACGGCAAGCTTTGGATCGGGGATCAGGTTGTCAGGTGGGTGAAGTTGTTCGCCTCATGGATTCCGCTGTCGTACATGACAATCATGCTCCTGAGACGGCTGGGTGGCCTGGTGCTGCTCCTTCGGCGAGTGTTCGGGCCCGACCGCAAGATCGTCGTCAAACCGCTGCATCCAGATGGCGCGGGCGGGCTCGAACCTCTGGCCGGCTTCGCTCTCAAGTTGACGTTCTTCCTCGGCTTGGGCGGCGCCGATCTGATTCTGATCGAGCGGTCCTACTACTTCGCGTACGGCCTGGGCGGGACCGGAGCCGCGGTCCCGGAGTACATCATGGCCGTCGCCTTCGTCGTGGGCGGCCTCGGTGCGTTCTTCGCGCCTCTACTCGCGCCGCACCGGCGGATGCGCGAGGCCAAGGCGACTTTGCTGAAGAAACTCTCCGCGCGTTACGAGCGTATGGACGACGCTCAGCTCCGGCAACTCGAGACGCTCGACGAGGCCCACTTCGATGCGGCCACGCGCGAGATGGAGTCGTTGCGCCGGCTCCACGAGTTGGTCCGCTCGTTCCCCGTCTGGCCATTCGACGCGCAGATCCTGTTCAAGCTTGTGGTCTTGGCGTTCGGCCAGCCGGCGGCCGCGATCGTGACTTTGCTGTTGCGCAGATGAAGGACCGGTGCCGCGCTCCCCTCATCGCGTACTTTCTCCAACAGCGCGCAGGTCTCCCAGCGAGCGCCTTGTGCCCGGGTGAGGAGACCGACGTCTGCAGTCGCAGTATTACTATTCCGCCACCTGACATTGCGCGACACGCGCGGGTCTGAGGGGGAAGGTGCTGTGATCAGTTCAACCTGCGATCTCTACTCGTTCCGCTCGATCCGAAATCTGTTCGCAGACGGAACCTCGCCGGCCACCGGCGCCACGGCAGCGCTTGCTGCCATCGAAGCCGCGTTGGTACAGGCGAATCTCGATTACCTCGACCACCGCTACCAGCCGGCCATCGAGGGATACCAGCGCGCTGAGCGCCTGGTGTTCGCGCAGCTGTATCCACTCGCGGGACCGAATGGTCCAGTCTCACGGAATCCTCAGCTGTTTGGACCGTTGCTCTCGATCGGCGCCGAGTGGCTGAACGTTCTTCCCGTCGTCATCCCCAACGCCGCCGTCCGGCCGCGCGATCCGATCGATCCACAGATCATCGGCGACGCCGGCGCATCACTCGGGCTCCGCAGCTCGGTACTGTCGACCAGGGACAACGCGGCCGCGCTGGCGGACCTCCGGTATGGCCAGCTCCTGGAAGCCGAGGGCAATCTGAAGGCGAGCACCTTCTATCACGATCGCGCGAATACCGCCGCGCCCGATCTGCTCAAGGCAATCGAGACTCCCTCAGTCTCGCCCACGGCAACGTCTCCAGCGCCGGCGCCCGGTCCGGTCGCGCGCGATCCCGCGATCTCGCCGGCGGGCCCACTGGGGCGGGGACCACTGATCGGACATCTCGATCGAGCGACAAATGGCGGGGGACTGACCGGAACTGTTGTCGCGCCTGATCGACCCATCGGCGCCAGGATGCTGGGAACGGTGCCGTCCCCGGTTACGGCGCAGCGAACGTTCGGATTTGAACTCGGTGGCACGCGGACAGTCTTGGATTGGAAGCTCGGCGACCCCGTCCCGGTAGCGACGGTTCGCGACAAGCTTTACCAAGCCCGAATCGCCGCGCGCGACCTTGAGATCGTCAACCGCGTTCCGATGTCCCCCGGAGACTTCGCCCTCGACTTGCCGCACATCTACTTCTACGTCATCCCGCTCGGTCTGGC
>QHVS01000373.1 GCA_003223635.1 Acidobacteriota bacterium | reverse complement strand
GCCGACGTGTTCACGCGAGCGTCGGGTCGGGAGAAGACCGCCGCGATCTGCTACGCCGTCGGTTGGACGCAGCATTCGACCGGCGTGCAGATCATTCGGGCCGCGGCGATTCTCCAACTGCTGCTGGGTAACATCGGGCGGCCGGGCGGGGGCATCCTCGCGCTGAGGGGCCACGCCTCGATTCAGGGATCGACCGACATCCCGACGCTGTACGACATCCTGCCCGGCTATCTTCCGATGCCGTCGCAGGAGCTCACTCTCGCGTCCTACATCAAACGAAACAGATCGCCGAAGGGCTGGTGGTTCAACATCGACAAGTACATCGTGAGCCTCTTGAAGGCGTACTACGGCGCCGCGGCGAAGAAAACGAACGACTTCGGATTCGGCTGGCTGCCCCGCCTCACCGGCGATCACTCGCACATGGGCTACTGGCTGGACATGGCGGATGGCAAGCTGGAAGGGCTCTTCGTGATGGGACAGAACCCCGCGGTCGGCGGGCCGAACGCGAAGCTGGAGCGCACCGCGATGCGCAATCTGAAGTGGCTCGTGGTGCGCGACATGGTGGAGACGGAGACTGCGACGTTCTGGCGCGACGCGCCGGAGGCCTCCGATCCGGCCGCGATCGGAACCGAAGTCTTCTTCTTCCCCGCGGCATCCCACGTGGAGAAGGAAGGGACGTTCACCAACACCCAGCGCCTGCTGCAGTGGCGGGAGAAGGCCGTCGATCCGCCGGGCGACGCTCGCAGCGACCTCTGGTTCATGGTCCACCTCGGCCGCCGCCTCAAAGCCAAAGCAACGCGCAAGAAACGCGACGCGGGCCTACGAGCGCTCACGTGGGACTACTCCGGAGACAGCGCGGACGAAGTGCTGCGGGAGATCCACGGTTGGAGGGATGAGGGCGGAGGGATGAGGGATGAAGGCCCGCGCAAGCGTCATCCCTCATCCCTCATCCCTCATCCCTCGCGAAAGTCGATCAAGAATTTTGCCGATCTCAAAGCGGATGGCAGCACGAGTTGCGGCTGCTGGATTTACTCCGGCGTGTACGACGGCGAGAACAAAGCGCTCAAGCGCGAGCCGCGCGGCCGATATGGTCACGGATGGGGATACGCCTGGCCGCTCGATCGGCGCATCCTCTACAACCGCTGCTCCGCCGCGCCGGACGGAACGCCGTGGAGCGAGCGGAAGAAACTCGTGTGGTGGGACGACTCGAAAGGGGAGTGGAGCGGCGACGACGTTCCCGACTTCACGAAGTCGAAGCGCCCCGATTCGATGGGCGATGAGAAGAAAGGCGGCGACGAAGCGCTTCGCGGCGACGCGCCGTTCATCATGCATCCAGACGGCGTCGGCTGGCTGTGGGTACCGTCTGGTTTGAAGGATGGTCCGCTGCCGGCTTACTACGAGCCGCTGGAGTCGAACTTCGACAACGCGCTCTATCCGAAGCAGGCGAAGAATCCGGCCGCGATGACGATGGAGCGCCCCGACAATCGATACGCCTCGTCGCCGGACGAGCGCTTCCCGTATGTCCTCACCACGTATCGACTGACGGAGCATCACACGTCGGGGGCCATGAGCCGCACGCTCTCGCATCTGGCGGAGCTGCAGCCGGAGCTCTTCACGGAGATCTCGCCGGAGCTGGCCGCGGAGATCGGCGTGAAGAACGGCGAGTGGGTGACCATCAGCACCGCCCGCGCCGCGATTCAGGCCCGCGCGCTCGTGACCGCGCGCATGCCATCGCTCGACGTGCAGGGCCGCCGCGTGCATCAGGTCGGCCTGCCGTATCACTGGGGATACAACGGGATTGTGCGGGGCGATGTGGTGAACGACCTCATCGCGATCTCCGAGGAGCCGAATGTGCGGATCTTCGAATCGAAGGGATTGAGCTGCAACGTGGTGAAGGCATGAGAACCACTGGCTTTCTGACCGACTCGACGCTCTGCATCGGCTGCAAGGCTTGCGAGGTGGCGTGCAAGGAGTGGAACGGCGTGCCGGACGACGGATTCCTCTGGAGTGGGCTCTCGTACGACAACACGCTCGCCCTCGGGCACTCGACGTGGCGGCACGTGAAGTTCGTGGAGCGTCAGCCGGAGGTCGGATGCGGCGGCAACGCGCCGGATCAGATGACGTGGGAATTCTCCTCCGACGTCTGCAAGCATTGCGAGAATGCAGGCTGCCTGGAAGCGTGTCCGACCGGATCGATCGTGCGGACGGAGTTCGGCAGCGTCTACGTGCAGCCCGACGTCTGCAACGGCTGCGGCTACTGCGTGGTGGCGTGTCCGTTCGGCGTCATCGATCGCAGTCCCGAAGACGGCCGCGCGTTCAAGTGCACCTTCTGCTACGACCGCCAACGCGGCGGCCTGGAGCCGGCGTGCGCGAAAGCGTGTCCCACCGGATCGATCCTGTTCG
>QHVS01000375.1 GCA_003223635.1 Acidobacteriota bacterium | reverse complement strand
GGGAGTGGGTGCGCAGGCTCAAACGGCTGGTGGGCATCATCAATATCGTCGGGCTGATCGCCGGCGCGGTCCTGGCTGTGGCCGCCGCATTCACAATCGCCAACGTCATCCGGCTGACCATGATGCTGTATCACGAGGAGATTCAGATCATGCGGCTGGTCGGCGCGACGGAGCGCATCATCCGCGGACCGTTTCTGGTGGAAGGACTGCTCCAGGGAACGATCGGCGCAGCGGTGTCCATCGTTCTTCTTTTCGCCGCATATTTCGTGGGACAGAGAATGCTGGCGCCGACGAATTCGCTGCTGTGGAGTTTCCTCTTCGCCGGATTTCTCCCCTGGCAGAAGATCGCCGCGCTCCTCGCCGGCGGAATGATCGCCGGCTACCTCGGGAGCTGGCTCTCGGTGCGCGAAAGCGGCGAGGAATGGGTGGGATGAAGCTCGTCGAGTGCGTGCCGAATATTTCTGAGGGGCGAAGGGGAGACGTGATCGAGGCGGTGGCGGCGGCAGCGGCTGTCCCCGGCGTCACTCTGCTCAATGTCGATCCCGGAGCGGACACCAATCGCACCGTGATCACGTTTGTCGGGGATCCGGACGCTGTGCTGGAGGGAGCATTCCAGCTCGTGCACAAAGGGGTGGAGCTGATCGACATGACGAGCCATCGCGGCGCGCATCCGCGCATCGGCGCGGTCGATGTCGTTCCCTTCGTTCCTATTTCCGGCGTCAGCATGGACGACTGCGTCGTGCTGGCTCGTCGCCTCGCTGAGCGCGTCGGCAAGGAATTGTCGATTCCTGTCTACCTCTATGAGTTCGCGGCCAGCGCGCCGCATCGGCGGAACCTCGCCGACATTCGCGAAGGGGAGTACGAAGGACTGGCGAAGAAACTGAAAGACAAGCGGTGGGCGCCCGACTTCGGCCCGGCGACATTCGTCCCGCGCTCCGGCGCGACAGTGATCGGCGCGCGAAAGTTTCTCGTCGCCTACAACGTGAATCTCAACACGCTCGACAAGCGGCTGGCCAACCGCGTGGCGTTCGACATTCGCGAGCGCGGGCGGATGAAACGAGATGCCGAGGGCAACGTTGTTCTCGATTCCAAGGGCGAGCCGGCGTGGGAACCGGGGCTGTTGAAATCGGTGAAGGCGGTCGGATGGGTCATCCCCGAATACGGCTGCGCGCAGGTGTCGATCAATCTGACCGATCTGGATGTCACGCCACTGCATGTCGCATTCGACACCGCCGAGGAGCGGGCCCGGGAGCGCGGGTTGCGGGTGACCGGATCGGAAATCGTCGGCCTCGTTCCGCTTTCGGTTCTGCTCGAGGCAGGCCGGCACTATCTGCGAAACATGGGACGTCCCACCGGAGTGCCGGAGTCGGCATTAGTGCAGACTGCAATTCGCACGCTGGGACTCTCGGAAGTCAAACCGTTCGATCCGAAGGAGCGCGTCATCGAATACAGACTGGGAACCTCCTCGCCACTTGCGTCAATGTCCGTGCGCGATTTCCTCGATGAGCTCTCAAGCGACTCGCCGGCGCCGGGCGGCGGCTCGGTCTCCGCGCTGGCCGGAGCGATGGGAGCTGCCCTCGCGGCGATGGTCGCGGCGATTTCGCACGGCAAGAAGGGCTTCGAAGCGACGCAGAACGATCTGGACAAGATCGCGAGGCGCGCACAGGAGCTGAAGGATCAGTTTGTCGCGGCGATCGATGCCGACACGACTGCTTTCGATCGGCTGCTCGAAGCGATGCGCCTCCCCGCCGACAATCCTGCCAGGAATGCGGCGATCGCCGACGCCACCATCCGCGCCACCGAAGTTCCCCTCGGCGTCCTGGAAGGGTGTCCGGAAGTGATCGAGCTGTGCCGCCAGGTCGCCCGCATCGGATTTCAGGCCTCGCTCTCGGATGCCGGAGTGGGATCGCAGATGGCGCGCGCGGCGGCTGCCGGCGCATATCAGAACGTCTGCATCAATCTGGCGGGGCTGAACGACGCGGCCCGCAGGTCGAAGCTCCTGGCGCGCGCCGACGCGGCTTGGGCGCGAGCGCGCGAACTGCACGGCGCGGCGGAGAAAGAGACTCTGGTCAAGTTACGCGATGACGTGAAGGCATGAAATCACCAGAGCGCCAGTTCGCCGCGTTCATGGCCAAGTACATCGCGCGCTCGACCTGAAGATATGGAGCGGCGGCCTTCA
>QHVS01000374.1 GCA_003223635.1 Acidobacteriota bacterium | reverse complement strand
ACCGAGAACTGCTCGGCGGAAAACTCCGCGGCCACCGCCCTCGCACGTTCGATGAACATCCCGATGACACTCTCGATGACCTTCGGGAACTCGGCCACGAGCATTTGATAGCTTGTCGGCGCGTCACCGAGTTTCCGGAAGGCATAGTTGAGCCTGGTCTGAGTCGCGATGAGCGCTGCGTAGGCCTCGTCAGGGCTGCGGTACGCGCGATCCTTCATCCGCGCTAGGTCGTCCGCGAGCTGACCGAGATCGCTTCGGACCTGGGTCTCATTCAATCGACGTCCCTCCACTCCGACTTGACGATTCTGTCAAGAGTAATCCTGTCTCTTGCTCATCGGTCGCATTCGGTCCGACCCATTTCTCCGGGGACGACTGTTCGGTCGACGACGCCCTAGGAGTCCTTCAATCGCTTTGCCATGGAGGTCCGAGGTCTTGGTAAAACCATCCCGCCTACGACGATCCTCTCAACGGCGCCGCGAAGCCGCGCGGCGAAACGGCAACACCGTATGAGCATGAGCACACCTTCAGTGCCAGGCGAGTGCCAGGCGAGACCCGTACACGTCTCGGACGAGCGACAGCAGCACGTTCCAGCGAGCCGCGGGGCCAGACGGGGTTGTATTGCGACTCGACGCACGAAGCGTAAACATCCCAGGTTGGTCGGAGAATACGACGAGTCGGAAGCGCTGGTCGAAGGAGTAGTCCGAGGGGCGGATGTGCTGATGCCATGACTGAGACTGAGACACTTCCTGCGGCGAAAGTCGCTGATGTGGTCTGCTCGCAAGGCGAGGGACAGGAGTCTGCTCGGATCTGCTGTGAAGCGTTGCGCGCGAAGGTGCCGGAGGAGGTGCGATCCCGCTTCGTTCCGACCAGCCACCTTCGCCGCATCTACGGGATTCGGCTCACCAAGCCAGGAATCAACAAGGCCAAACTGCCTCTCGGATCCGACCTCTTGCTGGCGCAGTTGGCCGTATACGACGGCGAAAACGTGAGGATGACTGTCGTCGACTACGACTCGGGCTTCTGCTGTGTGATGCTCGATGAAACTGCGAGTCGTCTGATCGCAAGCTTGGTCGGCAAAGATCGACTAATAATCCTCCCGGACGATTTCGACAATCCGCCGGCAGCGAGAAAGAAGATCTAGTCCAGGGCGATCATCTCTGGAGCGCCGAGATCGATCGTTGAGCAGTCACGAACTCGGTGCATGAATGAAGGCCGGCGAGCACCGCCGGCCTTCGTCATCTCGGCTGTGGTGCGCTAAGGATCGATGCGCCCTTACTTCACCGCCCAGTGCAGGCGGTAGTCGCCTGGCCTGTTCACCGCACCTACCGCGACGAGATACGAGATGCCAGCCTCAACCGGCACGGTTTGCGTCACATTAAAGATCGAGTTCTCCGCGCACGCGAGCGTCGCGCCGGTGTCCGCCCGATGGATCGCGACAGTCGGCGCGAAGTTCCAAAATCCTTCGGTCCGCTTGCTGTCGATGCTGACCTCCAGATTGCCCGCAGTGGCGGGGACGATGAGGTACCAGACGCTGCTGAACTGGTACGGGCACATGAAGTCGAGTGGATTTGTGAACGCGCCGACCGTGGTACCGACGACCGAGTGATTCTGCGCGAGAGCCAGTGCGGTCGCCGGCGTGTCGTTCGTCACCACGTCGTTATGGCTGACCATGAGTACGACCGGACTGCCGCTGCCACTGGTGGCGATCTGGACGTAGTACGTCACGTTGTTCTCGAGAGACACTCGCAGCCGGGTCTCATCGAAAACGTTGAACGTGCTCGATTCCTGGTAGCGGTGGCTCGCGGCACATCCGAGGAGCTGCAGATTGCTGAGTGAAGATCCGCTGTAGACGGCCAGAACCTCGTTGTGACCCGCAAGGTTCATAAACGTCACCGGACCGCTCTGATCAGCGACGTACTTCAGCCACGCAGTCCGAGTTCCGCCGCAGGGCAGGGGCTCACCCGGCTCCGTCGTCCCGCCGGTCGTCGTCCAGTCGCCGTTGGGTGTGTACCCGAGGGTGAGCCGCTCGGCGTCGGCGAAGTTGTCGATCGGACCCGCCGGATAGAGCGTCGCGCGGAAAGTGAATGGGCCATCGGCGATCACCTGCATGTACATGGCGTCCCCTTCCCGCATGTTTGCAGTGAGCGCCATGATCGTCGGCTGGTCCGAGGCGCAACCGAGCTCGGTGAGGCCAGTGAACGGCGTGCCGCGATAGAGTGCGATGGTTCTTAGGTCACCCGGGAAACCCCCATCGACGGACGACTGCATGAAGCCTTTGATGCTTGTCGTGACCTCGTACCACGCCGAGCTCGTGCCGCCGACGTAGCAGCTCGGAAGCGGCTCGCCCTGCGTGATCGGGGTCACACTTTTGGCCAGTGAACTCTGCTCGGCGTAGTAATCCGTCAGGGTTAGCACCGTCACGAACGGACTCGGGCTCGCGGACGCCTGTGTGTGTGGCAGCATTGTCAACGCGATTGCGAGGACGAACGCAATTCTGTTCATGTGCGACTTAACGGAGCCTGACGGTGAGTGCGCGTTTCAGCGGGGTCTCCAAGAGCAGACGCGCCGTCTCGAGGAGGTCTATTCGTGCTGACGTGACGCGTCGCCCGACGAATGTTCGGCGGCGCTCTGTCGCGCAAGTGCTGGAGACCGCGACGGGGACGGCGCGCTCCGCCGACTACGTCCGATCTGATCCTTTGGTCGCGGCAACGCACATACCTGGCCGAATCCCACATCGCTCGAGCCCGCGAGCACGGACGAGGCTGGCTGCCTCGCCGGCGACAAACGCAGAGCTGATGCTCAGGATCTGAACCGCGCGAAGCGCTTCGGTCAGCTTCGGCGGCCACCCGTGTTGCCAAATGCCACCTGGGTGCCCGCTGCGGCGCGCGCAGGATGGGATGCTGGCGCGGGTCTATTTGCGCGGGTGCGTGTAGG
>QHVS01000015.1 GCA_003223635.1 Acidobacteriota bacterium | reverse complement strand
CAGCGACAAACTGCACGCGATCGTCAGGCGTCTGCTTGACGATGGTCAGAAGAGGTTCGGCCACGGCCACCACGATGCGATCGACTGCCTCGTCCAGAAGAAAACGCTCGACCACGTACTGCACCATCGGTTTGCCGCCGATGGGTTGGAACTGCTTGGGGATGCCCCCGCCGAATCGCGTCCCGGAGCCGGCGGCGGGGATGAGGACCAGGACGCTCATGAGAGCCTGGCTCCAAATGCAGAATGCAGAATGCAGAATGCAGAAAGTCTTAAAGGCTCAATTCTGCATTTTGCATTCATCATTCTGCATTCCGCGGCGCGACAGCGCCGCGGCTACACGGCCATGATGTCCTGTTCTTTGTTTTTCAGGATGCTGCCCACTTCCTCGGTGTGCTTGTCGGTGAGCTTCTGGATCTCGTCGAGGGCGCGCTTCTCATCGTCCTCCGAAATCTCGTGACCCTTCATCATTTTCTTCAGCTTCTCGTTCCCGTCTCGGCGGACCTGGCGGATAGCCGTCCGCGCCTCCTCGGCCATGTGGTGCGCTCGTTTCACCAGCTCCTTCCGCCGGTCTTCCGTGAGCTGAGGAATGGGAATGCGGACCAGCTTTCCATCGGTGGAGGGATTGAGTCCCAACTCGGAGGTGCGGATCGCTTTCTCCACGGCGGAGACCATCGATTTGTCCCACGGCTCGGCCACGATCAGCGAGGGCTCCGGAACTTTCAGAGTGGCCACCTGGGAGATCGGCGTCGGCGTGCCGTAGTAATCGACGGTGATTCCGTCGAGCATGCTGACGTTGGCCCGTCCGGTGCGCAGCGACTTGAACTCGCGATGAAGAGCCTCGATCGCGCCGTGCATCCGGTGCTGAATGTCGCGGATGACGTCCTGAATCATCGATTACCTCGCGGCCCCGACCGGCACCTCGTCGGTGACGATGGAGCCGATGTCCTCACCGAGGAGAGCACGGCGAATGTTGCCCCGCTCGCGTAGCGAGAAAATATAGATCGGAATGGAGCTGCCGCGGGCCAGATCGATCGCCGTGGCGTCCATCACCTGCAACCGCTCGGCGAGAACGCGCTGATAGGTCACGTGATGGATCTTCTTGGCCGATGGATTCTTTTCCGGATCCGCGGTGTAGATGCCGTCGACTTTGGTGGCCTTGAAGATGATCTCGCACTTCAGCTCACTGGCCCGCAAGGCGGCTGCTGAATCGGTGGTGAAAAACGGATTGCCGGTGCCGGCGGCGCAGATCACGATGCGCCCCTTTTCCAGATGGCGGATGGCGCGCCGGCGGATGAATGGTTCCGCCACCTCGGCCATGGTAATCGCTGAAGTGACTCGTGTCGTCGCGCCGCGCCGCTCGAGCGCGTCCTGCAGAGCAATTGCATTGATCACGGTGGCCAGCATCCCCATGTGATCGCCGGCCACGCGGTCGATCCCTTCGGTGGCTGCGGTGACGCCGCGGAAGATGTTTCCGCCGCCGATCACGACAGCGATCTGCACGCCGGCCTTCTGCACGGCGACGATTTCGTCGGCGATGCCGGCCAGCGTTTCGGGGTCGATGCCCGTCCGGCGGCCGCCCATGAGCGCCTCGCCGGAGAGCTTGAGGAGGATGCGTTTGTACTTGGGCCCGTCCGCCATTTGCGCGCGAAGTTTATACCAGTGTAGCGGCGGGCTTTAGCCCGCCGGCGGCCTGAAGGCCGCCGCTCCACTACTTCATATACGACATGACTTCGCTGGCGAAGTCGTCACCGCGCTTCTCGATCCCCTCGCCCAACTTGTAGCGGACGAAGCGAGTCACGGTGTACGCGCAGCCGGCTTCCTTGCCGGCCGACTTCAGGTAGTCGCCCACATTCTGCTTGTCGTTGCGGATGTACGCCTGCTCCAGCAGACAGGTCTCGCCGTAGAACTTCTCCATCTTGCCGGTGACCATCTTCTCGACGATGTTCTCCGGCTTCCCGGACTTGACGGCCTGCTCGCGGGCAATCTCGCGTTCGGTGTCGAGGTCCTTCTGCGTCACGTCCTCGCGGCTGAGGAAGCGCGGTTCTGCGGCGGCGATGTGCATGGCCACGTCGCGGGCGACGTCCGTCGAGCGGTCGCCCTTGTTGTTGGCCATCAGCTCCACCATCACGCCGATCTTTCCGCCGGCGTGGATATAGGTGCCGATGCTGCCGTTCTTCGCCGCTTCATAACGGGCGAAGCGACGGAGGGTCACGTTCTCGCCGAGCGTGGCGATCAGGTTCTGCGTCTTCTGGGAAACGGTCTCCCCGTTCCACTGCTCCTTATTGATCTCGTCGACGCTGTTCGCCTTGCTCCTGGCAATCAGCTTCGTCACGTCCACGGCGAACTGGCGAAACTGATCCGTCCGGGCGACGAAGTCCGTCTCGCAGTTGATCTCAGCGAGTACTCCGACGTCGCCGGTGGCGTGCGCGACGACCGCACCTTCGGCCGCCACGCGGCTCGCCTTTTTCGAGGCCGCGGCCAGTCCCTTCTTGCGAAGGATCTTGGTCGCCTCCTGCATGTTGCCGTCAGCCTCGGTCAGGGCCCGCTTGACGTCCATCATCCCGGCGCCGGTCTGCTCGCGCAGCTCCTTGACCATGGCTGCAGTGATCTGAGTCATGAGTAACCTCCATTGAATACACAAACCCACCCGACGCCTCAGCGCCGGGTGAGTGGAATTGTCTTCGTCGTAGTTAGGACACGGCCGGGGCGGGGACCGCCTCGGCTTCGGCCGGAACGGCCGCCGGTTCCGCAGCTGCCTCTTCGCCCTTGTCCTCGGTTCCGATAAAGCGCTCCTCGGCGAGGTTGTAACCCTCCAGGACCGCATCGGCAATCTTCTGCGTGAACAGCCGGATGGCCCGGATGGCGTCGTCGTTCCCAGGAATGACGAAGTCGATGTCTTCCGGATCGCAGTTCGTGTCGACGATGGCCACGACCGGAATGCCGAGCTTCTTCGCTTCCTTGACGGCGATGTATTCCTTCTTCGGATCGATGACGAAGAGAGAATCGGGAAGCGAGTCCATCTCCCGAATGCCGATCAGGTTTTTCTGCAGCTTCTCCCGCTCACGGTCGAGCGCGGCGCGCTCCTTCTTCGACAGTTCCTTCTCCGTGTCTGCCAGAACGGCCTCGAGCTCCTTCAAGCGCTCGATGGAGCGGCGGACAGTAGTGAAGTTGGTGAGCGTTCCACCCAGCCAGCGGTTGTTCACGTAGAACATGCCGCAGCGGTTGGCCTCTTCGAGAATGGCGTCCTGCGCCTGGCGCTTGGTGCCGACGAACAGGATGCGTTTGCCCTGGGAGGCGAGATCGGAAATGAATGCGGAAGCTTCCTTGAAGAGCTTGAGCGTCTTCTGCAGGTCAATGATGTAGATCCCATTGCGCTTGCCGAAGATGTATCGCTTCATCTTCGGGTTCCAGCGCTTGGTCTGATGACCGAAGTGGACGCCAGCTTCCAAAAGCTCTTTCATCGTAATGGAGACCGCCAAGAGAACCCTCCTTTGCCTTAGTAAAGTCTTGTCATTCCGAGCGTAGCGAGGAATATTGGCGCACCGCACACCCAGATCCCTCGCCTACGCTCGGGATGACACGACGCACACAGGAGCGATGTCGCTCCTGTCTTGAATCGTTGCTGAGAAATCGGGAACATCAGCGCTTGGAGAACTGGAAGCGCGCGCGCGCGCCGCGCTGGCCGTACTTCTTGCGCTCCTTCATGCGCGGATCGCGCGTGAGGAGCCCTGCCTTCTTGAGGCGCTTGCGCAACTCGGCGTTGTACACCTGGAGCGCGCGGGAGATTCCGTGGCGGATGGCGCCGGCCTGACCGCTCGGCCCTCCGCCGTCCACCGTCACCACGATGTCGAATTTGTCGACCGTCTCGGTGAGCGAGAGCGGCTGCTTGATGATCATCTTCAACACGTCGTTGCTGAAGTACTCGTCGATCGGGCGCCGGTTGACAGTGATCTGTCCGCTACCCTGACGGAGATGGACACGCGCGGTGGAAGTCTTCCGCCGTCCCGTGCCGTAGTATTCAACCAGAGCCAAGAGTTCCTCCGTTATTCAGCGACTTCGATCCGCTCCGGTTTCTGCGCCTGGTGCGGATGATTCGTCCCGCGGTAAACCTTCAACTTCTTCAGCATCTTCCGTCCGAGACGGTTCTTGGGGAGCATGCCCCACACCGCCTCTTCGATCATCGTTTCCGGCTTCTCGGCACGCACGGAACGCGCCGAGCGCTCCTTCAGGCCGCCCGGATACTGGCTGTGGCGGCGGTAGATCTTGTCCGATTCCTTCTTGCCGGTGAGGACGATCTTCTCGGCATTGATGACGATGACGTGGTCGCCCGTATCGAGGAAGGGGGTGTAGGTCGGCTTGTTCTTGCCGGAAAGGATCCGGGCAATCGTGGTGGACAGGCGGCCGAGGACCTTGCCCTCGGCGTCGATGATGAACCATCGCGCCTCGATCTCGCCCTGCTTGGGAAAATACGTACGCATCTTTCTCCTGAGTACAGCCTCGCCAAATTCGTCCCGGATTACTTCCGCGCAGGTGTGGACCGCGAGCGCCGAAGTCATTCAAAGACAAGCACAACACACCTTCCGTGAGAAAGGGTTGAAACGGTAACACTGCCGAACAGCGACAGTCAAGGTGTTCATTCCCAAGCGGTTGGCGTTTGGCCGCTGGCGTTCGGCGATCTGCTTTTCCGCCAGACGCCAGCCGCCATCAGCCATGCGCCTTCTGTGGTACAAGCCGCGCGTGCCGGCGCGGATCATCGACGGAAAAGCCGTCGCGCAGCAGGTGGAGCGCGAGGTGCTCGAGGTGCTCGCGGCGCTTCCCTACCGCCCCGGTCTGGTCGCCGTCCGCGTAGGCAATGACCCGGCCTCGGAGATTTACGTCCGCAGCAAGGCGCGCAAGGCGCAGGAGATCGGACTCCGCGGAACAGAGCTCATCTTTGACGCAGCGATGCGCGAAGCCGATCTTCTGCAGGAAATCGACCGGCTCAATCATGACGATGACGTCGACGGCATTCTGGTGCAGCTGCCCCTGCCACGGCAGATCGATCCGCGGAAGATGATCGATGCGATCGACCCGGCCAAGGACGTCGACGGCTTCCATCCGATCAATGTCGGCCGTTTGCATCTGGGGCGCGCCACACTGGTTCCGTGCACGCCGGCCGGCGTGATGCGGTTGATCGACTCCACAGGCATTCCGATCGATGGAAAGCGGGCGGTGGTCGTGGGGCGGAGCGACATCGTCGGCAAGCCGATGGCTTCTCTCCTGCTTCAGCGCAACGCCACCGTGACGATTTGCCACTCCCGGACCTACGACCTGCCGTCTGTGACGCGCGAAGCGGACATCCTCGTCGCGGCGATCGGCAAACCGATGACGATTGGCCCGGAGATGGTGAAGCGCGGAGCGATCGTGATCGACGTGGGCATGAATCGCGTGGGGCGTGAGTTCGCCGACCGCCTGGCGCACGACGAGGAGAAATCGCGTCTCCTGGCGAAGAATGGGAACGCGCTCATCGGCGACGTCGACTACAGCCGGGTGCGCGAGGTTGCGGAGTGGATCACGCCGGTCCCGGGAGGGGTCGGACCGATGACGATCGCCATGCTCATGAAAAACACGGTCACCGCCGCGCAGTGGAGGCGTCGATGATCCTTCGCGTCGGCCTGACCGGAGGGATTGCCTCCGGAAAGTCGAGCGTCGGCCGCACGCTGGCCGGACTGGGCTGCGTGGTCATCGATGCAGACGCAGTGGTGGCCCGGCTCTACCGGCCGGGGGAGGCAGGCCATGAGGCGCTGCGGCAGGAGTACGGGGACGCGATTCTGCGGCCGAACGGCGAGATCGATCGGCAAAAGCTCGCTGACATCGCCTTCGCCAGCACGATGGCCACCAAGCGCCTCAACTCGCTGATCCATCCGCTGGTGATCGCTCAGGAAGAGGACATCATCTCCGCGGAGGTGGCCCGCTTCCCCGATCGGGATCGCATCGTCGTCGTGGAAGCGACGTTGCTGCTGGAAGCGGGACGCAAGAAAGGCTACGACAGAATCATCGTTGTCGACAGCGAGCCGGAAGTGCAGATCAATCGCGCTGTGGCTCGAGGTAGTTCACGCGACGACGCGCGGAGGCGATTGACGCGGCAGATGGAGCGGCAGGAGCGTCTCGGGCACGCCGATTACGTGATTCACAACGACGGCGACATCCGCACACTGGAGAACGAAACGGTTCGCGTGTACGAAAAGCTGCGGGCGGACCTGGCGGCGAAGAAGCGCAAAAAATGAGCGCCGCCCGAAGGCGGCGCTCAGCGAAAACCGGCGATCGGCCAACTAGTGCTTCTTCTTGGTGGTCTTCGTCGTCTTCTTGGTGGTCGTGGTGGTGGACGTCGTACCGGTGGTACCCATGGCGGTGCCCGAAGTACCGGACGTGTCGGTCGACATGGCCGTGCCTGACGTGTCGGTGGTGGACATCGTGCCGGTGGTCCCGGTGGCCGTCTCCATGGTCGACATCGTCGACGTCGTCGCGCTGGTGTCCGTCGCCGTGGCGCCGGTATCCGTTGTGTTCGTGTTCTGCTCTTGCTTGCAGGCGTAGCCGAAGAGTGCGACGGCCACGACCGTCAGAAGTACCAGAATTGGTTTCTTCATTTTGTATCCTCTCTTTAGTTTCATTTTTTGGGGAAACGAGCCGGAATCGTTCTGAGAGTGTCTGCCGTCACCTCCTTGCGCATACCAGCGGACAGTGCTGCGGTAGCAACGCCAGTGCCAGTCACCAAAAACAAAGCCCGCCGTGCTGCAACGGGCTCATACCCAAAACGACCTCTAATACTTCTTCGTCCCGGCCTTCTTCTTCGGCTCCGTCTTTGACTTCTTCGTCGTGGTCGTGCTGGTGGTCGCCGATGTTCCCATCGTTCCCATCGTGCCTGCTGTTCCCGACGTATCGGTCGACATCATGCCGGTGCTCGACGTTTCCGTCGTGGACATCGAGCCCGTGGTGTCGGTGGTCGACATCGTGCTGCTCGTCGAGGACATAGCGGTGTCGGTCGCTGCAGTGTCGGTACTTGTGTTCTCTTGTTTCTTGCACCCCAATGAGAGGAGCGCCATAGCGGCCAGTGCAATAAAAGTCATCAACATTGATTTCTTCATGTTTGTCTTCTCCTAGGTCGTTACAGGAAATGGGGGAAGGATGTGAGCGCATCGCGCTCACGGGGCGCTATAGTTTAGAAAGGTGAGGTGAATGTCAAGCGCGCCAGTGCCCTTTCGCCGACCGACCAGGACACCCGTTTCCTGCTCGGTCCGCTCGTTCGACGGCACATTGATCGCCTACGACCTGTACGACGAGGGCTCCCGTTCCGCGGTCCTCGTGATTCCCGGCTTCTGGCGAGATCGCCGTCATCCGGCCATGCTTCGCCTGGCGGCATTTCTCAACGCCAACGGCTACCGGGCGGCGATCGTCGATCCCCGCGGCCATGGCGACAGCGGCGGCGTCTATGGTTTCAACCTGCACGAACACCACGACACGGCGGCTGTAGCGAATGATCTATTGCAGCGACTGCCCATCGAGTCGATCACGCTGATCGGCTTCTCGTACGGCGCATCGATCGCCATTTCGTCAGCGGCGCGGCACCCTCTGCCGGTCGCCTCACTGCTCCTGATTTCCGCGGTCGCCGATTTCGCCATGATCTCGCCGCGGATCAATCCGTTCACCATTCACCGGCACATCGCATTCTCTCAGGCTTTCAAGCGGCCACAATTCGAATGGCGTTGGAAGAAGACCAGCAAACTGCGCGCGCTGGACGACGTCCGCGACGTGCACGCGCCAATCTCCTTTTTCCACGTGAAGAATGACTGGCTGATCGCGCACTCCCATTCGGTCGCGTTGTACGAAGCGGCCAACGAGCCGAAAGAGCTTCACGTGATCGACATACCAGGCCACTATCACGCTGACCGGATTTTCTCGGTGGCCTCGGAATCGATCGAGCCGATCTTCGCCGATTTTTTGCAGCGGTATACGTTGGTCTAAGACACTCAGCCCCCGACCAGCGTGGCGTCTTCTTCCGCGGCGGCAACGACCATCGCCAGCTCGTCGACGCGATTGCGGCTCACCACCACCAGCGTCACATCATCCGCCAGCGGCAACTCGGCCGTGTGCTCTGTGATCAGCAGCTCCACCGCTTGCGTGACTTCCTCGGCTGCCGCTCCATGCATCGTCGACAGGCGCCGGGCAAACTCCGTCGATTGCAGATCCTCGCCGTCCACATTCTCCGCTTCGGTCAGACCGTCCGTGAAGAGCACGAGCGAGTCTCCGGGGGCCAGCTCCAAAGTCCGGTTGCGATAGATCGCGCGCGTTACGACGCCGAGCAGCACGTCGGTGTCGGCCACTTCCTCGACACCCTTCTTACGAACCCAGAGCGGCGGAGTGTGGCCGGCGTTGGCGTACTCGATGATGCCCGTTTCGGTGTCCAGTCGTCCCACGAAGAGCGTGACGAACTTCGATTGCGGCAACGTCTCTTTCATCGCGCCGTTCAATTCCGTGACCAGATCGGCCGGCCGCGGGTCGCCCTTGCAGAAGATTCGAAACGACGCTTGCAGGCCGGCCATCATCAGCCCGGCGGTCACTCCCTTGCCACTGACATCGGCGATGACGAAGTAGACCCGCTTGTCCGGACGAACGACGAAGTCGTAGTAATCGCCGCTCACCGTCCGGCATGGACGGTTCGCTCCGGCGAAGGTGTAGCCGGCGATGCCAGTGGGAGCGGGCGGCAGGAGGCGGCGCTGAATCACTGAC
>QHVS01000013.1 GCA_003223635.1 Acidobacteriota bacterium | reverse complement strand
CCAGAAGCGCTCCCGAAATCGGAAGATGATCTTGACCACGTGCCCCACCTCGAGCTTCTCGATCGCTCGTCGCTTCGCGCGCAGGTCGGGGATGAATCGGATTGCGCCGCTCTCCTCGCGCGGAGCTTTCCACACGCCGATGGGAATGGTGAGGATGGCCGCCTTCGCGCGGATCTCGCTGCCCCGAGAAGTGCGGACAGCGACGTCGCCTTTGCGCCACTCGATCTCCGTCACAGGCGCGCCGTGCCGGATT
>QHVS01000014.1 GCA_003223635.1 Acidobacteriota bacterium | reverse complement strand
TGCTCGCGATCGCCGCGCTCGTGATAGAGGGCCCAGACGTCTCGCGCCAGCAGCTCATCGCGGGAAGCATAGCCGAGGGAATCGGCGAGCGCTTTGTTGCAATCGAGGATGCGGCCGTCGAGCGTCGTGCGGAAGACTCCGGCCACATTGCGCTCGAACAGCATGCGGTAGCGCTCTTCGGAGGCCCGGTGCTCGCGAGCTTCCCGGGCCTGCATCAGCGCTGCGGAGGTGAGTCCCGCCAGCAACTGCAGCGTGTAGGCGTCGAGATCGCCGAAGGTGTTCGGCTGTGTGGAGAACGCTTGCAGGACGCCGTCTACGATCGGGGCAACGATGAACGAGCGGATGCCGAAGAGGCGGAACGCTCCCGATTCGACGCGCGAATCGACATTCACGTCATCGCAGCGGATTGCTCGCTGCTCGCGAATCGCTTCGCCCGCTGCGCTGCCGGCGATCGGGATGCGCGTGCCCACCGGCGGCGCGTGCCGCGACACCGCGCGAACTACGAGCGCCTCGCCTTCGCGCAGAGCGATCGCGGCCCCCGCGCTGTTGACCACGTCCGGAAGCCGCGTCGCCACCACCTGCATCAGCGCGTCGGGATCGTTGACTGCGGCGAGGATCTCCTGCTGCGCGTCGACTACTGCGGAGAGACGGGCGGCGAGCTCGATCGTGGATGGCATGCCGGGCTTCTGCACAATCTCGATTCGCTCCGCTGCGATGTCAAGTGATAACTTCCGCGGCCCGGAGGTCAGCAATGCGCCGACTCGCACTCATGGTCCTCTTCCTCGGAACCACGCTCTCCGCTCAGATCGATCCGCGGATGGTGCAGGAGATGCGCTGGCGCATGATCGGGCCCTTCCGCGGCGGGCGCACCGTTGCCGCCGTCGGCGTGCGCAATCAGCCCAATGTCTTTTACATCGGCGTCAACAACGGCGGCGTCTGGAAGACCACCGACTACGGCCGCATCTGGACGCCCATCTTCGACGATCAGCCCACCGGCTCCATTGGCGCGATCGCAGTGGCTTCCTCCGATCCGAACATTATCTACGTAGGCAGCGGCGAGGGACTGCAGCGTCCCGATCTCTCCACCGGTGACGGCATCTACAAATCGAGCGACGCCGGAAAGACGTGGGCGCATCTTGGGCTCCGCGACGGTCAGCAGATCCCCATGATCGCCGTCGATCCGCGCGATCCAAATCGCATCTTCGTCGCCGTCCTCGGTCATCCCTACGGGCCGAACGAGGAGCGCGGCATCTTCCGCTCCACCGACGGCGGCCGCACGTTTCAGAAAGTCCTATACAAGAATGAAGACGTGGGCGGGATGGACGTGGCCTTCGATCCATCCAATTCGCAGACCGTCTACGCGGTGCTGTGGCAGGCGCGTCAGGGCCCGTGGGAGAACGGTGCGTTCACCGGGCCGGGCAGCGGGCTGTTCAAGTCGACCGACGGCGGAAGCAACTGGCGGCAATTGACCAGCGGACTTCCCGGCGCAGCGGAGGGACTGGGGCGCATCGGAATCGAAGTCTCCAGTGCGAATCCCAATCGCCTCTACGCCATCGTCGGCGCCACGAAGCTCGGCGGCGTCTATCGCTCCGACGACGCGGGGGAAAGTTGGCAGCGGGTCAATACCGACGACCGTTTGTGGGGCCGCGATGGCGACTTCAATGAAGTGCGCGCCGATCCGAAAAATCCCGATGTGATCTACGTGGCCAACGTCGTGACCTGGAAGTCGACCGACGGCGGCAAGACGTTCGGTTCATTCCGCGGCGCGCCGGGCGGCGATGACTACCATCGCGTGTGGATCAATCCGGCCGATCCGAAGACGATTCTCATCGCCTCCGATCAGGGGGCCATCGTCACGGTGAACGGCGGCGAGTCGTGGAGCTCCTGGTACAACCAGCCGACCGCGCAGCTCTATCACGTCAGTGCCGACAACTCATTTCCCTATCGCGTCTGCAGCGGGCAGCAGGAGAGCGGCTCGGCCTGCGTCCAGAGCCGCGGGGATGAGGGGCAGATCACGTTCCGCGAATGGCGGCCGGTCGCCGTGGAAGAGTATGGATACGCCGTTCCCGATCCGCTCGATCCAGACATCATCTACGGCGGAAAGCTCGAGAAGTGGGATTGGCGCAGGCATCAGGTGCAGAACGTCGCGCCCAAGCCGATTCGCGACGCTGGCTATCGCGTGATCAGGACGATGCCGGTGGTCTTCTCGCCGGTCGATCCGCGGATCCTTTATTTCTCATCGAACACGCTGTGGCAGACGGCCAACGGCGCGAAGAGCTGGACGCAGATGAGTCCCGACCTGACGCGCAAGACGTGGAGCGTTCCGGCAAACGTCGGCAGCTACGCGCCGCAAGTAAAGGTGACGCAGCGCGGGGTGATCTACGCGCTGGCGCCGTCGCCGCTGGACATCAATCGCATCTGCGCTGGAGCGGATGACGGGTTGATCCACGTAACTACCGACGGCGGGAAAACGTAGAGCGACGTAACCCCTCCCGACCTGCGCCCCTGGGCGAAGGTGTCCATCATGGACGCTTCGCACTTCGATGCGCTCACAGCGTACGCGGCGATCAACACCATCCGCCTCGACGATCTCCGCCCGCACATCTACCGGACGCGAGACGGCGGCAAGACCTGGACGCACATCACCAACGGCATTCCCGACGGCGGGACGATCAACGTGGTCCGCGAAGATCCGAAGCGCCAAGGGATGCTGTTCGCCGGCAGCGAGCAACAGGTGTACGTCTCCTTTGACGATGGCGATCATTGGCAGTCTCTGCGCCTGAACATGCCGGCCAGCTCGATTCGCGATCTGATCATCAAGGACGACGACATCGTGGTGGCCACGCACGGCCGCGGATTCTGGATCCTCGACGATATAGAGCCATTGAGGCAGAGTGACTCGGCGGCGAAGGTCGACGCGTACCTGTTCAAGCCCGCTCCAGCCTGGCGCTTCCGCTGGAACAAGAACACCGACACCCCGCTGCCGCCCGACGAGCCGGGCGGTCAGAATCCTCCCGACGGCGCGGTGATCGACTACTACCTGAAGTCAGCGGCCGTGTCGCCGATCACCCTCGAGATTCTCGACTCCGGTGGGAAGCTGGTTCGCCGCTATTCGAGCACCGACAAAGTCGAATCGCCGAAAGACGAAGGGCAGGTTCCGTGGTACTGGATCCGCCCGCAGCGAGTGTTGTCGACCGCGCCGGGCATGCATCGCTTCGTTTGGGATCTGCTCTACACGCCCGCGCCCGGCGTGGAGCGCTCGTATCCGATTGCCGCGATTTTCCACGACACTCCGCCCGCTCCCACCTCTCCGTGGGCGATGCCGGGTCAGTACACGATCCGACTGACGTCGAACGGCCAGAGCACGACGCAGCCGCTGATCGTGAAGTTGGATCCGCGAGTGAAGACGCCCACTGCCGGCCTGCAGCAGCAGTTCGATCTCTCCATGGCCGTCTACAACCGGATGGTGGAGTTGGGCAATGCGCTGGAAGAGCTGCGCGGATATCGCACGCGACTGAAGGACGATCTGGCCAAACGCGCAGCGGAGCTGGAAGGAGGAGAGGGGAGCGATACGGTCACACAGCCGGAGACATTGACTCGCGTTCGCGGATCGCTGAGTACGCTGCTGTCGCTGCTGCAGGGATCGGACGACGCTCCGACGACGCAAGCGATGGCCGCGGTGACCGATCGTCTGCAGGCCAGCGACGACGTGTTGAAGCGCTGGGCGGCGCTGCGTGCGGAATTGCAGAAGGCAAATTTACCGCGATAGGTGTGGCACAGACACTCTTGTCTGTGCGGCACAGGCAGGAGTGCCTGTGCCACATCACTCAAAGTTTCTATTGCAAGATCGGGCTGGGTCGACGAAACTCATCAGAAGCAGATGCAGCCGGCCGAGATAGTCATCTCCGCTGCCCTCATCGTTCTAGCAATCGTCATCGCCGCCGCCCTGATCGCGGTGTGCATTGTCATCGCCGGAGCGTTCGTCTCCATCACTCTCTCTCTCACTCAGCGCGAGCCGCGATTCAAGCTGCGTCGCGAGAGCCGTCCCTCCCACGACGACCGTTTCGAGAGCACGCCGCGGGAACGCGAATACGAAGCGCGCGAGCGCGACGCCGGGCAACTGGCCACCGACATCGCTTCCAACGCCGCCGAGGGGATCGTGGTGTATGACCGCGACCTGCGATGCCTCGTCTGGAACCGATTCATGGAGGAGCTCACCGGCCTCTCCACCCAGGAAGTCCTCGGCAAGCGCGCCGCCGACTTCATCCCCAACCTCGGCGACCAGCGCGTCGACGATCTCCTGGCCCGCGCCCTCGCCGGCGAGACCATTACCCTCAACGAGACGTACTACAACATCCTGGGCAGCGACCGCCAGGGGTGGATCTCCGCCGTCTTCCGCCCGCAATTCGATATCAAGGGGACGATCTCCGGCGTGATCGGCCATATCCGCGATCTCACTGATCGCAAGCGCGCCGAGCAGCATCTCGAGTATCAGGCCTACCACGACGCGCTCACCGGCCTGGCCAACCGACGCCTCTTCCAGGAACACCTGACGCTCGCTGTTGCGCTGGCCCAACGCAGAAAATCAGTCGTCGCCGTCCTCTATCTCGACCTCGATCACTTCAAGATCGTCAACGACTCGCTCGGCCACAGCATGGGCGATGTGATGCTCCGCGAAATCGCCACGCGATTGAAGGCCGCCGTGCGCGAAGGCGACGTCGTGGCCAGGGTGGGGGGCGACGAATTCACGATCGTCCTGCAGGAATTGGCGACCAGGCAGGATGCCGCATCGATGGCCCAGAAGGTTCTGCGCGCCGTCGCCGAACCGGTGCAGGTGGACGGACACCGTCTCTACATCACCACCAGCATCGGCATCACCGTCTATCCCGATGACGGCGAAGATGCGGAGACTCTGCTGAAGAACGCGGACAACGCCATGTATCGCGCCAAGTCCGAGGGGCGGAACACCTACGAGATGTCGACCCAGGACCTCAGCCGCGACATGCAGGAGCGCCTGGCGCTGGAAAGCGGACTGCACCAGGCCATGGAGCGCAACGAATTCGAGGTGTACTACCAGCCGCAGATCGACATCCGCTCGATGAAGATCGTCGGCATGGAGGCGCTGCTGCGATGGAAACATCCGGAGCGCGGGCTGATGTTGCCGGGAAGTTTCCTCTCCGTCGCCGAAGACCGCGGCTTCATGACCGTGATCGGCGACTGGGTGCTGCGGACGGCGTGCGTGCAGGCCAAGGCGTTCCGGGAGATGGGCTATCCCGATTTTCGCGTGGCCGTGAATCTCTCCGCCCGGCAGTTCCGCGAGCAGTCGCTGATCGAAGGCGTGGACACGGCGCTTCGGCTCTCCGGACTCGACCCGCACGCGCTGGAACTCGAGATCACCGAGAGCGTGGCCATGCAGAACGTCGATCTGACGTTCAAGCAGCTCACCGAGCTTCGGAAGAGCGGCATTACCATCGCCATCGACGACTTCGGCATCGGTCACTCCTCACTGAGCTACTTGAAGAAGTTCCCCATCGACGCGCTGAAGATCGATCGCAATTTCGTAGAAGATCTGCCGGAGCGGATGGAGGACGCGGCGATCGTCCGTTCGGTGATCGAGCTGGCCCAGGGACTGAACCTGCGCGTGGTGGCCGAAGGGGTGGAGACGAAGCCTCAGTTCGAGTTCCTGAAGAAACACGACTGCCGCGAAGTACAAGGCTATTACTTCGGCTTCCCCGTCCCGGCCCAGGAATTCCTGGAGATGCTGCAGACGAGCAGCACGAGGGAGCACTAGTACCGCCGGCGACTCGCCGGCGGGTGCGCGGGCTACTAGCCCGCGCCGGCAGGTAGCCGGCGTTACTTTTTTGCGGCGAGATTTGCGGCCATGTACGTCGGATCGTTCGTGCCGTTATCGAGCATGGCCGCGTAGGCGCCGACCATCCCATCGAGCACCGTGACGCGGATCAGGACCGACGTCGAGCTTTCCGGCAGACCGCGGCCGCGGAAGAGATCGCCGATCTGCATGCCGCCGGCGGAGGGAACGCTGGTCTCGAATGAATCGAGCGTCGTCCCTTTGTTGTCGACGATGTCCACTCGGACGCGGGGCTGGCGCGACGAATAAAACGCGGCGAGGTCTACCAGTCCCAGGTTCGTGCGGAAGCGCTTGTCGAGTGAAGAGCCGAGGATGTCCAGAGTGTCGCCGGGACTCCCGGACTGGAAGCTGTTGAGCGGCGGCATGAGGAATCCGTACGTTCCGCCGTTCGCATCGATGGTGTAGGTCCGCGACGTGACGCGCACGCTCGTATCGGTCGATGAACCCTGGATAGTGAAGCGGAGCCTGGCGATGCCGGTCTTGCCGAAGGCGGTGAGGAGGACGTCGCGGATGGTGCGCGCCTCGTGCGGCAGAAGTGTGAGAGGAATCGTCGTCGGCGATTCCGGCACGTCCCACAGTTTGGCCTGCAGGTTCACTGTCTTGACCTCCGCCGAATGGTTGTAGAGATAGAGGTCGCTCCGGAATTTCGATCCGTTCGCGCCGTCGATGTGGCCGATGGCCGGAATGACTCGCATGACCGAGGCCGGAATGTCAGGCGGGAAGAACGTCGGATCGTTGGTGCGGTTGTCGATGACAAACACGGAGGCGATGGCCTGGCCGCTGGTCGGCTGCACGACCAGCGCGCCGGTATCGAGCGACGTGAGCCCGAGGAGATTGCCGACGCTGTTGATCTGCTGCTGGCCGTAGGTCGGCGTCCCCGTCACCGTGATGTCGCTGGCTGACGGACCGGAGGGGCCGGCTGCTCCGAGGATCGCGCCCGCAGGCGCGCCCGAGACATCCGTGAGCGTCAGGTTGGTGCGGAAGTTCGGTCCCTGGAACGCGCCGGAGAACGTGACCGGGAATCGCGGACTGGCCGCCGCAAAGACATCGATGCCGTTCATTCCGAAACCGTACGTGCCGAGCGCCGAGGTGGAGTAGGTCCGGCTCGTGACGTTGATTGAGCTGCCTACGGTTGGCGTGATGAACAGCGCGCCGACGCCGGAGTCGGCACTGAACAGCGCTTTGGCGAAGTCGTTGATCGCGCGGATCTCATGCGCCTGCAGCGTGAGCGTCACCGGGGCCGAGTCGTCGATCAGGCTGCTCACCCCGTTCCGTACCCAATGCAGAGTGACTTCGACGAACGAGTCGTTCGGGTTGTGCAGCGTGAGATCGGTGACCCAATTGCTGTTGAATGCACCCTGCGTGCGGCCAACCGAGGGAAGAACGAGGCGCTGGGCCAGCGAAGCCCGCACCACCCCCCATTCCTGCACGACATCGCTGCCACCACCACCCCCGCCTGTCGGCGGTGAGATAGGGACTGGGAAAAACTGGGCAGCGCCGCCCGAATCGAACACGAACGGCTCTCCGCTTTCGATGGCGTCGACATCGAGGTGGACGAATCCTTTCGCTGCGGTCTCGCTGAGAAACAGTTCGTCGTACGCGCGAGGAGCCGGATCACCGACATGCCACACGGCCAGCGCCGGATCCTTGAACATCATCTGATCGACGCTCTGCCGCGGCCGATGCACCTGGATCAGCACGCGCGTTCCGGACGCGGAGGGATGCAGCGCCTCGACTTCCGGCGCGGAGACGTCTTCCCACTGTTTCAACAGGCCCGCGGCGGGCGTGTGCAGGGAGAGAATCGTCGGCTTGCCAGGACCTCGCTCCAGGATCCACGCACCGGAATAGTCGGCTGTGGGAACGGCAAACAGCGTGTTCGTCGAAGCCGCAATCTTTTCAGGCGGCACGAGCAAGAAGTACTTGTAGTAGAGGATCGTCGATTGGTTGTTTTGCGTCAGGTTGAGATACACGGCGCCGATAGGCGTGATCCATCCCTGCGCGCTGGTCGAGGAAAAGGTGAGCGACGGAGTCTGATTGCCGGCGAGATCGACGATGAAGACATCGAGGTCCCGCATGGTGGTGGGATTCAACGCAGCGACGAGGAATCGCCGTCCTTCACGATCCGATCCGATGAGCTGCGTCGAAAGCAAAGGGGGGACGAGCTGTTTGACGGCGCCGTCACTGCCGATGGCGACGATTGCCGCGGTCGCCAATCCGACAGACGGCACGAGCACGAACGGGAAATCGCGCGTGCCAATCCGGATCGGATTGTAGTTCGCGCGGACGTACGGACCGCCGTAGTCAGGATATGAACCAGCGTAGAAAAATGCGCTCTTCAGGGAGAGCTTGGTCCACGTGACCCCAGCGTCTGTGCTGAGCAGCCACACCGGCGAGTTTCCGTCCGCTGTCTGCAGAAGAATCGTCGGAACTTGGCGCTCATCCTCCCGCACGGCCAGAGCGGTTACCGGAACGAACGAGCCATCCTGCGGATAGATCACTCGCGGCTCTTCCACTCCCTTCGAGTCGTAGAGCACCACCTGACCGAAACTGTAGGACGGCAGGGGAAGCAGAGTCCTGATGATCTGGCCGCTGTCCTCGAACAGCACGAAATGTCGGTTCATCCGATGTTGCAGAGCCGGCGTGGCCACGCGGTTCGTGTAGGGTGCGTAGGAGATGACGCGGGCCTGGGCAGTGACTGCGAGGAGAGCGAGAATCACGAGACGGAAGCGCATTTGTGGGATCCCCCTGTGTGGAAGCGATTCTACTCTGGAGTGCGGCGGCCATGCCGCCGCTCTCGCGTGCCGATCAGAGCGGCGGCATGGCCGCCGCACTCCAGATCAACTGACGCGCGGCGCGCCTGCCGCTCTCGATCGCGCCTGCCACCGTGCCGGTCTGATCAGTGCTGGTCGCTTCGCCGGCGAAGAAGAGCGTGCCCTCAATCGGTTTGGCCAGCAGATCGTGAGCGCCGCTGCCTCCGACCGCCGCGTAACTGTAGGCGCCGCGGCTGAACGGATCGGATTGCCAGTCGTGCATATGCGTCGAGTCGAGAAGCGCATCGAGCTCGCGCCGTTTCATGAAGAATGTTTTGCTAAGCGAGTCGAGCGCGCAATCGGCGATCGCGTCCTGACCCTGTGCCAGGAGCGCGTCAGCCGCGTGCCCTCCCGCCCA
>QHVS01000370.1 GCA_003223635.1 Acidobacteriota bacterium | reverse complement strand
TCGGCGAGAAGTATGGCGATCAGGTGCGCATCGTGGCCGCCGGCGACTGGTCGCGCGAGTTCTGCGGCGGCTGCCATGTCAACCGTACCGGCGACATCGGCGTTTTCAAGATCATCTCCGATCGATCGCTTGCCGCCGGCGTGCGCCGGATGGAAGCGCTCACCGGCCGTGGCGCTCTGACCTACTTCCAGAATCTCGACGACTCCGCGCATGAGCTGCAGCAGCAACTGAACTC
>QHVS01000369.1 GCA_003223635.1 Acidobacteriota bacterium | reverse complement strand
GGCGAATTCGCTGATCCAGAAGCTGGCGCCGATCGTCGGGGGAAAGGGCGGGGGGAAGGCCGACCTCGCCCAAGCCGGCGGTAAGGACCCGGAGAAACTGGCCGAGGCGCTGGAACGCGCGCCTGAGGCCTTGCGGGAGCTGCTGGAAGTGGCTGCCGGGCGATCGTAAGGTCGCGCCCTTAACTTGAATCAAATCCGTTATTTGGTGTATTCTGGCGTCCGATTTCCCTCAACAAAAACTTTCGAGGAGGGTGGCGATGTCGAGCAGCAACGTCTGGCGCTACCGGAGCGCCTTCATCTTTGCCGTGGTCACAGCCATCGCTCTGCTCAGTGTGCCGGTTGCGCACGCCCAGCAGTGCGGTCCGATGGACGTCACGTTTGTCGTGGATGAGACCGGTTCGATGACCGGCGTCATCAACCAGATTCAGACGCAAGTCACAAAGATTGCCGACGCCGTGGTGGCCGCGTCAAACAGCGACTATCAGTTCGGCCTGGTGGGCATGCCGGACAACAACGTCGTTGTCCTGCTGAACATGCTACCCGGCAACCGCGCGGATCTCGATACCGCGGTGCACACGATGGCCACAAGCGGCGGCTGCGGCGGCGTACCGTACGACGAAGCATTCAACGCCGTGGTCAACGGGCTGGGACCACGCACCGGAACCGAAGGCGCGCAGATCGGAACGTTCAATGCGAACTGGCGCCCCGGGGCCGCGCATATCGTCATTGCCGTCACCGATACCTTGCCGCAGGCGTTCACCTGCAGCTTCCAGACAGGCGTGCATGATGTCGCTGCGCACAACTTCGCGGTGCAGGCGGCGGCGAAAGACATCCACCTCACGATGATCTACGTTCCCACCGGCAACACGCCGGAGGCGACGATCAAGGCGATCATGCAGGACGTGGCCACCACCTCCGGCGGTCTGTTCAAATCGGCGAAGGCGGATGCCAGCGATCTTTCGGCCGTCATCCTCGACATCATCGCGGCCTGCGGCGGCGCACAGGGACTCGGTAACTCGAACACCGCTCTGGTCGTCGAGCCGACCGAACTGTTCATGGGCGTCGGCGAAAGCGCCGACGTCAGCGTTACGAACTTCCTGCCAGCCGGACAGGGCGAAGTCACCACCTTCACCTCGGACGGTCTGCCCGCCGATTCGACGGTCACCTTCCTCACCCGAACTCCTGACGTCGAGGGCACCGAGGCGCGGACGATGCACATCACCATCGGTCCCGACACGCCGGGCGGAACCTACATCGTGACCGTGAAGGCATCGCGCGACGGGATGAAAGATCAATTCAACTACGTGCTCGTCTTCGTCGATTGCGTGCCGCCGTTCATTCTCGGCAAGAACCAGCTCGGCGCGAAGAACGTGTCACTGGGCAGCACGACGAAACTGAGTGTGATCCCCGGCGGGAACGGACCATTCAAGTATCAGTGGTACAGGGGCCACAGCGGCAGCATCGCGTCTCCGATCGCCGGAGCGACCAAGTCGGAGTTCACCACGCCGGCGATCAACTCGCCTTCCGAGTTCTGGGTACGGGTGAAGAACGCATGCGGCTCTCGCGACAGCGCGACGGCGGTGGTAAAACCGAACCCGTAGTTGACTGCATCCGGTACGCACCAGTGGGGGACGCAGCCCGAAATGTTCGGGCCGCGTCATGAGCATCGACTCGGCCTGATTCTTTCCGAGATGGTCAAGGTGCGGCAGGGCGGGAGGGTGCTCGACGCCGCGGTCGGCCTGGGGCAGCTCGCCACGCGGATCGAAGCGCGCGGGTTTCGGGCATTCGGGATCGACACCGCACTGGA
>QHVS01000012.1 GCA_003223635.1 Acidobacteriota bacterium | reverse complement strand
GGAGCCGAACTGGCGGACCGTCTGTGCCGGATTCATGACGAGCTTCTGGCCGTGATCAGGCGCACATCCCCGGCGGCCGTGGCGGTGGAAACTCCTTTTGCCGGCCAGAACATGAAGAGCCTCATTCAGCTCGCGCACGCGCGCGGCGTCGTCCTGCTCGCCGCACGCACGGCGCATCTCGATCTTTTCGAATACGCGCCGCGCTCGGTCAAGAGCGCGGTGGTTGGCTACGGCGCGGCGGAGAAGGCGCAGGTGGCGAAGATGGTGCGCGTCCTTCTTCCCGGTTGCGCCGGTCTGGTGATGTCCGCGGACGCCTCCGACGCGCTGGCCGTCGCCATCTGTCACGCCCACACCTCAGGAACCGCGGCCCGAATGAAGATCGCCCGATGAGTGCCTCGCTTCCGGAGGAAGAGGCTCTCGAGTCCGAAGCTCGCTCCGCACCACTGGGCCCACTGGCCCGCACCTTCAGCGCTCTGCGCTATCGCGACTTTCGGCTGGTGTGGTTCGGCGCATTCACCTCGACCACCGGAACGTTCATGCAGACGCTGGCGCAGGCGTGGGTGGTCTACTCGATGACCGACTCCGCGCTGCTGCTGGGCGTCGATGCCTTTCTGAGCACGGGGCCCATGCTCCTTTTCTCGCTCTTCGGCGGAGTGATCGCCGATCGGATGGAGCGGCGGAAGATCATGCTGGCCTCGCAGTATCTTCAGATGGCGTTCGCCTTCGTCCTGGCGCTGCTGTTGTGGACGCACACGGTGAAGATCTGGCACATCTTCCTGCTGTCGTTCCTGACCGGCAGCGCGCAGTCGTTCAGCGGACCGGCTTACGCGTCGCTGCTCCCGCTGCTGGTCAAGCCGAAGGATGTCTCGAACGCCATCGCCATGAACTCTATGCAGTTCAATCTGGCGCGGGTCATCGGCCCGGTCCTGGGCGGTCTGGCGCTGACGGCGTGGGGGGCAGCGGCCTGCTTCGCGCTCAATGGCGTCTCGTTCCTCGCGGTGATCGTGGCCTACATGCTCATTCGCTCGCCGGTCGTGCGCGGCAGGGGAGAGCGCAAAGGAATCCTGGCCGAGATGAAGCAGGGCTTCGCGTTCGTCATCGGAATGCGGCCGCTGCTGATGCTCACGTTCCTGGCGTTCGCCGGAACATTCCTGGGAATGCCGATCGTCACGTTCCTGCCGGTGGTGGCGAAGGTCATTTTCGCGGCCGGTCCGAAGGCCTACACGTTCCTGCTGACGTCGTATGGCCTGGGCTCGGTAATGGGCGCGCTCTTCGTTGCGTACGCCAGCCATGCGGCGCGCAAGGGACGGCTCGCTCTCATTCTGCAGGTGGGATTCGCGGCGCTGCTCGTCGCCTTCGCCTTCTCGCGTAGCTTTCGTCTGAGCCTGGTCATCGCCTTCGGCGCCGGCGCGTGCATCGTCGGCGTGATTTCGCTCTACAGCTCACTCGTTCAATTGGCCACGGCCGATCACATGCGGGGGCGGGTGATGTCCATCTTCATGCTGGCCTTTCGCGGCGGGATGCCGATCGGCAACCTGATCGCCGGGTACATCGCCCAGCGCTGGTCGATCAGCATGGCCCTGGCAGTGAACGGCACCGTGCTCGCGGCGATCGCCGCGGCATACCTCATTCGCGGCACGAATCTCGACGAGGCGTAGCCTCGCCGCATACAATCCGGGCTCGCGGTGTGCACCGCGAGTGAACCCAATGGCCCGGCAAAAACAAGAGGCCTCCGCTACCCTCGATCAGGCCGCGTGCGCGCCGGAGTGGACCGACATCCTGCGCCAGATGATCTTGATCCGCCGCTTCGAGGAGGCGACGGAGCGCGAGTTCCGGCGCGGAAAGATCGGTGGCTATCTGCACGTCTACAGCGGGCAGGAAGCGGTTGTCAGCGGCGTGATCAGCGCGCTCGGGAAGGACGACGCCGTCTTCACCGGCTATCGCGATCACGCGCACGCCCTCGCCCTCGGCGCCGATCCCAAGCGCGTCATGGCCGAGCTGTTCGGCAAAGCCGCCGGCGTCTCGAAGGGGAAGGGCGGATCGATGCACCTCTTCGACGTCGAGCATGGTTTCTACGGCGGCTACGGAATCGTCGGCGGACACGTCACGCTCGCTGCCGGCGCCGCCTACGCGCTGCGTTATCGCGGCACCGACCGCATCGTGGTCTGTTATTTCGGCGACGGCGCGATGAACATCGGCTCGTTCCACGAGGCGATGAACATGGCCGGCCTGTGGGGCAAGGACGGGATGTGTCCCATCCTCTTCATCATCGAGAACAACGGCTACGCGATGGGGACGTCAGTAGAGCGCCACTCCGCGCTCACCGACCTCGCGGCGCGAGTCCGCGCTTACAACATCCAGGCCGAGAAAGCCGACGGGCAGGATCTCTTCGCCATTCGCGGCGTGGCCGATCGCGCGGTTCGACAGGTGCGCGAGTCGGGCAAGCCGTACTGCATCGAAGCGGTGACGTATCGATTCTCCGGCCACGGTGCGGCGGACATCCTTCAGCCGTATCGTTCGAAAGACGAAGTGGAAGAGCACAAGCACCGCGATCCGATCGTCATCCTCCGCACCCGCCTGTCCGAGATGTGCGGCCTTGGCGACAACGACGTCAAGAAGATGGAAGACGAGGCCGCTCAGCGCGTCGCCGAAGCGGTGAAATTTGCGGAAGAGAGTCCGGCTCCGGAGCCGGACGAGCTGTATCGGGACGTAGTCGCGGAATGATGATGCGAACTTTCCGTCATCCTGAGCGAAGCGAAGGATCTCATTCACGGCGAGATCCTTCGCCGTCTGCGCGGCTTCTAATGACACCCCTCATCCGGCCTTCGGCCACCTTCTCCCCGCAAGCGGGGAGAAGGACCTCGCGTGAGATCCCTCGCCCCGCGAAGCGGGGAGAGGGTGCCGCGAAGCGGCGGGTGAGGGGTCGTGTCATCACCGCACCATCTGCGCACGGCGCAGTTCGCGGGCTCAGGATGACGGGCTGACGAACATGGCTGAGAAGAGTTACCGGGATGCGATTCGCGACGCCATGATGGAAGAGATGGATCGCGATCCGAACGTCCTCATCATGGGCGAAGACATCGGGGTGTACGAGGGGACGTTCCGCATCACCGCGGGGATGCTGAAGAAGTACGGACCGAAGCGGGTGATCGACACGCCGATCGCCGAGGCGGGGATGGCTGGGACGGCGGTGGGGATGGCCATGTTCGGCCTGCGGCCGGTGGTGGAGATGATGACGATGAACTTCGCCATCGTGGCCGCGGATCAGATCCTCAATCACGCGGCGAAGGTTCGGTACTTTTCCGGCGGTCAGGTCGACGTCCCGATGGTGATTCGCGGACCGCAAGGCGCTGGCGTGCAGCTCTCCGCGCAGCATTCACAATCGTTCGAATCGTTTTACGCACACTTCCCCGGCATCAAGGTCGCAGCTCCGGGCACGCCGGCCGACGCGAAGGGTTTGCTCAAAACGGCCATTCGCGGCCGCGATCCGGTGATTTTCCTGGAGAGCGCCGCGCTGTACGGAATGAAGGGCCAGGTGCCGGACGATCCCGACTTCACGGTTCCCTTCGGCCAGTCGCGCGTCGCACGCGAAGGAACGGATGTCACCATCGTCTCTTACAGCCGCATGCTGCAGATGTCGCTGCAGGCGGCGGAGAGGCTGTCGAAGGAAGAGAGCATCGAGGCGGAGGTGATCGACCTTCGCACGCTCCGTCCGCTCGATCTGGAGCCGGCCATCGAATCGGTCCGCAAAACGCATCGCTGTGTCGCGGTGCAGGAACAGTGGAAGCCTTTCGGCGCCGCCGCGGAGATCGCCGCCAGCATCACCGAAGCGGCGTTCGATGACCTCGACGCGCCTGTAGAGCGCGTTACCGGCGAGGATGTGCCGATGCCGTATGCGCGCAATCTGGAATTACTGGCTACTCCGCACGAAGAGCATGTCATCGAAGCTGTGAAACGGGTCATGTACAGGTCCTGAATTCATGGAAATCATCATGCCCAAAATGGGCGACGCCATGACCGAGGGGAAGGTCATCCGCTGGTACAAGAAGGCGGGCGAGGCGGTCAAGAAGGGCGATCCGCTGCTGGAGATCGAGACGGACAAAGTGAATCTGGATCTCGAAGCGGAGCAGGACGGCACGCTCGGCGATGTGTCAGTCCAGGAAGGGCAGATGGTGCCGGTGGGCGAACGGTTGGCAACGATTCTCGGCGCGGGAGAGAAGAGTGGGGCGCCGGCGAAAACAGAACCGCAGCAGCGCCGCGTCATCGACAAGAAAGATTCGATCAAGCACACCACCGGCGAGTACGCCGAGGCGATCGAGATGAAGGCGCCACGCATCGATCGCACGCAGGCGCAGAAGACGAACGTGGTGGCCATGCCGCAGGCGGAGTCGTCACGCCGCCGTTCGTCGCCGCTGGCGCGCAAGATGGCCAGCTCGTTGGGCGTCAGCCTCGAAGCGATCCAGGGCAGCGGTCCACAGGGAAGGATCGTCGCGAGGGACGTGAAGGAGTTTGGTAGTGGAGCGGCGGCCTTCAGGCCGCCGATCGGCGGGCTAAAGCCCGCCGCTCCACAGCAGACACTCGAGGAGAAATCCATCCCTCTCTCCACGATGCGTCGCACCATCGCCAAGCGCCTC
This sequence comes from Acidobacteriota bacterium, assembly GCA_003223635.1. Classification (GTDB taxonomy): domain Bacteria; phylum Acidobacteriota; class Thermoanaerobaculia; order Gp7-AA8; family Gp7-AA8; genus QHVS01. The sequence continues at coordinate 12,654 of QHVS01000012.1, read as the reverse complement.
GCGGAGTCGACCGGGCCGATCCCTCACTTCTATCTGACCGTCGACTACGACGTCACGAATCTTCTTTCGCTTCGGCAGCAGCTCAATGAGATCGAGCAGGCGAAGATCAGCGTGAACGACTTCGTCATCCGCGCGGCGGCGTTGGCCATCCGGCATCATCCCAACGTGAACGCGAGCTGGGGCGACGAGGCCATCGCTCTGCATGGTCAGATCAACATCGGCGTAGCCGTCTCCACGCCGGAGGGCCTGATCACGCCGGTGGTGCGCGATGCCGATCAGAAGTCGCTCATCGAGATTGCCAATGAGGTCCGGGCGCTCGCGGAGAAGGCGAAGAACCGCAAGCTCCGCCCGGAGGAGTATCAGAGCTCCACCTTCACCATCTCCAACCTCGGAGCATGGGGTATCGAAGAATTCACGGCGATCATCAATCCGCCGAACGTAGCGATCCTGGCGATCGGTGCGGCCACCTCGCAGCCGGTGGTGATCGACAAGCAGGTCGTCATCCGCGATCGGATGAAGGTCACCATGTCCTGCGATCACCGCGTTGTAGACGGCGCCGCCGGCGCGGAGTACCTGCGCACGCTGCGGCAATACATCGAGCAGCCGGTGCGTTTGATTGTCTAGGCCACCGAACCTGCTACACTGACGCCACCCCCGACATGCCCAGTCTCGCGGAGCTCTTCGGGATTCTTATTGTCATTGCCGTCATCTGGGTCATTCTGAAGATGGCGAAAGTGGCGATCCGGCTGATTGTCTTGATTATCGGCATCGGTCTGGTCCTCTGGGTGCTCTTCCACGTGTTTTCGTGAGGTGAATGTGAGCGATCGCAAATACAAACATAAGGGATATCAGGACGGAGGCGGGTACAGTTCGTACCGTCCGGGTGGCAGCGATTCGCGCCCGCAGGGACCGCGTCCCGAGCCGCAGCGGCAGCGCATCGAAGGCGCGCCACGAGGTCGCACCGCCGGCGGTTTCGGTCCGGAAGTGTTCAAGTGCAACCGCTGCGGTCAGCAGCGCGTGGCTCTCGACGCGCCTACGTTCGATGAAACCTGCGTGAAGTGCGGCGCCGATCTCCATACCTGTGGCAACTGTCGTTTCTTTGATACGACCGCCACATGGGAGTGCCGGGAGAAGATTCCGGCTCGTGTGGCGAACAAACACGCCCGCAACGAATGCACGTTCTTCCAGGCCAAAGTGGTGAGGGATCTCGCCGCGGACAAGCCCGGTAAGATCCAGACGCCGGACGATGCGCGCAAGGCGTTTGACGCGCTGTTCAAAAAATAACGATGAACGATGAACGCGGAACGATGAACGAGCTCGCGCCCCGTCGGTCGTAATGGTTCATCGTTCATCGTTCATCGTTCATCGTTCTGTCCTCGCCGTCCTGTCCGGCGTCCTCTTCGCCATCTCCTTCCCGAACTACTCGATCGCCTGGCTGATCTTCATCGCACCGATCCCGCTGCTGCTTGCGCTCACGAAGTCGGGCGGAGGTTGGGAGTCGTTTTTTCTCGGCTGGCTTTCGCAATTTGTAGCCTGGCTGATGATGGTGCCGTGGATCGTGCGGGTGATGTCGCACTACGGCGGACTGCCGTACGTCACTGCCTTTCTACTGTTGATCGCGCTCTGCGTGATCCTGGGGCTGTACGGCGGGATGTTCGGGTGGCTCTTCTGGCGGATTTCGCCGCGCGCTGCGTTTCGGCGCTGGCTTCTGGTGCCGCTGGCGTGGGCGGCCGTGGAGTACGCGCGCACGTTCGTTCTCACCGGCAATCCATGGAATCTGCTCGCCGCGGCGATCGTCGATTACTCACCGCTGATTCAGTTTGATCGGGTGGCCGGCCCCTATGCCCTGGGCATCCTGATCCTGCTGCCGGCGACGCTGCTGTCCTGGTGGATCAGCCAGCGCCCGCGCGGCATGCATGCGACGATCGTCGCCGGCTCGGTGATCATCGTCTCTTTCGTCTGGTGGATGACCGGAGTCGTCGCGGCGAAGGTCATCGCCCGTCCCACGGACGATCCGTCGATCCGCGCCGCGCTCATTCAGCCGAACATCTCGCAGGAGATGCGCTGGAACGACGCGAATCTGCTGGACATCTTCGGGCGGATGATGTCGCTCACGCAGGAGGCGGTCGACCGCGGCGCGAAGGTCGTCATCTGGCCGGAATCGACCGTGCCCCTCTCCTTCGCCACGACGGATTTCTACCGCAGAGCAGTGGAGAGCCTCTCGCGTGACCACGGCGTGGACATCATCCTCGGCTCTGTGGCCCTCGATCCGCAGAATCCCGACCGGATCTGGAACGCGGCTTTTCTGGTCAGCGCCGGCCGGACCATCGGGCATTACGACAAGATGCATCTCGTGCCGTTCGGCGAGTATGTGCCGCTGCGCAAGATGCTCTTCTTCGCCAACAAACTCGTGCACGAAGTCGGGACGTTCGCGTTCGGAACGAAGGACACGCCGCTGATCGGACGCCTGCGCTACGGGCCGGCGATCTGCTACGAGATCGTCTTCCCGCAGATTCCGCGCACTCAGGTCGTGCATGGAGCGGAAGTGCTGGTGACGATCACGAACGACGCGTGGTATGACGGCACATCGGCTCCCCGACAGCATCTGAATCAGGCTCGCCTGCGGGCGGTGGAAACGGATCGCTTTCTGCTGCGGGCGGCCACCACCGGGATCTCCGCATTCATCGACCCCACCGGCCGCATCGTGGAGGAGCTTCCGATGAATCGCCAGGGGACGATCAACGCCACGTTCCAGGCGCGACATTCGACGACCGCGTATGTAAGATTTGGGGATTGGTTTGCGTGGTGTGCGTGTTTCGCTGTAATCGTCGCTGTTGCGCGACCAAGAGGGATGAGGGATGAGGGCTGAGGGATGAATCTCGACCGGAGGCCTCATCCCTCATGAAAGAGATATGAAAGAAGAAACACTAACCAAGATCCCCGCTCTCAAAGACCGTCTCGCCTCGGTCCGGAGTTATCTTTGACCTCGATTCCGCTGGCGCGTCGCTCACCGAGATCGAGCGCACGATGTCCGCTCAAGGCTTCTGGGACAGCCCGGCGACGGCGCAGGATATCGGCCGCAAGCGGTCCCGGCTCGAGAAACGGATCGCCGCCGCCGAATCTCTGAACACCAAAGAGGAAGAGCTGGACGTGCTGCTGGAGCTGCAGCGCGACGGCGAAGATGTCGAGGCCGACATCGAGAAATTGGTGTCGCAGCTCGAGCAGGAGATCAACGAGATCGAGATGACGATGAAGTTCTCCGGCGAGCATGACGACCGCGACGCAATCGTGGCCATTCATCCCGGCGCCGGCGGCACCGAGTCGCAGGATTGGGCCGAGATGCTCCTGCGCATGTACCTCCGCTTCTGCGAGCGCAGAGGGTGGTCGACGGAGATGGTCGAGTACCAGGCCGGCGAGGAGGCGGGAATCAAGAGCGCCACGTTCATGGTCCGCGGCGACTATGCCTACGGCTATCTCAAGTCGGAGCACGGCGTGCATCGCCTGGTGCGCATCTCACCCTTCGACGCCGCTAAGCGCCGCCACACTTCCTTCGCCTCGGTCTATGTCTTTCCCGACATCGACGAAGAGATTCAGATCGAGATCAACGACAAAGATCTGCGCGTCGATACGTACCGATCCTCCGGCGCCGGCGGGCAGCACGTCAACGTCACGGACTCGGCGGTGCGCATCACCCATCTGCCGAGCGGCATCGTGGTCACCTGCCAGAACGAGCGGAGCCAGCACAAGAACCGCGATGTGGCGATGAAGCTGCTCCGCAGCCGTCTCTATCAGCTCGAAGTGGAGAGGCGACAGGAAGAACAGGTCAAGCTGGAAGGCGTGAAAAAGGAGATCGGCTTCGGGAGCCAGATCCGATCGTATGTGATGCAGCCGTATCAGATGGTGAAGGACTTGCGCACCGGCTACGAAGTCGGCGACGTGCAGCGCGTGCTGGATGGCGATCTGAACGGATTCATCGAGGCCTACCTGACGCAGCGCGCCAGAGGAACCGCGGCGTGAAACAGGTGGTGATGTTCACGCCGCTGCCTCCGGCAAAAACCGGCGTGGCGCATTACGCCTCGATGCTCATCCCCGCGCTTCGCCAACAGATCGACGTTGAAGCTGTCGGCGAGGCCGACCTGCGACCTGCGACGACCGACCTGCGAATCTATCAACTGGGCAACAATCCGCATCACGAGTTCGTCTATCGCGAGGCGATGGCCCACCCCGGCGTGGTCGTGCTGCACGACGTCGTGTTGCACCATCTGATCGTAGAGATGACGCTGGCGCGCGGCGACGTGGAGGGATATGTCAGCGCGCTGCGGGCCAATCATGGGGCGGCGGGGGAGGCGTGGGCGCGGGGGAGGGCGGCCGGGTTGCACAGCGAGATGGGCAACTTCCTGCTGCCCGCGTCGATCGACGTCGCCAATCGCTCCCGAGCCGTCATCGTACACAACCGACGTTCTGCGCTCGCACGGCGTTCGAGCTCCGATTCACGTCGTTCCGCATCCCTACCTGCCGCAACCGGCGACGCACACCAGACGCAGTGAGACGAATGAGCGCGTCATCGGCCTGTTTGGCTTTCTCAACTCGTCGAAGCGTCCGGAGGTGGTGCTCGAGGCGTTCGGGCAGGCCCGCGCTCGCCACCCGCGGTTACGGCTTCTGGTCGTCGGCGATCCAGCGCCGAACATCGATGTCACGGCGTTTCGATCGGAGGGAATCACGTTCACCGGATACGTGGCCGACGAGGAGTTCGCCTCGCACTACGCAGCGGTCGACCGGCTGGTCAACCTGCGGTATCCGACTGCGGGGGAGACATCCGGGACGTTGATCCGTGCCTTCGAGGCGGGAAAGCCGGTGGCGGTCAGCGACTATGCGCAGTTCGCCGAGATGCCGAATGACTGCGTCGTAAAGATCCCGCTGGGTGAAGGAGAAGTCGCCGCGCTCGCCGAATTCTTCGTGCGCGATCTGCCCGATCCCTCCGCCGCGCAGCGACGTTGGCTCGAGGAAAACGCGCGAATGGAATTGACGGTAAAGGGATACATCGACGCTCTCAGTGGAGCGCAGGCTATCCTGCCTGCGAGCGCAGACAAGATTGTCTACGCTTCACAGAGCCTTCCCCTCTTTCCCCGCCTGGAGCTTCTCCGCCTAACAGGCAACACGCTGACGATCCGCAACGACGGCCAGTCGACGCTGCACACCCGCGTGTACGGCTTTCCAGGCTACCGGCTGATCGCGAAAATCTTCTACAACGGAGGAGAGATCTACGATCGATGGTTGGAGTTTCCGTGCGATCTCGCGCCGGGCGAGACGACGACGGTGGAGTTGCCCGGCACGCTCGGCAGCGGAACGCTGGCCCTCTACCACGCGATGGAAGGGATTCCGATGCTCGCGCCGGAGGCCTGGGCCCGTGTCGCGATTCAATGACCGCTCGCTGGAGCGGCTTCGCGCACTTCTTACCGCGCGTCCGGCCATCGCCATCGATGCTCCCGAGTATCGCCGCGCCGCAGTCCTGATCCTGCTGATTCGGCGCGACGAGGGCTGGTCCATTCTCTTTTCCCGGCGGGCCGCGAATCTCGCGGCGCACAGCGGCCAGATCGCCTTCCCCGGCGGCGGGGTGGAAGATGGCGAGGCGCTCGAGGAAGCCGCCGTGCGCGAAGCCGAGGAGGAGGTGGGCATCGATCGCGGCAGCGTCGAGCTGATCGGACGCCTGGACGATCTCATCACCAACAGCGGATTTCTCGTCGCTCCATTCGTCGGCACGATCACCACGCGGATCGACTACGTACTGCGCGAAGCGGAAGTGGCGGAGGTTTTCGAAGTTCCGATGGACGCGTTACTCCGGCCGGCCCAGCCCGAAGTGCGCTACGTCTCATTCCGCGACCGAAACTATCCGGCGTATTTCTACCAGTACGACCGATACGAAATCTGGGGGCTTACAGGGCGGATGCTGAAAGCGTTTTTGGATCTGGTTTGGCAGGCGGTGTGACGGTGCTCAGTGCTCGGTGCTCAGTAGATTGTGAAGGCTTGCTACAGAGCACCGAGCGCTGAGATCTACTTCTTCAAAAGCCCCTCGACATACGCCTCCAGCGCCTTTCCGTCATTTCCTGGATCGACGGTGGCGCCGTTGACCATGTAGGTTGGCGTGGCGCGCACGTCGTTGGAGAACGCGACACCGGCGCCGGCGAGGATGGAAGCCTGGAGCTCGGGTGAGGCCACATCGGCGTCGTACTTCTTCAGATCGAGATCGCGATCCTGGGCGAAGTGGCGAGCGAAGTCGTCGATGGTGAAAGCGTTCAGCTTGTCCTGATTCGCGTAGACCTGCTCCTTGTAGTCCCAGAACAGCTCCGGCTTCTGACGATGGATGGCCCGGCCGGCCACGGCCGCGGAGAAGGCCCACGGATGCATATTGATCAACGGCAGGTCGTAGCGGATGTAGCGGATCTTGTCGCCGTACCTGTCGAGGATGGGCTTGAGGAATCCCGCCGCGTGCTGACACGACGGACACTCGAAGTCGGAGAATTCGATCACCGTCACAGGCGCATTGTTCACTCCGCGGCTCGGTGAGTCAGCCACGAATGGCTCGAACACTTTGAGCTTCGACGTGCGGAAGTCGGAGTTGAGAGGGAAAAAGTTTCCCATGAAGAAGATCGTCCCGGCCGGATCGATCTCCCCTTCGAACGGAATCTTGCCCCGCTCAGTCGTCTCCAGTAGCTTCACTTTGTAAAAGCCTTCCCGCGTCTTCTGCCGACCCACCACCGCGGTGAAGTTTTCCTTCAGAAACTTCCAGGCAAAGCTCTTCAGTTTCTCTTCGATCGTCCCCTCCATGCCGTCGAGAAACCACGGGGTGCCGATGTAGAAGCCCCCCTCGTTGGAGATCACGGCCACCCATTGCCCGTCGCACGACTGGCGCTTGCTCTGCACTTGAACTGCGTTTCCGACCAGGTTGGGGGGCAAGTCATGCAGCATCGCGGCGCGGCTGATCTTCGCCTCTTCGCTGCAGACGGGAAGCGCCTCGCTGATCAGTTGTTCAGCTTTGTTGCCCAGCCGCGGCGCATCGGCGGCGATGGCAGTGGCTGTGAAGAGAAGGGCGATGGGAACGAGGACGATTCGTTTCACGGTCAGGGGAAACGGGAGTTGTGCTCGCGGCATTTCCGGTGCGTAGCGGTGACGGGTGCTCGGTGAGTAGGTCATGAATGAACAAGGGATGAGGGCAGAGGGATGAGGGATGATCAGCCGTATTCATCCCTCATCCCTCAGAGGTCTCGGTAGAGACGGGTATTACCGAGCACTAAACACGCGGCTCTACTTCCTCATCTCCCGCGCCACCCTCTCCGCCTGGGCGAACGCGCGCAGAAAGTTCTCGCCCATGATCTTGCGGATATCGCGGTCCGAGTATCCTCGCTCCTTCAGCTCTTTGCGGATGGCCGGCAGGTGGCTGACGTCCTCCATCCCGCGGGGAGTGTCGCCGATGCCGTCGAAGTCCGATCCGAGGCCGACGCTGTCGATCCCGGCCACCTGGACGATGTGATCGATGTGGTCGACGATCAGCGTCCAGGGGATCTTCGGCAGCGGATTGTCCTCCATCAGCTTCTTGACGCCGGCCTGATAGACGTCGCCCTCCTGCGATGGGTCCTTCGCCTTCAGCTCGGCCATCGCCGGCTTGAGGCGCTCTTCGCGCTCGCGATACGCCTTGATCACGTCGTTGGACAGAAACACGGGATAGAAGTTGACCATGACCACGCCGTGATTCCCGGCCACGGCGCGGAGCATGTCGTCGGTCATGTTGCGCTTGTGATCGGCGAGGGCGCGAGCGGACGAATGCGAGGCGATGATCGGCGCCTTGCTCGTCTCGATGACGTCCCAGAACGTCTTGTCGCTGACATGGGAAACGTCGACGAGCATGCCCAGGCGATTCATCTCCGTGACCACCTGTTTGCCGAACGGCGTGAGGCCGTTGTGTTTCGGCTCGTCGCCGGAGGAGTCGGCCCAGTTGTTCGTGTTGGTGTGTGTCAGAGTCATGTACCGGGCGCCGACGCGATAGAACGCGCGGAGAAGATCGAGCGAGTCTTCGATGGCGTGGCCGCCTTCGATGCCGATCAGGATCGCGCGATGCCCGCCGGCCACGATCCTCCGGATGTCAGACGTCGAGTCGGCGAAACGCACCCATTGCGGATAGTTGTCGACCATCTCGTGGATGGTCTCCATGATCCTCAGGCAATACGCGGCCGCTCCTTTGTTCGCGAATTTGGACGGGACGTAGGCGGCGAAGAACTCGGCGTCCAGTCCGCCCGCTTTCATCCGGGGGTAATCGAAGTGACCGCGCGAGTTCCACGCGCCGAGGTCGAATGGATGCTCGAGGAATTCAGTCGGCGTATCGGCGTGCGTATCGACGGTGATGCCGCGCGGCGCTTCGGCCGCGTGAAGCGGGAGCGCGAGAAGAAAAAGGAAAACGAGCGCGATGCGAAGCCTTCGTTGCATCGCGCTAATGTATCAAGAGCGAGCGCTAGTTGTTCGGCCTTCCCTCGCTGATCTCTTCGACCGCCTTGCCGACCTTCGTGGCTTCCTCGCTCCTGGTGGAGATATCGCCGATCGAGACGATGCCCACCAGTTCGTTGTTCTGATTGACCACCGGAACGCGCCGGATCTGCGCGTTGCTCATCAGCTCGAGTACCTCGCTGAGCGGCGTGTCCTCTTTGACTGCCTTCACGCTCTTGGACATCACCTCGCGGACTCGTGCGGTCGCGCAGTCTTTTCCTTCGGCGATCAGCCGAACCACGATGTCGCGGTCGGTGATCAGCCCGATGATCTTCTTCCCCTCGACGACCGGAACCACGCCGGTATCTTCGCGGGCCATGATTTGCGCCGCGTCGCGGATGCTGTCCTTCTCCGAAACGGTCTTCGGATTGGGAGTCATCACGTCGCGGATGCGCCGCGATCCCTGACCTTGATTTCGTTCATTTCGCTCCTGGGCCATGCGTCCTCCTTGGGGAAGAAAGGAGCAAGACGCGTGCTCAGAACGAGAAGCGAAACCCGCCGCTCAGCGTGATGTACCGCGGCTTGTAATTGAAGTTGATCCAGTGATACGCGACTTCAGCGACGAAGCCGACGCGGCGGGAGAGCGGGAAATCGCCGTTCACTCCGCCTTGGAAACCGTAATTCGTCTCTTCAGTCGAGCCGCGCTGCTCGACAGGAACGGCCTGATCGGTGATCGACCCGCGTTGACGGTAGAGCCCGACGCCGCCGAAGAGTCCGGTCGATCCGAATACTTCGGAGAAGCGGTAGTCGATGATTCCGTCGACATGCTCGACCTTTCCCTTGGCGATGTCAGTGCGCGCTTTCGTATTGCCGTTGAGGTACTGGAAGGCCACCGGGCCCTCGATCTGTCCGGCCTTGATCTTGAAGTTCGTGCCGGGATCGAGCTGCACGGCGTAGTAAATCTCGCGAACGGAATTGCCGAACTTGAATTTGTCGCTGACGCCGATTCCTGCGGCCTGATCGCTATGGCTGATCAGGCGTTTGCTGCCGCCGACGAGAATGCCGAATTCCGAGGTCTGGGCCAGTGCCGGCGCGGCGGCGAGCATCAGCAAAGCGAACGCAGTTTTCATGGAGGTCACTATACGGGTCGATGTCGGTTCGTTCAATCGTCACTCCTTCGCGATGCACGATTACAATGTCCGCCGTGCGTTCGGCGTTACTGATGTTGGGACGGGAGACGGCGCGAATCGTTCTGCATGCGCCGTGCGTCATCTGCGCGGGCGAGCTGCCCTGGCGCGAGCGGAAAGCCTCCTGTTGCCGGTCATGCTGGGCGTCGCTGCCGGTGATCCGCGGCGGGAAGTGCAAGTCCTGCGCGATGCCCTGGAGCGCCTCCAGCGCCGAATTTCGCTGCATCGCCTGCCTCGACGATCCGCTGCCGGTCGATTGGACCGACGCCTGGGGACACTATCGCGGTTCGCTCGAGCGGCTGCTTCACGCGTTCAAGTTCGAGCGGCACGACTTCCTCGACGCCCCTCTGGCCGGGCTGCTGCATGACCTGCTTCTCGCTCGCCAGGACATGGACTTCGACGGAGTCGTGGCCGTACCCATGCATCGCTCGAAGCTGCGCAAGCGTGGATACAACCAGGCGGAGCTGCTTGCCGCTGCGCTGGCGCGCCGGATCGGCGTGCGCTGCGAGCCGTCCCTTTTGACACGGCGCATCGAGCGCCAGCCGCAGTCGTCGCTGCCGCGCGCGCAACGAGCTTCGAATGTGCGCGGCGCGTTCGCGGCTCAGCCTGGGGTGGCGGACCGATCGCTTCTGCTGGTCGACGACATTTGCACGACCGGAGAGACTCTGCGCGCCTGCGCGTCCGTCCTGCGCCGCGCGGGTGCGAAGCGTGTCTGCGCGATCGTGGTGGCGAAGGCATAGCGTTGTTCCGAGCTTTTTTCATCGCCCTTTCCGAGAGCCGTCTGTTGCGCGCCATCGCCGAACGCTCCGCGCTGGGACGGCGTCTCTCTCAGCGCTTCGTGGCCGGGATGACCGTCCACGACGCATTGGAAGCCACCGCTCACACCAACGCCCAAGGCATGAGCGTCAGCGTCGATAACCTCGGCGAGAACGTCACGAACACCGGCGAGGCCAAGGAGAGCGCCTCGCTCTATCACGAGCTGCTCGACGAGATCGCCGCGCGAAAGCTCGACGCGAACGTGAGTCTCAAGCTGACGCACATGGGCCTCGACGTCGATGAGAAGCTGGCCCGCGAGATCGTCTCCGATCTGGTGAAGCATGCGGCACGTCTTGGAAGTTTCGTGCGCGTGGACATGGAAGGCTCGGCCTACACCGAGAAGACGATCGAGTTCGTTCGGGAGATGCACCGTCAGCCGGGGAACGCGGGGAAGGTCGGCGCGGTGATTCAGTCCTATCTCTACGGCAGCGAACGCGATGTCGAGCGTCTCTGCGCGGAGCGGATTCGCATTCGCCTGTGCAAAGGCGCGTACAAAGAGCCGCCGGAGATCGCCTTTCAGGCCAAGGCGGATGTCGACGCGAATTTCGTGAAGCTGATGAAGATGCTGTTGACGAGCGGCATCTATCACGGCATCGCCACGCACGATCCGAAGATGATCGACGCCACCATCGCGTTTGCGAAAAGCGAGAACATCTCGCCCGACTCGTTCGAGTTTCAGATGCTCTACGGCGTCCGCCGCGACCTTCAGCAGCAGCTCGTCAAGGACGGCTGGCGGATGCGCGTCTACATCCCGTTCGGAACCGAGTGGTATCCGTACCTGATGCGCCGCCTGGCGGAGCGCCCGGCGAACGCCATTTTCATCTTGAAGAATCTCTTCCGGCAGTAGACCACCGGATGTGTAGATAAGGAGATCCGCCGCGAAAAGAGACCGATCCGGCGTGGGATAATGCCTACGTGCAAACCAAGCAACGAAAAGCGCTCCGAACCTGGGAAGGCCAGCTGCTGACTCTTCTGAACGGGTGGGATCCGGCGGGCCTGCTCCAGGCCGGCGCGCCGCGAGACGAGTACGAGTGCATCGTCGACTCGCTGTTAGATTTGCTCTCGCTGAACCCGGGGAAGGAGGAGGTGGCTGCCTTCCTCGAGCGAGAGATAAGCGAGCGCTTTGGCACAGCGCCGCCCGATGTTCCTCAATTCGCGGCCAGGGCAGTCGCGTGGTTCCAGATGGCTTCCCGCGAAGCCGAGTAGTTAGCTGTGATGTGCCAGGACATCTAACTCCCGCGTGCTAATCTCTCGAGATCTGTGATGAAACCAGCAGCGGGAAAGTTCCTATCCATCCTATTCATCTGCGTTAGCGCTTCCTGTGCTTCCAGACAGGCTCCGCCGACCAGGCACGCTCCCCCGATCAGGTCCATCGCTATCGTGACCGGCAATTCTCTCGCGAATGCGATGGGCATCGAACTTTACAACCAAGGCTTCAGAACATTCGAGGTTCCGGCGACCCAGGAGCTGACGCCCAAGGCTCTCCAGTCCCTGGCACGCGGAGGCGTCGATGGCGTCCTTGTGGTCAGCACCACCGGGCGGAAATACGACGCGCTTCCGGAGAGCGCGTCTGTTCGCCTCGTCCGCACGCAGACCGGCGAGACTGTCGCGGCGTTCACATGGTCCAACCCTGTCTCATCAGGCGTGCCGGGCACGCCAGCCGATAAAACGGTCCGAAAGAAACTGACGGACGTCGCCCGAGAGTTGGTTCAAACACTCCTTCAGACAGTTCCAAAGCCCCCGGCGGCCTAGCTTCGCGCGTAGCGCCGAACCGTAGGCCTGGAAAGATGCAGACGATCCGAATCGAAACGTGGATCAACGCTCCTCTCGATCGCTGCTTCGACGCGGCGCGCGATCTTGACCTGCACATGAAGTCCGTCTCGCACACAGGTGAGCGAGCGGTGCGCGGTCGAACGAGCGGCCTGATCGAAGCAGGCGAAGAAGTCACGTGGCAAGCGCGCCATTTCGGGATTGCGCAGGAATTCACATCGCGGATCACCACCTTCCAGCGCCCGGATTATTTTCAGGACGCGATGCAGCGTGGGGCGTTCAAGTCCTTCGTTCACGACCACGAGTTTCGGCTCGAAAACGGAGGAACCAGGATGGTGGATTTCCTGGCCTTCGCTGCGCCCCTGGGAATTCTCGGCCTGATCGCAGAAACGCTCGTTTTGAGACG
>QHVS01000372.1 GCA_003223635.1 Acidobacteriota bacterium | reverse complement strand
ACCAGCGTGGCGCGATTGTCGATGCGCGTGAACTGGATCATGGCCCGTTCGGGAAGCTGCAGGCGAATGCGTCCTGAGTAGCCGTTCTTGCCGTCGAGATCGGGACCGATGGGCTTCGTGTTCGGCTGCCCGGCCGGCTGCGGAAGATCCTCGCTATAGACAGAGAGGCGGTTGCCGAAGGTCCAGCCGCGGTCGGAGAGCTCCGTTCCCATCGTGTCGTTGCCCCGAAACGCGGTTGCTCCGAGTGTGACGTAGAAGTTTGGGGAGAACTGAAGGTCGACGCCGAGCGGGCGGACCTCCTGACCGATCCAACTGTTCAGCGCGGAGTAGGTGACGGTGTACGGCGAGGTCCAGAGCGGATCGATGTTCTCGCGCGAGGTCGGAAGCCAGAACGCTCCGGCGCGGAGCCGCCAGCGCTCGCTGTGCAGATCGACGAAACCCTGCAGCAGGCCGGCGCGCTTGCCGATCGTTCCCGATGGCTCGCGGCGGGCGATGCCATCGGCGTGAATGAGCATCCACGTAGTGGGGGTCCAGTCGACGCCAAGCTGAGCGATCTCAACGTTGACGTTGCGATGGTCATCCGGACTTTCTGCGCCGACATCGAAGCGTCCGAACCCGCCTTGCGTCCACGACGGCTGCGCCTTCACGTAGATCTCGTGCGCGGTGAGATAGCCGTGAAACTGGAGCGACTGCGCCATTGCGGGTACTGCGAGAGCACAGAGGATTGCCGCGAACCAGAAGCGCATGATGGGCATTGTAGATCTGGAGTGCGGCGGCCATGCCGCCGCTCTAGTGCTAGGATCGTCCTCCATGAAGAATTGGCGCCTTTGGGCCGGCTTTGTTCTCAGCATCGCCGCCTTCATCAGCTACTTCGCCTTCTTTTATCAATTCCCGATCACGCGCGATGTTCCGTGGGTCAATTTCATTCTGTTCGTGGTGGCCACCGTGCTGCTGATCGCCGGCGTCCGCCGGTCGCAGCGCAAGATCTGGAGCGGAATCGTCGCCTTCCTCGGCATCGCCGTCTTCGCCTTCTTCGTCTTTGCGGTGACGGTGGCCACCAGGCGCCTCCCGCCTTCCCACGGTGCGCCGCACGTCGGGCAGAAGGCGCCCGACTTCACTCTGCTCGACTCGAACGGCAAGAGTGTCACGCTCACAGCGCTTTTAGCGAGCTCGCCGCGAGGGGTGCTCCTCGTTTTCTATCGCGGCTACTGGTGACCCTTCTGCAACTCCGAGTTACGGGGTATCGAACGGCAACTCACTCGCTTTGAAGCGGCGGGCGTGCGGCCGGTGGCCATCAGCGTCGACGCGCCGCAGGTATCCGAGAATCTGCGCCGCAAAGTCGGTTACAAGTTCACGTTCTTGTCGGACCCGAACACGGAGGCCATTCGCCGGTACGACCTCTTGCACAAAGGAGCGGGCGAGAACGGACGCGACGTCGCTCGGCCCGCAGAGTTTCTGATCGACCGCAGCGGAACCGTGCGGTGGGCAAATCTGACCGAAGATCTGCGCATCCGCGCGCGGTCCGAGCAGATGCTCGCGGCAGCGCGGTAATCTGGAGTGCGGTCGCCATGCGACCGCTCTGATACGTAGAGCGGCGGCATGGCCGCCGCACTCCAGATTCTATTTCTTGCCCGACGTCGTGTCCGGCTTTGGCGCTTGCAGGCCGCGCTCGATCAGGAGCGGATCGACTACCGGATCGCGGCCGCGGAAGGCTCGGTACATCGCCGCGGCTTCCTGACTGCCGCCGCGCGACAGCACCATGTCGCGGAAGCGCTGGCCGTTGGGCCGGGTCATCCCGCCGTTCTCCCTGAACCAGTAGTACGCGTCGTCGTCGATCAACTCGCTCCAGAGGTACGCGTAGTAGCCGGCCGCATACCCGCCGCCCCACACATGTGAGAAGTACGTGGTGTGATAGCGCGGCGGAATCTGCGGCATCTCGATGTTGAATTTCCTGAGCGCCGCCGGCTCGAAGGTGTTCACATCCTGCAGCGTCGTATCCGGGGGCAGCGTGTGCCAGGCCATGTCCAGGAGCGCCGACTCGAGATATTCGCCGAGGGCGTAGCCCTGGTTGAAGGTCTTCGAGTTCTTGCCACCAGCGACTTCGGCATCGCCGCGCCGGTCTTGTAATGCTTCGCGTAGTGGGCGAAGACGGACGGCTCGAGCGCCCAATGCTCGTTGAACTGCGAGGGGAACTCTACGAAGTCGCGCGGCACGCTGGTGCCGGTGAGGGTCGGGTACTTCACGTTGGAGAACATTCCATGCAGCGCGTGGCCGAACTCGTGGAACATAGTGCTGACATCGACGAAGCTGATCAGCGCGGGCTGGCCGGCGGCCGGCTTGGTGAAGTTGGCCACGTTGAAGACCACCGGCTTGGTTCCGATGAGCGTGCTCTGGTCCACGAATGTATCCATCCACGCGCCGCCGCTCTTGTTCGGGCGCGAGAAGTAGTCGGCATAGAAGAGAGCGAGCGACTTGCCGTCGGCATCGAAGACTTCGAACACCCGCACGTCAGGGTTGTAGACAGGAATGTCGTGGCGCTCTTTGAAGGTGAGGCCGTACAGCCTGTTCGCAGCGTAGAAGATTCCGTCCTTCCTGACGCGGTCCAGCTCGAAGTATTGCTTCACCTGGCCTTCGTCGAGCGCGTACTGCGCCTTGCGCAGTTGTTCCGCGTAGTACTGCCAATCCCACGGCGCGAGCTGGAATCCGCCTTTCTGTTTGTCGATCAGCTTCTGCATGGTCACCGCTTGCTCGCGGGCCTTGGCCGTCGTGGCGAGGACCATGTCGGTCATCAGCTTGATGGCGATGTCCGGGGTCTTGGCCATCTGATCGTCGAGGGAGTACGCGGCGTAGGTGGAAAATCCGAGGAGCTTCGCTTTCTGGGCACGGAGCTGGGCCATGCGTTCGACGATGGCCTTCGTGTCGTTCGGTCCGCCGTGATTGCCGCGCTGCGACGAGGCGGTGAACAGCTTCTCGCGCAGGGCGCGGTTCTTCAGGAAGGTCAGCGGAGGCTGCTGCGTCGTGTTCTGGAGAGTGAGGACGTATTTGCCGGTCAGCCCGCGATCCTTGGCCCGCTGCGCTGCGGCGGCGACGTCGCTCTCGCTCAAGCCGGCCAGATCGGCTTTGTTGTCGACGACGACCGCCGATGCATCGGTATCGGCGAGGATTTTCTGACGGTACTGGGTGGAGAGAGTCGATTCTTCCTGATTCAGCGCCCGAAGCGTCGTCTTGTCCGCATCGGAGAGCTGCGCGCCGGCGCGGATGAAGTTGCGGTTGTAGCGCTCGACGAGATACTTCGACTCCGGATCGAGGTTGAGTGAATCGCGCTGGTCGTAGATGGCTTTGACCCGGGCGAAAAGCTTCGGATTGAGGAAAATCGTGTCCGTGTGCGCGGCCAGCTTCGGCGACTCCTCGGCTTCGATCTTCTGAATCGTGTCGTTCGTGTTCGACTGGGCCAGATTGAAGAAGACTTTGGCCGCGCGCGTCAGCAGATCGCCGGTGCGCTCCATCGCCACGATCGTGTTGTCGAATGTGGGGGGATCGGGATTGTTGGCGATGACCTCGATCTCCGCGATCTGACGCTTCATCCCCTCTTCGATGGCCGGCTGGTAGTCGGCATCTTTGATCTTGTCGAAGGGAGGCGCTTGGAAGGGGAGAGGGCTGGGGGTAAGGAACGGATTGGTTTGTGCGACCGCCGTGGCTGCAACGAGGCTCAGCGCAAAAATCAGTCGTTTCATAACCGTTGCGAAACCAATTGTTGATTCCGTCATAATCCCGCCTCCATGTTCGTCCGTCGATTTCTTCCGCTACTTTTCTGTGTCAACGCCTTCGGAGCGGTCGATCCTACTCTTTTCCAGGACTTGCATTGGCGCCTGATCGGCCCGTTCCGCGCCGGGCGCGTCCTGGCCGTGAGCGGCGTTCCCGGCGAGCCCGAGCATTTCTACTTCGGCGGCGTGAATGGCGGAGTCTG
>QHVS01000371.1 GCA_003223635.1 Acidobacteriota bacterium | reverse complement strand
GGGAGCTGGAGCTCGAGCACAACTGCGGGGAGCATCCGCGCGAGCCCGCCACGCTGTCGCTGCGCCGGTAAACAAGGCACGAGATATGAGGGATGAGGCATAAGTGGGTTCTTCATCCCTCATCCCTCAGCCCTCATCCCTTTATCTCAATCCGATAGCACCTGAATCTCAGGGATATTTCGATATCGCTCCGCATAATCGAGTCCATAGCCGATGACAAACTGCGGATCGATTGAGAAGCCAACGTATTCGGCCTTGAAGTCGACTTTGCGGGAAGCGGGTTTGTCCAGAAACGTTGCGGTTTTCACCACGCTCGCGCCGCGGCTCTCGATGTAGCGAAACACCTCGCGCATGGAGAGTCCGCTGTCGATGATGTCCTCCACGATCAGAACGGCCTTCCCGCGCATGTCGAGCTGCGGCTCTTTCAGGATGGTGACCACTCCGGAGGAGTATTTCTGGTTTCCGTACGAGGAAACCTGGATGAAATCGAGGGCCACGTCGAGCGAAATCTGGCGCATCAGGTCGCTGCAGAAGAACACGGCGCCTTTGAGCACGCAGAGAGCGATCAGCTCGGAGCCGGCAAAGTCGGCGCTGATCTGACGCCCCATTTCCGCGACCCGCTTCTCGATCTGGGCCCGGGTGATTAACGTCGATTGCGGCATTTATGCGAGAATTTTAGCACCTCGATTTTTATCGAAATCGGAACTTCCATGTCAGTCGCTGAAATCGGTCTTCTGCATGGGCGCTATGTGCGCCTCACTGACAGGTTCAAGTCGATGTGGACCTATCACCAGTTCGCATCGGGCGTATTCAAGAGCCTGCTCAGTGCGCCGTTGCCATATCGGATCGATTTCCAGAACACTTACGACCGGATCAAATCCGCCAGCAGCACGCTGAACGCGGCGCAGGTACACGAAGCGAGTTCGGCTCTCGGCCTGTGCGAACTAGCGCTCGATCGCGCCACCACGCAGCTTCTGCGGGCCGACGATCTGGTCAGCGCCTCGGTGCTTCGCCGTTTCTTCGAGAAGCTCAAGCGTCAGGATGAGGCAACTGTCCAGTTCCTTCTCAAGTTCTATCTCTACGCCGACGCGGTGGAGGGCGATCATCGCGACAAGCTCGACTTTCTCTTCACGAGGATCGGCGAACATTTCGTCAACGAGCGCGGCGACTCCTGGTCGCGCGAGTCCGCGCCCGATTTTCGCGAGCGGATCATCGCCCTCGTTTCGCTGCTGCGCGTCGTGGATGCGCCGCAGGAGGAGGTGGTTCGGCTGATCCGGGCCGTCCGCGCCATCCGCGACGATATCCAGTCGGCGGAAGCGTTCGAGGAGTTGACCGAACGGAATCTGCTCAAGAACGCCCGCCTCTTCAAGCATCGACTGGGCGATCTCTACTTTCACCCCGACGTGCTGCTGGCCATCGTCGAATTGAATGTGGCCACCAAGAACAAGTTCCTCAAGCTCTATCACGACGAGGAGCGGCGCATCGTCGATGACGCGCAAAAGCTGATGGAGCACGGGGGGGCCATCGAGCGCAATTTCGGAGAGAAGAATCCGGAGCTGGTCGAAGAGATCGCCCGCTTCCGTGAGTTCAAGCAGCGCTTCGACGTCTCGCGCGCGGACTCCAACGTGAAGCACGACGTCGTCACCCAGCTCAAACACAGTATCGGCAACATCCTCTCCCAGCTCGATCGCGGGCTGGGAGGCGATGACCTGGAAGCGTCGGCCGATCTGCCCGCGTCATTCTTCAGCGAAGCGGAGCGGACTGAAAACATCACCAGCCGTTTCGGGCCCGATCCGGTTCTGCGTCGCTTCCTGCTGCGCATCGCGTCGGTCGTCGATCTGGCCGACCCCGGGGTCATGCCCGAAGAGGTGGCCGAGTTTCCCAACATCAAGGAGCTACGCCTGGAGCCGTGGGAAATAGCCGCGTATCAGAAACTCTTCGAGCGGCGCGAGCCGGAGGCGGAGGAGGATAACGACGAGCTGTGGGTCCTCTATCTGCGCGCTGCGGCGCTGCGCATCAAAGTGGATGAAGAGGCGACCATGCTCGCTGCGTCGATCGGCGCCGGCGTTTCGCCGGAGAATGACTTGCTGGCCCGGGCCAAGGGAAGCCTCGACTGCGGCAAGGAGCTGGACGAGTCATTCAACGATTTCCTGCACGAGGCGGTCTACTACTCCAATCCGAAAATTCTTCACCAGCTCTACCGCTCCCGATTCCGCCTCCTCCGCGGCTTCAGCGGCCTGTGGTTGATCTACGACCGCGGCGGGCAGCCTCTCACGTCATCCTGAGCCCGCTTGCGGGAAGAAGCTGGCCGAAGGCCGGATGAGGGGCGTGTGTGATTAGATGACGCCGCCGTGAAAATCTATCGTTTCCTTCAGAACGGTCGCGCACAGACCGCCGACAAACCGCCGGCGAACGCGCAGCTCCTCCCGCCCACCACTCCCACCGACAAGCGCGATGACCGGTAGTGGTATGGGACGCGGCACGGAAGCACAATTTACATCGCGCCTGCCGGTAACGAGGACGTATACATTACACGCGTCACCCCTTAACGGAGTGTTAACTATGAAACGGATGGTCGTCGTGCTGATTTTGATGCTCGTGTGCCGCTTTGCATATGCATCAGATGCGTATTTCGTTCGGTTCAGGACGCAGGGACGTCAGATGCCCTTCGGTGCTTCCATGATTTGGGGCGATGACATCCTTTTTTACAATACCGGCGTCGCTCCTGCCGTGGTGCGCTTTCTCAGTGTGAGCAACGGATCGGCGCAAGGTGATGTCCCAACCCTGACGCTCCCGGCAGGACAACCCATATTCTTGAATGCGACGCCAGTCGCCGAGCGGTGGCGCCCAGTTCCCGTTCCGCCTATGTGGGTGCTCCATCTCGAGATCCCGGACGGGGTGGTTGCTGAGAGTCGCGACGAATATCTCCTTGTCGTCGGCCAACCGGTCATCCTCATTACCAGTGGGAAAGTGTCCATGCCGATCTTTCGCGAGCTCGTCGCTGCAGGAAGGCCTCAAGTGCAGCTTGGCACCGATCTCGGCGGTCACGATTCACGTGCCAATGTCGCCATCTACAACGACGGTGCAGATACTGCCACCGCGACGATCGAGGTGCGACGGACTTGTGATAGCGCTGTGGTTGACAGGCGGACAACGACGATTCCGGCAAACACCTTGGTCCAAGTTGGAGGCTTGAACACCGCATCGTCTGCCGATTGCCCACCGAACGCCGCAGAACCATGGGCGCGCTACACCGTGGTTACTGTC
>QHVS01000124.1 GCA_003223635.1 Acidobacteriota bacterium | reverse complement strand
GATCATCGACCGCCTGGAGCGGGAAGGCTTCACGATCCTGGGTCTGAAGAAAGTCAGCCTCTCGCAGAAACAGGCGGAGGGCTTCTACGCTGTGCATCGCGAACGGCCCTTCTATCGCGACCTGGTGAAGTACATGATCTCAGGCCCCGTGTACGTCGCCGCGCTCGAGCGCAGCAACGCCGTCGCCCATCTGCGCAAGGTGATGGGAGCGACCGATCCGAAGAAGGC
>QHVS01000125.1 GCA_003223635.1 Acidobacteriota bacterium | reverse complement strand
TCGATCGACGTGCTGAGCCGCAATACGAAGCCGGCGGTGGAGATCTTCGCCGACGTGGCCCAACGGCCGATGCTTCCCGCTCCGGCCCTGGAGCGCATCCGCAGCGAGCGCCTGAATGAGCTTCTGCAGCAGCGCGATGAAGCGGCGGCTATCGCTGCCAAACGCTTCTCCAATCTGCTCTACGGCACCGGCACGTACGGCAACTCGGTCATCGGAACTCCGGAGTCGATCGTGCGCATCTCCATGGACCACGTGCGGGGCTTCTACGCTGCGCACTTCGTTCCGAACAACACCAGCGTGATCGTCGCCGGTGACGTGGAGGCAGGTCGGATCATCGACCTCATCACAACGCTCTTCGCCGGATGGAAGCGGGGCCCGGAGCCGCCGCGTCCGTCGGTCACTCCTCCGGCCATCGAATCGAGCCGCATCTATCTCATCGACCGCCCGAACGCCGTGCAGTCTGAGATTCGCGTCGGTCACATCGGCGTGTCCAGAAGCTCTGAAGACTACTTCGCGCTCACGGTCATGAATGCCCTACTGGGCGGCCTGTTCAACTCGCGCATCAATCTCAATCTGCGCGAGAAGCACGGCTACACCTACGGCGCGCGCTCAGCGTTCGCCTTCCGGCGACTGGCCGGCCCGTTCGTGGTCAGCGCGCCCGTGCGCAACGAGGTGACCCGCGAGTCGGTGACCGAAATGCTCAACGAGCTGCGGCGCATCCGCACCGGCGACATCGAGCCGCGGGAACTGGAGGACACCAAGAACTATCTGACCGGCGTCTTTCCGGCCACCGTCCAGACGTCCGGCGACATCGGAGGCCGCCTTCTGGACATGGAGTTGTACGACCTGCCGGCCGACTACTTCGATCGCTATCGCGAGAATATCGAGGCCGTCTCCGTCGAAGACGTGGCCCGCGTGGCGCGCAAGTACATCGATCCAGATCGAGCCATCATCGTGATCGTCGGAAACGCCAAGCAGGTGCGCGAGCCGCTGGGCACGCTCGGCTATCCCATCCACGACATCGACATCGACGGGAACGCCCTGCCGTTGGCGTGAATCTGGAGTACGGTGGCCATGCCACCGCTCTGTTCTCCCGATTACTTCTGGATCGCGTACGAGACTTTGAAGAAGAGCGTTCGGTCCGCGCGCAGCAGATCGTTCTGCGGACTCACCACGCGATCGTCGCCGTATCCCAGAAACAGAACCGTCTGCCAGTTCAACTTGTAGCTGTACAACACGGACCCCAGGAACCCTCCGCTGTGCCGTGGGACGGTGAAGGCATACAACGCCGGGTTGCGCTCGGTGGTCACATACTGGCCGATCAATCGGACCAGCGATTTGGCCGAGAAGCTGTACGTGGTCTTGAGACGCTGGACCGTGGCGGTATAGACGCGACCGCCGCTGGCGCGCAGCCACTCCCGGTTGGAGATGACGTCGAACGTCAGCCTGTCGAGCGGGCGAATCGTCGCGGCGAGATTCACGGACGCTCCGTGACCGACGCGCACGTTGGCGAAATCGATCATTTCTCCGAACCGCCCCTGCACGGAGATCCGCGGAAAGCGGCGATGCGGGTCGAATTGCACGAAGTACGTCGCGTAGTTCTGCTCGAGCAGCGACGAGCCGACCAGGACCTGCTCCTTCGGCCGCAGATTGAACTGCGCGTTCAGATTCTTCGCGCCAATGGCGAAGATGCCCGGCGAGACGCTGCGGAACAGCGTGTTGTTGTGCTGATCGCGCTGGTAGTCGAAGTTGACGTAGGCGCGGACGAAACGAAACTTCGAGTTCTCCGGAAAGAATCGCAGGGCCGCGCCGCCGTCCGCTTCGCGATAACCGACTTGCGGAACGAATCCGAGGTCCGCCCGGAAGTTGTCGCCGAGATCGCGTCCCTCGATGTACCAGTCGTATTTGGCCTTCAGATGATTCCAGTTGACGATCACGGCGTGTGAGTTCAACTGATCTCCGGTATAGCTGGAGGATAGGTCGGGGCGGTTCGGCGTCTGCGTGTTGGTGTAGAGGAACTGGCCGGTGAGCGCGTCGCTGTCGTTCGGACGCCATTGGAAGTCGGGGCCGATGACGCGATTGTGCCCGCCGCCGCGGATCTCCCGATCGGTAAGCACGGCCCCGACGAATGAAGCGCCGAAGTCGTGGCGCATGCGTCCGATGGCGGCCAACGACTTGAAGTCCTGCGGCGCGAAGTCGGAACCCAGCGGACCGGGAATGATGGTCAGCCCGCCGCCGCGGTCCTCGGTCACCAGCAGCGTGTACGCGCTGCCGCCGATCTTGCCGGTGTTGCGCACGCCCCATCGCGGCGAGGTGATGGTTCGCGTGTAGGCCACCTGGATCGGCGTGTCGAAGAGGTCGAAACCCTCCAGGAAGAACGGTCGCTTCTCGGGAAAGAAGACCGCGAAGCGCTGATTCACGGTGATCTGCGCGACGTCGGCTTCCACCTGCGAGAAATCCGGATTGTAGGCGAGATCGACAGCGCTGGTTGCGCTCGGGTTCCACTTCACATCGATGCCGGCGTCATTCTTCAGAGGCCGCGTCTCCAGCGGCGTCCCCAGATCGCCGCGCGGCGTGGACAACTGCTGGGAAGTGACGTACGGCGCGGCGACGAGGTGTCCCGCTTCGGGCAGGCCGGTCAGGCCGGTCAGCGGATGCATGTGGCAGACGAGGCAATTCGAGTCGCGCGGGATCGGCGCGCTGTGGAATGCGTAGCGGAACTCGCGCGGGTAATTGCGCCAGATCAGGATGTTCCAGGTCTGCGGATCGGTATGCGCATAGCGCAGCGAGGAGAAAGGGATGCGATACTCCGCGCTCCAGCCGCCGCTGTCGATCTTCGCCGCGGTGTCATAGAAGAAATCTGGCGAGAAGTCTTCGTTGCTGTTCGCGTCGTTGAAGAATCCGTCACCCTGGATGCCGCGAGGATTCACGCGCAGCTCCAGGCCCACGCGTTTGTCATTCCGCGTGTCGAGAAAGACGGCGATGTTGTCATCGGTGCCGATGACTTGATCGCGTTCGACGTATGGGGCGCGGATCTTGCGAGGATCAGGATCCTCGCAGCGGATTCCAATGTAGAAGTAGCGATCGTCGTAGGTGAGATGGGCGATCGTTTTCACTTTCGCCGGGATGTTGTCGCCGGGCGACGTTTCGTAAAAACGATCGATGGTGGCGGCGCCACGCCAGCCGGGATCGGACAGATCTCCGTCAATGGTGATCGCCCCGACCGCTCGATGCAGTGCCAGCGGCGGTGTAGGCGGCGGCGTCTCGGCGTTGGCGGAAAGGATGAGACAAAGAGAGACAACGACAACCACCGCCGCGGGTTTCAGCATGCGCTCATTCTCCGTACGATCGCTTACGCAGGTTCGACGAAGGAGTTGCGTTTTGGTTAGCGATCTGTGTCGCCGCTGGCCGATCGCCGCAAGCTCTGCTCATATGGCGCCCGCAACACGCCCCGGTCCGTCACGATCGCCGTGATCAGACGCGCCGGAGTCACATCAAACGCCGGATGGCGCACCGCCACACCCTCGGGGGCGATGCGCGTGCCGCCGATCTCCGTCACCTCGCGGGCGCTCCGCTCCTCGATGGGAATCGCCGCTCCATTCGGAGTGGCCAGATCGACCGTGGAGATCGGCGCGGCGACGTAAAACGGAATCTGATGCGCGTTGGCCAGAACGGCCAGCGTGTACGTCCCGATTTTGTTCGCGGTATCGCCGTTGGCGGCGATGCGGTCGGCGCCGACGAAGACCGCGTCGAATTTCCGTTGCTGAAAGAAATGACCGGCCATGCTGTCGGTGATCAGCGTGACGTCGATGCCGTCCTGCTGCAGCTCCCACGCCGTGAGCCGAGCGCCCTGCAGATAGGGCCGCGTCTCGTCGGCGAAGACGGCGATCTCCTTTCCCTGCTCGACGGCCGAGCGAATCACGCCCAGAGCGGTGCCGTAGCCGGCGGTGGCCAGCGCTCCGGCGTTGCAGTGCGTCAAGACAGTCGCGCTGCGGCCGAGGAGTTCTGCGCCGAAGCGGCCGATGCGATGGTTGCCCTCCACGTCTTCGCGAAACATCGCCTGCGCTTCGGCCAGATTACCGCGCGCGCGAAGCATGCGATCGACGGCCCAGGCCAGATTGATCGCCGTGGGCCGCGCCGATCGCAGTTCGTTCGCCGCGGCGTCGAGCGAATCTCCGCGGCGGACAGCCAGGGCCATGCCGAACGCCGCGGCCACGCCGATCGCGGGCGCGCCGCGGACCACCATGTCGCGGATTGCCGCAGCTACCTCAGACGCGCTGCGGCAGGTGACGTACACCGCCTCGCGTGGAAGGCGACGTTGATCGAGCAACTCGAGCGCGTCGTCGCGCCAGCGGATCGGTTCGACGCTCATCGGCCGGTCGTTATACTACGCGCGGCATCAGGAGGCCCTATGGTCAAGGTTGGAGTGAACGGCTTTGGCCGCATCGGACGCAACGTGGTCCGGGCGGCGCTGGCCGGTAACTATGACATCGAATTCGTGGCGGTCAACGACCTGACCGACGCGGCGAACCTCGCCTATCTGCTCCAGTACGACTCGGTGCACGGGACAATCCCCAACAAAATCACCCACAGCGACAACAGCATCAGCATCGACGGCCGGGAAATGCGCGTCTTCTCCAACCCGGATCCCGCGGAGATCCCCTGGAGCGACGTCGGCGCGGAGATCATCGTCGAATCGTCGGGCCGCTTCACCTCCAAAGAAAAGGCGTCGCGCCATCTGCGCAAGAGCGTGGAGCACGTGATCATCTCCGCCCCATCGAAAGACGCCGACGTGACGATCTGCATCGGCGTCAACGAGCGAGCCTTTGATCCGGGCAAGCACAAAGTCATCTCCAACGCTTCGTGCACGACGAACTGTCTGGCCCCCGTAGCCAAGGTGCTGCACCAGCGATTCGGGATCACGATGGCCATCATGAACACCGTGCACTCCTACACCAACGATCAGGAGATCCTGGATTTGCCGCACAAGGACTGGAGGCGCGGACGCGCCGCGGCGCTGTCGATGATTCCCACCACCACCGGCGCGGCGAAGGCCGTCGGCCTGGTGCTCCCGGAACTGAAAGGCAAATTCGATGGCATCTCCATCCGCGTGCCGACCCCAAACGTCTCCGTGGTCGATCTGACGTTCCACACGGACAAAGCGACCAACGCTGAAGAGATCAACCAGGTGTTGCGCGAGGCGTCCCGCGGCGAGATGCTCGGCATCATGACCTACTGCGACGAACAGCTCGTCTCCGTCGATTTCAACGGCAACGCGCATTCCTCCATCGTCGACACGACCTTCACCCGCTCGGTCGATCCGCACATGCACAAGGTTCTGGCCTGGTACGACAACGAGTGGGGATACTCAAATCGCATTTTGGATCTGATTGCCTACGTAGCACGCGTGAAGCAGGAGTCGTTGACTGCGCGGTAAAAAGGGATGAGGGCGGAGGGATGAGGGATGAGTGTTGCGCGATGGCCTCGATCGCATGATTAAGATCCGTACCGTAGATCAACTCGCCCTGCGTGGTTCGCGCGTGTTCTACCGCGTCGACTACAACGTGCCCCTGGATGGCGATCGCATCACGGACGCCACCCGGATCGAGCAGACCCTCGCCACTCTCCGTCTGATGCGCGACCGCGATGCCGCCATCGTCATCGCCAGCCACCTCGGCCGGCCCAAAGGCCAGCGCAATGCGAAGGATTCGCTGCAGCCCGTTCGAGCCAAATTGGCGGAACTGATGGACATCGACGTGCAGTGGGCGAACGACTGCGTCGGAGCGGAGGCGGAAGGGAAGGCCTGGCAACTGAAAACGGGCCAGTTGCTCCTGCTGGAGAATCTCCGATTCCACGCCGGCGAGGAGCAGAATGATCCCGCGTTCGCCGGCCAGCTCCGCAAGCTCGCAGGCTTCTACGTGAACGACGCATTCGGCGCGTCCCACCGCGCGCACGCCTCGATCGATGCGCTACCGAAGCTCTTCCCGGCGGATCACACCGCCGGCGGTCTGCTGCTGGCGCGCGAGTTGGAGTTTCTGCAGAAGGTGACCGCCGCTTCCGACCGGCCCTTCGTCGCTCTCCTCGGCGGAGCGAAGATCGCCGGAAAGATCGAGCCGCTCGAGGCGCTCGTCAATCTGGCCGATACGGTCCTCATCGGCGGCGGCATGGCGAACACATTTCTCGCCGCGCAGGGAGTGAAGATGGGGAAATCGCTCGTCGATCGCGATTCGCTCGACGTGGCCACTCGCATCCTGAACGGCAAGCACCGCGCCGAGTTGATGATCCCGGTTGACGTGGTGGTCACCGATTCGCTCGACGCGCCGAAAACGATCGAGACCGTCGACGTGAAGCGAGGACTCTCTGACCGTCAGATGGCGGTCGATATCGGGCCGGGCACGGTGGCCGCATTCGCAGCTTCCATCAAGGGCGCCGGCACAGTCTTCTGGAACGGACCGATGGGCGTGTTCGAGAAGGAGCCATTCGCCAAAGGAACGATGGCCATGGCCCGCGCGATCGCCGAGGCCGAAGCGACCACGGTGGTGGGGGGAGGCGAATCCGTGGAGGCGGTCAACGCCTCCGGGTTTGCCAATCGCATCAGCCATATCTCGACGGGTGGCGGGGCGTCGCTGGAGTTCATTTCGGGAGCGCCGCTTCCGGGAGTGGAAGTGCTGCGAGTGTCCTGATGGCTGAGGAGATCGAAGTCAAATTCGCTCTGCGCGACCGCAATGAGTTGCTTCGAAAACTCAACGATATCGGCGCGCGGCAGCTCTACCCGGAAACGTTCGAAGACAACATCGTTCTCGACCGGCGCGGCGAGCTGAAGACACGCGGCGCGCTTCTGCGCGTCCGCAAGTTCGGCAAGTACTCGCTGGCCACCTACAAGGGTCCGATGTCCATCGACCGCGGCATTAAATCTCGGGAGGAGGTGCAGACCGGCGTGGAGAGTTTCGAGCTGGCCATTCAGCTCCTCGACGCGCTGGGATTCAAGCCGGTCTTCCGCTATCAGAAGTTTCGCGAAGTGTGGCGCGTGCGCGAGGTCGAAGTGGTGATCGATCGCACGCCCATCGGCGAGTATTTTGAGATCGAAGGGCCGATGGAGATGATTCGCACCATCGCCGCCGAACTGGGCATGAACATGGACACAGCCATCCGCCAGACGTATGCCGATTTGTATCGTCAGGCGCGGCGCACGCGCCGCGATCTGCCGGAGAACATGGTCTTCGCACCGGAGGATCTGTAGATTCGCGGATGAAAACCATGATCCTCGCCGCCGGCTCTGGCACGCGGCTGCGCCCCATCACCTACACGCTGCCGAAGGCGATGGTGCCGCTCTGCAATCGGCCGCTCATCGCCTGGACGGTCGAGCGGCTGATCGGCGCGGGCATTCGCGATTTCATCGTCAATCTGCATCACCTGCCCGAGAAGATCGAATGCGACCTGCCGGATCGATTCGCCGACGCCCGCTTTGACTTCTCCTTCGAACCGCAAATCCTTGGCACCGGCGGAGCCGTGCGCAAGGTTCGGCTTCTGCTCGAACGTGATGAGGAGTTCCTCCTGGTCAACGGCGACTCGATCGTCTTTCCCCAGTACGACGAGCTTGGACGCGCGCGACGCCAGCACGACTCCGTCGCCGCCCTCACCCTCCGCCATCCGCCGGCCAATGATCGATTCACTCCGGTGTTCTGCCAGGATGGTCTGATCACCGGATTCGGAAGTGGGAGCGGAGAAACGTTGATGTTCTCCGGAACGCATCTCCTCACCTCGCGAATCTTTCAATATCTGCCCGACCAGGATGTCTTCGGAATCGTCGAGGACGTCTACAAACCGCTGCTGGAGAGCGGAAGGGAAACCCTTGCCGGCGTCGTC
>QHVS01000366.1 GCA_003223635.1 Acidobacteriota bacterium | reverse complement strand
ATCCTCAGCGTCTCTTTTCTCGACTCGATCCTCGGCGCGGCGTTCGGCGCCGCGGTGCTCATCGCCATCATCGGCGTGTACTGGCTGGTTCGGCGCGCGGAAGGGATGGGACAGGGCGACGTGAAGATGCTGGCCATGATCGGCGCCGTGCTCGGGTGGCGAGCGATTCCGGCGGTGCTGCTGCTCGCTTCGATCAGCGGCGCGCTGGTCGGGGTTCCTCTCGCGTTGCGCAGCGGCCGGGGAATGCAGCTCCCGCTGCCCTTCGGCGTCTTTCTGGGGATCGCATTTTTGGCCGTCCTCTTCTTTGGCCCTACACTTTCTGCATGGTATCTCTCGCTCATGCTCCGCTGACCAAGACCGGGTTCCGGCGGGACGTGAAGCTGTTTCTGATCTGCCTGGTCGGCTTCCTCGTTTTTCTCATCTTCACGCTGCTGCTGCTGCTTCGGGTCGATCTCAGCCGAACGGAGGAGACGATCGATCGGTCGCAGGCGGTCGTGGCGGATATCGCCGCGGATGCTATCAATCACACCGATCGAGCTCCCGCCGCACTCGATGCGCAGATGGTGTTCCTCCGCGGACGGTTCCACATCGCCGGTATTGCCCTGCAAATGCGCAACCGGACGCGAGTGACTTCTGGCGCACAGCAAGGAACATTCGACCGCGTGACGCGGCTGAGCGGCCCCGGAACGCTGCAGCTCAATTTCGACGCAACGGTCCGGCGCGATGCCCGCACTCGTTTCTGGATCACCGCGGCGATCTGCGTTGCCGCGGCCAGTCTGGGAACTGTGCTCCTGCTCTCGTACCTGCCGCGGATCATCCGTCCCATCGAAGAGATGCTCGATCAGGCCCGAACGCTCGGCGATCCGACGGCCGGGCAGGACGAGACGGCGTATCTGATCGACACGTTCCGAAACTCGATCGCCACGCTGAAGGCGCAGGAAGGTGAGCTCAAACTACTCCACGATCGTGAGAAGGAGCGCGCCGACGATCTCGAGCGCGTCACTGCGGCGCTGACGCGGAGCCTGACGTCCGGCCTCATCGCCATCGATGCAGCGGGGGGAATCGTCGACATCAATGCCGCCGGACGCGAGATCCTCGGCGTCGACGCCACTCAATCGCTCGCCGGCCGCCGATTCGCTGACGTCATCCCCCTCACCGCATTCGGCGAGGCGCTGAGCACAGCGTTCGCGCACCAGTCGGCGATGACGCGCGTGGAGATCGACGACGTGCGCGGAAGCGATCCGGTCACGGTCGGACTGACCACCGTTCCGCTGCGCAACGAAAGCGGAGTCTTCCTCGGACTGCTCGCTCTCTTCACCGATCTCACGCCGATCCGCAGCCTGGAGGCGCGCGTCCAGGAGATGACTACCCTGGCCCAGCTCGGCGAGATCTCCGCGGGAATCGCCCACGAGTTCCGCAGCTCGCTGTCGACGATTCTCGGCTACATGAAGCTGGCTCGCCGGGGCGGCGTCGACGATGTCGCCGAAGGACGGCTGCAGAGCGCGGAAAAAGAAGCGAGCCTGCTGCTGCAGGCCATCGAACGGCTGCTGGCGTTCGCCCGGCCGGTACAGCTCAACTCTGAATCGGTCGATCTTCGCGATCTCGTCTGTGAACAAATGAAGCCGCTGCGCGACATTGCCCCCGACGTAACGTTCGATCTCGACGGGCCGGCGGTGGCCATCGAAGGTGACCGCATCCTGCTCAGCCGCGCCGTGGAGAATCTGCTCCGCAATGCGGTGGACGCCGTGCGCCAGAAAGGCGATGGCGGATCGGTGCGCGTGGTCGTGCGGGACACGCCGGCGCCGAGCGTGACTATCGTCGACAACGGCGTCGGTTTCGATCCGGCGGAGACGTCGCGGCTCTTTCTCCCGTTCCATTCCAACAAGCCGAACGGGTTCGGCATGGGTCTGCCGCTGGCGAAGAAGATCGTGCTCCTGCACGGCGGAACGCTCCGCCTGCAGGGGGAGCCGGGAAAAGGGGCCGTAGCAACGATGGAGTTTGCCGGCGAAGCCCCTGCAGCGTGACCGCGACGCCTGCTACGTTTTGTAACAACCAAGCACAATTCGATACCGGATTGAAATCGGCCCA
>QHVS01000368.1:3417-7381 GCA_003223635.1 Acidobacteriota bacterium | reverse complement strand
TCCGCGCCCAGCGCCGCCTGCGTCAGCGACACGGCTTGCTCGGAATGGAGATCGTAGTCGCGGCGGGTGAATTTCGCATGCTGTTTGACGGAGATGAAGACATAGAGGTCGCCCTGCGGGCCGCCGTTGAATCCTCCCTCCCCCTCCCCGGCGATTCGCAGGCGCGAACCTTCGTCGACGCCGGCGGGAATCTTGACGGACAGCTTCTTCTCTTCTCGTATGCGTCCCGACCCGCCGCAGCTCGCGCACGGATCCTTGATCACTTTCCCCGCGCCGCCGCACTGCGGGCACGTTCGCGCCACAGCGAAGAATCCTTGTGAGTATCGAACCTGCCCCCGCCCGCCGCACCCGGTGCATGTCGCCGGCGTCGTGCCCGGCTTTGCACCGCTTCCGCTACAGGTCGCGCACGGGATCACGCGCGGCACGCTGATGGAGATTTCTTTTCCGAAGACCGACTCCTCGAATGTGAGGCTCAGGTCGTAGCGGAGATCGTTTCCCCGGATCGGACGGTTGCTGCGGCGCCGGCCGCCGCCGAAGAGATCGCCGAAGCCGAAGAGGTCGCCGAGGATGTCGCCGAAGTCGGCGAACTGGCTCGGATCGAATCCGCCCATCCCTCCCAGCCCGGCGTGGCCCAGGCGGTCGTAGCGTCCGCGTTTCTCGTCGTCGGAGAGAACGGCGTACGCTTCGGCGGCCTCCTTGAATTTCTCTTCGGCGCGCCCGTCGCCCGGATTTTTGTCAGGGTGATGCTTCAAGGCCATCTTGCGATAGGCCTTCTTGACATCGTCGAGGCTGGCATTTCGAGGGACGCCGAGGACCTCGTAGTAGTCGCGTTTTTCGGTCGCTGCCATCAGGGATTATTGGGGAGTGTCTGTCGGCACACTCATCTTCATGGGATTGTAGAGCATCACGCTTGTGAGAATGCGCGACGCGGACTGAAGATCGACGATCGCTTCGTTCAGTTTCGATTTCTCCTCGCCGACCGCCGCCTCTTTGGCCCGATTGATGACCTTCTCCACTTTGCCGCGGTCGTCTTCGGTGAGGAGCTTGCCGAACTCACGGAAAACCTTTTCGTTCGTGTAGATCATTCCTTCGAGCTTGTTCTGTAGCACGCGCACCTCGCGGCGGTTCGTGTCGGAGCGTTGAGACTCCGCCGCTTCCCCGATCAGACGCTCGATCTCGTCCTTGGAGAGTCCGCCCGCCGGATTGATCTGCACTCCCTGCTGTTGCGCGGTGGCCTGGTCGCGCGCCGTCACGTTCACGATGCCGTTGGAGTCGATGGCGAAAATCACCTCGATCTGCGGTACGCCGCGCGGCGCGGGGGTAATGCCCACCAGGTCGAACTTGCCGAGCGACTTGTTCTCCCGCGCGAACTCGCGTTCTCCCTGCAGCACGTGGACCTGAACCTTGCTCTGGTTGTCGGCCACTGTGGTGAAGATCAACGAGTTCTTGGTGGGAATCGTGGAGTTGCGGTCGATGATCTTGGTGAAAAGACCGCCGTGCGTCTCGATGCCCAGCGAGAGCGGAGTGACGTCGAGGAGAATCATGTCCTTGATGTCGCCGCGCAGGATGCCTCCCTGCACCGCCGCACCGACGGCCACGACTTCATCCGGATTGATGTTGCGGTTCGGCGCTTTGCCGAACACTTTCTCCACCGCCTCCACCACGCGCGGCATGCGCGTCTAAGTGCCGATTCCCGAGCGCCTCGGCGGCCTGCTTGATCGCGTCGTGGACAGGGTCGATCGTCTTCTGCACGAGGTCCTCAACCATCCGCTCGAAGTCGTGGCGGGCGAGGATGCTGTTGAGATGCTTCGGCCCCGAGGCGTCGGCGGAGATGAACGGCAGGGTGATCCGCGTCTCCTGCGCCATCGAAAGCTCGTGCTTTGCGCGCTCGGACGCTTCCTTCAGACGCTGCAGCGCCATGCGATCGTCGCGGAGATCGATGTTGGTCTCCTTCTGGAAGCCCTCGATCAGCCAATCCATGATCCGTTTGTCGAAGTCTTCGCCGCCCAGGTAGGTGTCGCCGGACGTTGAGAGGACCTCGAAGAGCCCGTCTTCCAGCTTCAGGATGGAGACGTCGA
Source organism: Acidobacteriota bacterium (assembly GCA_003223635.1). Taxonomy (GTDB): domain Bacteria; phylum Acidobacteriota; class Thermoanaerobaculia; order Gp7-AA8; family Gp7-AA8; genus QHVS01. Next base: position 5,303 of record QHVS01000368.1, on the reverse strand, counting down.
ACGTTCCACCGCCGAGGTCGTAAACGGCGATCAACTAGCGAGCGCCGCGGCGGTGGGCTCGTTGATGATGCGCAGGACGTCGAGGCCGGCGATCTTGCCGGCATCGCGCGTGGCCTGGCGCTGCGAGTCGTTGAAGTACGCCGGGACGGTGATGATGGCCTCGGTGACCGTCTCGCCGAGGAACTCCTCGGCGAATTCTTTGATCTCCATCAGCACGAACGCGGAGATCTCCTCGGGGGAGTACTCGCGATCGCGGATCTTCGTTTTGAGGTCGCCGTTCGAGGCGGAGACGATCTGGTATGGCAGCACCTGCTTGGCGCGACTCACTTCGTCCGACTCGTATTTGCGGCCGATCAGCCGCTTGATGGCGAAGACCGTGTTGAACGGATTGGTGATCGCCTGGCGCTTCGCGATCTGACCGACCAGACGATCCGAATCCTCGGTAAATCCGACGACGGAAGGAGTTGTCCGGCTCCCCTCCCGATTGGGAATCACCTGGGGAGTCGTGACATCCACCACCGCGACGCACGAGTTCGTCGTGCCGAGATCAATCCCGAGTATTTTTGGCATTGGAGCGTCGCAATTTTAACCCTGATGCTCGGGTCCGCCCACAGCGACCTTGACCAACGCCGGGCGGAGTAGCCGGTCATGAAGGAAGTACCCCTTCTGAAGGATAGCGGTCACGGTTTGCGAGGGGACGGAAGGGTTTTCCTCCCGAACGACAGCCTCGTGAATCTTGGGATCGAATGGCACCCCGGCCTGATCGATGGGCCGAAGACCGTTGCGCTGCAGGACATCCCACATCTGTTTGTAAATGAGCAGCACACCCTTGTGAAAATCGTCCCCTTCTTCGGCGTGCTCCAGAGAGCGATCGAAATTGTCGAGCACCGGCAGGAGGTCCTTCAACACGCCGGCCAGGGCGTATTTGTAGAAGTCGGCCTTTTCTCGATCGGCACGCTTGCGGTAGTTCTCGAAATCGGCGAGCGTCCGCAGATAGCGATTTTGCAGCTCGCGATTCTCCTGAGGCGCCGGACTTTCCTCGGCGGCTTTGGCCCGACGGGTGGCGGTTGAATCCGCCGCTTCCTGCGCCGTCACTTCCATCTCGTGTTCGATGTCTTCGACGGTGGAATCGCCGGTGTCATCGAGCACGTAGGCGTCGTCATCGCCGCCGTTGCCTTTGGTTCTCTTCGGATTCGTCACTGCTGCTGCTCCTGTTCTTCTTCGATTTTGCGCGTCAGTGCGCGGCCGAGGTAGTCGACCAGGGGAGCCATGCGTGCGTACTCCATGCGCATCGGACCGATGATACCGACCATGCCGAGCGGGGCGGAGTGTGAACCATATCGCCGGGCCACGACGCTGAAATTGTGAACCTGGGTGAAGTCAGTCTCCGAGCCGATGAGAATCTGCAGACCGTCTTCCGACAGACAGGAGTTGAGAAGATCGATCAGCTTCTCCTTCTCCTGCAGCGCGAGGAAGGTCTTGCGAAGCGCATCGCCGTCGGCGTATTCGGGTTTCGTCAGGATCGATGCCGCCCCTTCCACATACAACTCGTGTTCCACCGGGGCCAGATCATTGACGGCCTCGATGCCGAGGGAGATCGCTTTCTGCAGCATGGCGTCGCGCTGCGCTCGCTCCGCCTCGGTGAGCCCGATCAGGCGCCGGCGGATGGCATCCAGGGTCATGCCGCTGAATTCGGCCGTGATGTGGCGGCTGATTTTCTCCAACTCGTCGCGCGTGACCGGCTGCCGGGTCTCGATCACCTTGTTGACCACCACGCCGTTGGTGCCCACGATGATGCAGAGAATGCGCGCCTCGGCGACGTGAATGAAATCCATGCTGCGGATCGCGAATTGCAGCAGAGTGGGCATGAAGACGAGGCCGACCTG
>QHVS01000368.1:0-3322 GCA_003223635.1 Acidobacteriota bacterium | reverse complement strand
GTGGGCACTCGGCCGGCGGAGGTGTGGGGTTGCTGAAGGTATCCGAGGTCCTCGAGGTCGGCCATGACGTTGCGAAGGCTGGCCGGGGAGAGCTGAAAGCGGCCGCATCGCGCCAGCGAGCGGGAGCTGATCGCCTCGCCGGTGGCGACGTGCTGCATGACAATCTCGCGCAGCACCTCGCGGGCGCGGCTGTCGAGCTCGTCACCATGCATTTCGACCTTCTGTACCATGGCTGCGTTAGCACTCCTCGACCGGGAGCGCCAGGGTAATTGTAAACGGACTGTGAAATGAGTCGATTCCGGCGTTTGGCTGATGGCGGTTGGCGCCTGGCACTGCTGCTACTGCTGTTGCCAATCGCCGGCCGCCACGGGGCGGTGGTGGATCGTATCGCCGCTCTCGTCGACCGGCAGGTCATCACCGTCAGCGAGGTGAGCCAGATGGCGGAGATCCGTTTCTTCCCCCGCAAGGCGGGACAGAGCGATGACGACTCCCGCCACGATATCCTCGAGTCGCTCATCGCTCAGGCGCTGCGGTTCCGCGATGTGGAGCGCTTCGGCGCGGAAGACATCCCCAAGGACTCCATCGAGTCCCGGTTCCTCGACATTCAGAAGCGATTTCCTGCGGCTGGCGATTTTGCGGCGGCGATGCAGCGCGCCGAACTGTCGCCGGACGAAGTGCGCGCGCTGGTCAAGCGACAGCTCCAGGTCGAGGCCTATATCCAGGAGCGATTCGCGCCGATGATTTTCGTCTCGACCGACGAGATCGAAGCCTACTACCGCGGCGATTGGTCGCAACAGCGGCGGCAGCGAGGCCTTTCCATTCCGCCGCTGACCGAGGTCACCGAAGAAATTCGCACGCTCTTGAAGTCGAACCGGCTGCAGAGTGAAATCGATCGCTGGACGACGCAGCTTCGCGCCCGGGCCAACGTCGATATTTACGCCCGGCGATGATTCACGCTCAAGCCGCAGATGAAGTTCGAAGTTCGAAGTTCGAATGAAGAAGTAAGAATGAAGAACCGTTCGATCGCCACCCAATTCTAAATTCTTCATTCGAACTTCGAACTTCGAACTTCTCCCGTCGAATGCTCTGGCAGGAGACCCCTACCGCCCCTCCTCGCGCCCATCGCCTGCTACCATTGATTCATGCTCCTTCAGGAGAACACCATGATGGGGCCGTACCGGATCATGGCGCGGCTCGGCGAAGGAGGTATGGGCGCCGTCTACCGCGCCCGGGACACGCGCCTGGGCCGTGATGTTGCCATCAAGGTTCTCACCGCCGTCACGATGAGCGATCGCGAGCGGATGCAGCGCTTCGAGCAGGAAGCGCGCGCAACCGGGATGCTCAATCATCCGAACCTGCTGACGATCTACGACGTCGGCAACTCCGACGGCACCCCGTTCCTGGTCAGCGAGCTCCTGGAAGGTGAAACGCTGCGCACGCGCGTCGACCGCGCTCCGATTCCGCCGCGGAAGTCCGTCGACATTGCGTTGCAGATCGCGCATGGTCTCGCCGCAGCGCACGACAAGGGAATCATCCATCGCGATCTGAAACCGGAGATTGTCTTCATCACCAAAGAAGGTCGGGCATCGCCAAGCTGAGCCCCGCGACGAGTGGCGAGGGCCCGACCTTTCAGATGGCCGCCACCGAGCCGGGCATGGTGATCGGCACCGTCGGCTACATGTCGCCGGAGCAGGTCCGCGGCGAGCAGGTGGATCGGCGTTCCGACATCTTCGCCTTCGGCGCGATCCTCTACGAGATGCTGACCGGCAAGCGGGCCTTCAAGCGCAGCTCGTCGATCGAGACGCTCAGCGCAATCCTGAGAGAGGATCCGCCGGATCTCGCCGATTCTCTGCCGAACATTCCCCCGCAGATCGACAAGCTGGTGCGGCGATGCCTGGAAAAGGATCGCGAGCAGCGATTCCAATCCGCGCGCGACCTGGCGTTCAACCTGGAGACGCTGTCGACCTTCTCCACCGCTGGAACGCTTTCCAACGTTCAGCATCCGACGGAGGCAACCGCGGTGCCGGCGGGCGGACCGACACCGACCGTGCGCACGATGCGCGGCACTGCCGCGGTGCCGCCGGTCGCGCCGACTGCGGCGCCGGCAGCGCCGGCCATCACTCGCGCTCCCACGATGCGGCCGCGGACCACGGTGTCGCTCCCCAAGCCGAAGCCGCGAGTCTCACCCACGCTGCTGGCGATTCTCTATGTCGTCTCCATCGCCGGTGCGGCTTGGGGCGCCTGGTATCTGGCCAGCCGCCTGAGAGGTGGTGCCAGCGAGGTCGCGTTTCATCGGCTGACCTTCCGCCGCGGCGAGGTCCGCGGCGCGCGCTTAGGACCCGACGGCGACACGGTCGTCTACAGCGCGGCATGGGACGGTCAGCCCACCGAAATCTACGTGGCCAACCGCCAGACTCCTGAGGCCCGCTCGCTGGGCATCAAGGACGCTGAACTCCTCAGCATCTCCAAGTCGACGGAGCTGGCCGTGCTGCTTCACCGCGATCGCAGCAGCCGCGGCGGCACGCTGGCTCGAGTTCCTCTCGCCGGCGGGTCCCCGCGCGAAATTGCTGACGACGTCGTCGAAGCCGACTGGTCGCCGGATGGCGCGAACCTGGCGATCATCCGCGGAATGGCCGGCAAGTATCGAATCGAATATCCGCTCGGTTCCGTGCGCTACGACACGCCTCATGCCCTGCGCGACATTCGCGTCTCACCCGACGGCAACCGCCTGGCGTTCATCGAGCCGCACGGCGAAAAGTATGATGTGGCCGTTCTGGAGAAAAACGCCCGCGCGCCGGTGACCATCGCCCGCGGCTGGGATCATGGAGTCACCGGCCTGGCCTGGCGCGCCGATCAGAAAGAGATCTGGATCACCGGCACCGATACCGGCGAGCCACCCGCTCTCTACGCCATCGACGCCGCGAACGGCGACACGCGCCTGGTGAACCGGCTGACCGGATCGATGAAGCTGTACGACATTTCCTCGGCCGGCCGTGTGCTGTTGTCGAACGGCGTGCTGCGTGCCGCGCTCCAATATCAGCCGCCAGGCGAAACGTCAGAGCGGGACATGTCGTGGCTCGACTGGTCGATTCTGGCCGACCTGTCGGCGGATGGCCGGTCGGTTCTCTTCAATGAAACGCATGAAGGCGGTGGAACCCGCGGCGCGGTGTATCTCCGCCGCAGCGAGTCGTCGGTTCCGGTGCGCATTGGCGATGGTTTCGGCGACGCTCTTTCGCCCAACGGAAAGTTCGTCCTCTGCCACGTCGGCGCGAAGCTGGTGGTGCTGCCGACCGGCAGCGGCGAGCCGCGCGAGGTCAAGATC
>QHVS01000367.1 GCA_003223635.1 Acidobacteriota bacterium | reverse complement strand
ATCAGGAGGATCGCGCACCGTGATCACCGGTTTCCCGAAGTAATAGCGCGGTTGGCGAACCGTATCCACGAACACGATCGGCCGGAGCGCTGCATCTTCGGTGATCGTTTCCTGACGGAAGGGACGGTAGACAGCGCGATAGCGTGCGTTGGACATGGCCATGGCCATCTCGATCACGTGCGGCCCGCCTGCCGGGTGGGCCAGCGCGACCGTCGTCAGAAAGTCCACGGTCGGCAGAAGGGCCGTGCGATCGATGTCTTCTTCGAGCACCGTCTGCAGGCCCCAGGCGGCGGGAGTCATGGGGAAGAGTCCGTTGCGGATGACCCAATATTCGCGGCCGAACGCTCCCCAAGGCCGCAACGGGGCGTGATTGCCTATCCAATCGGCCTCGTGAAAGATCCTGAACGGCGCACCGTCGCGAGGAAATGATGCCGCGATGGGTGGAGCGGTAAAGAAAGAGGCCGGCATGCGCGGGGCGATCTCCGGCGACAGTCGCGCGATGTCGACCACCGCCAACGCCGTGGCCAGAGTCATCCACAGGGTGCGCGTCGAGGGCGTCGTTCTCAAGAGCACCCAAATCGCCGCGGCCCGTCCGACTGCGACGAGCCAATCGACGCGCGACATCTGAATGGAGACAGTGGCCATTGCACCCTGAATCCGAAAGAGGTGCACGAACGCCTGGGTATAACTCGGCGTCAGCGACCATATGAACAGGACTGCTGGAACGACGGTCAGCACGCCGGCGATCCAGCAGCCGATCGTTCGCACGCGCGGATCGCCCTTCAGAAGAGCATCCAGGACCTGCGCCGCAAATACCGTGAGCAAAAATACCGCCGTGAGAATGAACTTCTCCGGATAACGGGTCGTGCTCGCGAGACCGGCATCGTAGAGCCAGCTAAGAAGAGGTGTGTGACTGCCGACCGCCAGCAGGACCGAGCCTGCACAGAGAATCAGAACGAAGCGGCTCCCGCGGAATCCGTTGATCATCCCGGCGATGGCCAGCACGGTCACCAGCAGGCCCGGATAGATATTGACCACGAATGGGGAGTGTGCGACGCCGTACATCGACGCTCCCCAATACCAGGAAACTCGATCGATCATCAGGTGGCCAAGAATGTTCGGGAACGCCAACTCCAGCAGCTTGATCCACGGCATGCTCCAGGCCGAGACGGTCTCGAATCCGAAGGGCCGCGACCGCGCCGAATCTCTGACGTGATCGATCGCTGGAAGGATTTGCGCGGCCGCCAGAAAAAAGGCAGCGGCAGCAACACCGACCACAGATGCGAACGGGGCAAGACGTGCGCGCAGTGGTTTGGTCAGCGCTTCGGGAGATTGCCAGCCACGGTACAACGCGTATGCGCCGAGGATGAGCAGACTCTGGATGATGGTGGTGGGTTCGCCGACGAGGAGTTGTAAGCCGAGACAGACCGCCGCCAGCGCGAATGCCCGAGCGGTCCTGTGGAGAAGAAACTTCCGAGTGTAAAGGCAGGTCAGCGGCAGCCACGCGACGCAGTAGAGATACGGCAGCAGATTGATATACGAGAGGGCGATTCCCCCCAGCCCGAACGAGAGCGCGCCGAAGAATGCGGCGAAGGGCACCAGCTCGATCGAGCGCAGAAACGCGTACATCCCGATCAATGCGACCGCCAGGTGAACGAGAATCTCCAGGTGAAATCCGAATCGATAGTTCGGCAGCAGAATGAGCCAGGTGGGCGGATAGAACACTTCGTGCTCGGGGTTGGCTGCGATGGGTTGCCCCGCGGAGTACGCGCGAGTCCACCACGGAAACTCTCCGCCCAGAACGATGTCGCGAACCATTTTTTTGACCGGGAAGTAGTAGCGGGTGAGATCGCGAAAGTAGAAAACGCTCGACCCGGCGACCACATCCATCAACAGTGCAGCGGCGATCATCAGCAGCAACGCAATCGCGATGATGTCGTGGCGTCGATTGCTGAACGTCATGGTTCGAGGTGCACCCCGTCGTCACTGGCGATCACATGGATCGATTCTTCGTACGCTTCGAGGTGCGGATAATCGACTCGCGGGCGGTGAAACACGACGACGCCCAGCAGAAGCAGGATCAGCAGCGCGGAGATCAGCATCCCGATCTGCACCAGCTCATTGCGATACTCCATCACCACGCGATGCTTCCCCGGTGTGACCACGATGCCCTGATAGGCGATGTTGGTCACCACCGCGGGCACGGGGCGCCCGTCGACGGCGACGCGCCAGTACTTGTGCGGCGTGACGCTCATGACCAGAAAGCCCTGGCCGAAACTTTCCACATCGAGCGTGGCCCGGTTCGCCGATT
>QHVS01000123.1:5272-14803 GCA_003223635.1 Acidobacteriota bacterium | reverse complement strand
GGTTCCGGTCTGCACGGAGATCTTGCTGATGCCGACCTGACCCTGGAGAAGTCGGATCAGTCCATTCACGTAGGCCCGGACCTCGTCCGGCTGCGTGTTGTACTTGCCAACCTCGCCGATCTCTCCGCCCACCGAGACGGTGATCCCCTTCGGCTGCCGCGCGCGGATGTACTTCGTGAGGTGCGCGGTCCCTTCGTAGTTGGCTCGCTGCTGTTCGTCGCGCGTGGGAAAGCTGAGGTCGACCAGCGTGGAAGTGTCGATGTCGATGTTGAAGAACTCCGCGGCGATCGCTTCGTCGATCAGCGACTCCAGCGCCTTCATTTCCGCCGCCCGCCCCTCGGCCGTGGCCCATTTTTTTGCGCTGGCCTGGAAGTGATCGCCCTGGATGAACACCGGTCCGCGAAAACCCTCGCGGAGGGCGGCGGCCAGCACGCACGCCGCGTATTCGGATGGGCGCTGCTCGGTGTAGCCGATCTCCGACCGGGCGATCTCGAAGATGAAGGCGCCGACGTCATGACGCATCGCCGCGCGGAACAGCGCCCGGCAGGAGTCGTAGGTCAGCGCCCGGATGTTGAACGCCGGAGTGGTGAACGCCCGCACCTCGCTGCGGGCGATGGCCATGTAGAGGGAGTAAATCGAAGACGCCACGGCGCCGCTCTTGCGCGCCTGGAGATGAATCTGCTTGCGGGCATTGGCTTTAGCCGCTCCATCGCCGAACACCGCGGCGTGGACCAGCGAATCGATGGGATGGGTCATCGCGCGGATTATAGTTCCCGGTCCGCGCCGAGATACCGGCGGATCTGGCTGATCAGCGCGGGAATGTCGAACGGCTTTTGCACCGCGCCGTCCGCTCCCAGAGCTGTCAGCTCCCCGCGGTCGACACGCTCGCCGCTGAGGATCAAAATCGGCACCCGCTCCATCCCCTTCTCAGCCCGCAGCGCGCGAACGACTTCATGGCCGGTCATGCCGGGCATATTCTTATCCAGCAGCACGAGCGCGGGATGCTGCTGGCGGGCGGCGTCGATCGCTTCCTCGCCGCTGGAGGCGGTGACGGCCTGGAATCCAAACTCGCGGAGGAGGTTTTTCATCAGCGTGAGGATGGGGCCGTCGTCGTCGACGACGAGAATGGTTTTGGACTCGCTCATTTCGCGTCGAGAGGCGCAGTGTAAAGGATGTCGCGCGGCCGGACAATTGCACGCCGCGCAAGTCGACTGATGACCGTTCGGCATGATCGTAAAGTCTCGATTCTCGATGTGATGGGCCCCGTGATGGTCGGGCCGTCGAGCTCGCACACCGCGGGGACGGCGCGGCTGGGCCGCGTGGCACGGGAGATCCTGGACGAGGATCCGACCACCGTGCGCTTCTTCCTGAACCCGCCGCTCGCGGCAACCTATCGCGGACACGGCTCCGACTTCGCCCTGGTCGGCGGCGCCATAGGGCTCAATGTCGATGACCCGCGCATCCCGGAAGCGCTCCGCATCGCCGAGCAGATCGGCGTCGAGGTCGAATTCCACGACGAAGACCTCGGCGACGTCCATCCCAATACCGTGCGCATCGAGATCGAGGGGAAGGGGCGCAAGGCGGAGATCGTGGGGTCGTCGATCGGCGGCGGCGTTATCGAGGTGTTCAAGATCAACGGCTTCCAGGCCAGATTCAAGGGCGATTCCCCGACGCTGCTGCTCTTCTATCGCGATCGCCCCGGCATGATCTCCGAAGTCACGAAAATCATCGCCCAGGAGGCGATCAACATCGCGTCCCTTTCGTGCTCTCGAAAGCAGCGGGGGAAGGACGCCTTCATGCAAATCGATGTCGACTCACCGATCTCCGAAGAGGCCCTGGCGCGGATCGGCGCGATCAAGGAAATGAAGGATGCGCGGTATCTCGATAGAATTCCGTGAGCCGGGAAAGAGGTTAACCACACGCGATGATCGAATCGTTCAAACAACTCGAGCAACTTGCCAGCGACCGCGACCTGGCCGAGGTCTTCCTGGAGACCGACGAGCAGGAGCATGGGATTCCGGGCGACCAGATTCTCGAAGCGCTGCGCAAGCGCCGGCAAGTGATGCGCGAGTGCGTCGAGCGTGGCAAGGGCGGCGGAACCTCGATGGGCAAGCTCGTCGGCAACGAAGCGAAGCTGCTCAACGAGGCGTTCCGGTCGGGGAAGACCTTCCTCGATCCGCTGACCATCAAAGCCGAGCTTTACGCTTTGTCGGTGATGGGGGAGAACTCGCGGATGGGCGTGATCGTCGCGGCGCCGACGGCCGGCGCAGGCGGCGTCGTTCCCGGTATGCTCCTCGCTCTCGAGGAAGAGCGGCACATCGATACGGAGAGAACCGTCCGCGCGTTGGTGGTTGCTGGCGGCATCGGCTCGATCATCGCGCTCTCGGCCAACATCTCCGGCGCGGCGGGCGGCTGTCAGAACGAAGTGGGAGTGGCCTCATCGATGGGGGCGGGGGCGGTGGCCTACATGATGGGCGGCAACACGCATCAATCGATTCACGCCGCTGCTCTGGCACTCAAGAACACGCTCGGCCTGGTGTGTGATCCGGTCGGCGGTCTGGTGGAGGTGCCTTGCGTTAAGCGCAACGCGCTCTTCGCCGTGCACGGACTCACCGCCGCCCAACTGGCGATGGCCGGCGTCGACTCCGTGATCCCGATGGACGAGATCGTTGAAGCGATGGTCCGCATTGGCCGCGCCCTTCCCCGCGGACTGAAAGAGACCGCAGAGGGCGGCCTGGCCACGACCCTCACCGGCTGCGAGATCGGCCAGCGGCTGAAAGATGAAGCCAATCAGCGCCGCGCCGAACGGGCCGCGGAGCGGGAGCGCGTGGCGAAAGAGAGGAAGAGCGGCAGCACTTTATCCTGAGCGAGGGTGGCGGCGGGTCGGGAGCGAAGGATCTCCGGTAGCACAGCGATTCCGTATGATCTTTGTGCTTAGCGAGGTGCCACCGAAGATGCTTCGCTACCGCCCCTCGGGCCCACCCGCGCTCAGCATGAACTTCACGGGTAGTACCCGCGTATCGTCTTGGCCCGTCCCTCGCTCACCTGCACCGACACTTCGCGCCACTTCGATCCGGGCTTCACGTTCCCGTCGGGATAGAAGCCGAGGATGTACTGGGAGCGCAGCTCGTTCTGGATGTCGGCGTAGATGCGTCCCAGATCGGCGGCCTGCTCGATGAAGTAGGTGTTTCCGCCGGTCTCGCTCGAGAACCTGGAAAGCTTGTAGCGGACGTCGACTTCCGTGCCGCGGATTCCGATCCCGATGGCATAGATCGGCACTGCGGCGCGGCGCGCATACTCCAGGGCCTGATCGAATGAGAACTTCGACGCGGTGTCCTTTCCGTCGGTGATCAGGATCAGTGCTTTCTGCCCTCTGACGCCGAAAAAGTTGTAAAGCGAATAGACGATGGCGTCGTAGAGCGCGGTCGCCTCTTCCGCCCGCAGCTTGGCCAGGCCGGCGTTCACATCGGCCAGTTTGGTCGACCAACGCTGGATGAGCTGCGGCTGCGTGTCGAACGAAACCAGGAAGGCGCGATCGCCCTTGCGCATCACGTTGGAGAAAAACTGCGACCCGGCCTTCTGCGCCTCGCTCATCCGCGGCTGCATGGAAGCCGAGGTGTCGATGGCCATGCCGATCGAGAGCGGCAGGTTGGTGACGTGTTCGAATTTGGCCACCTTCACCGGCTTCCCTTCATCGAGCACTTTGAAGGCCGACTCCTGCAGATTTTCCACCGGATGTCCGTTGCGAAGCACCGTGGTGGGAAGCTCGACCAGGTGGACGTTGACCTCCTCCATGAACTGGGGCGTGTTGATCATCACCAGATCTTCGACCGGCGGCTGCGGATCGTCCTTGAGCGTGGCTACGGCGCGGAGGTAGCCGACGCCCACGCTCTCCGGAATGTCGACCGTCTGCACGAACGGTGGTCCGTACAGCGTGGCCAGGCGCGTGGTGTTGAGGTAGAGCTCTACAGCATCGAGCTTCTTCCCCTCGGGGATGTTCACCGCCATCTCCACGCGTGTTTTCCCGTGGATCTTCAGCGCGACGCGCGGTGACACGATGCGCACCCGGAACGGATCGTTGCCGGTGTTGACGATGATCTCGTCGCCAGTGACCTGTTCGCCCTTCTCATTGAGCGCGACGGCGCGGATCTTTCGCACCTGAGGCACGTTGCCGAAGTCGAGATCGAGCGTGTACGGCGGCTGCCGCTTGGTCATGACCTTCTTGCCGTCGAGGTAGAACTCCACGGCCTTGATATCGGCGCCATAGATGATCGTGTCGATGTGCTGGATTCCGCTGAGGAGATCATCAGCAAGCGGCACGATGCGCAGACGCGTCGCGTCAGTCTCGATGTCGTCTTTCAACTGGGCCACGGTTGCCGAAGCCGACTCTTTCTGCTTGCGCTGCTCCGGAGTGTCCTGCAGCTCCGGCACGGTGATGCTCTTTTCCACGATGGCCTGGGCGCCCGAGTTGGCGTCCATGATCTTGATCCGCGCCTTATAGTCGCCGGGGCGGAGGAAGCGATCGATCACCGCCGCGAGCTGTTCGCTCTGCACATCGCCGGGGTAGTCGAAGCGGTAACGATAATTCTCGAAAAGCTGATCGTCCTTGAGCACCTCGCCTGTGACGTCGAGGCTGTAGAGCTTCGTCCCGCCGACGTCCTTCAGGGTGAGTTGCGATCGGGGAACCAGAAGGGTCATCTCCGCGTCGGTGCGGGAGCCCTGCTTCGCCGGGAAGCCGATGTTGAACGTCGCCGCGAGAGGCTTGGCGTTCGGATCGGCGATGACCACGGAGCGCAGGATCTTGTGCACGTCTTCCTCGTTGACCTCAGGCGGCTGGAAGACTTTGTAGAGCTCCATCTTGTTCATCATCGTCTGATAGATCGCCTTCTGGATTTCGTCGCCGTTCTTGCATTCGAATTCCAGGTTGGTCATTGAGGTGTTCGGGGCCACCGGACCGAACACGCGCCCCACGCCGGCGGTGGGGCCGACCGAAGTGCCGGCGGCGTCCTGGGACACGAGCTCGGCCAGCGCTTCGTTGCCGCTCATGTACGGCGCCCACAGCCGATAGTCGACGCCGTTGCGCGGCACGTAGAAGAGGAAGCGCACGTCGTGGCCCATGTTGGGGATGTAGGCGTACTTCCAGATCTCCATGGGCTGGATGAGGCGGCAGTCGATGGCGAGCACCTCAGCCGGCTCGCCGTGGATCAGAAAGATCCGCCCGCGGTCGGACGAGACATTCTTGAATTTCTCCTTGGCCGTCTCCAGACGCGCGTAGTATTGATCGCGGAACGAATGATTGGTCGTTCCCTGGAGCACGTCGCGGCGGCGCCAGAATTCCGTGATGTAGATTTCCCGCTGCGGGTCGGTTTCCAGCAGCAGGAAGGTGTCGAGCTCCGAAGGTTGCATGATCGGATCGACATCAGTGAGGAACTGGCGGTATGTGTCGGGAAGGTTCTTGATCCGCTCTTTTCGCTCGCGGCGTGAGAGTTTGCGGATGCCTGGGTCCGCTTTGACGTTGTCGCTCTGGGCCTTCGGCGCCTCCGGCGGTTTCGGAACGTCGCCGTTCTTGTCGGCCGGCGCGGCAGCAGGATCGGACGGATTGTTCGACTGGGCGAGAATGTTCGGAGCGGCGAGGGCGAATGTCAGGACGGCAATCAGTGCGGTGCTCTTCATGAGGTTCCCCGCGAGCGACGTGAATTGATGCGAATCTATCTGGACAACAACGCTACCACGCCTGTGCATCCGGCCGTACTGGGTGAATTGAACGATGCGCTCCGCGAGGTGTTCGGCAATGCATCGAGCATTCATAAAGAAGGCCAGACGGCGCGCCGTCGCATCGAGGACGCTCGCGAGTCAGTGGCCCGGTTGATCGGGGCAACTGCGCGCGAGATCGTCTTCACCAGCGGCGGCACAGAATCCAACAATGCCGCAATTTTCGGCGTTCTCGGCGCAAGTGGCGGTGGTCGTCATCACATTGTCACAACGGCGATCGAACATCCCTCGGTGCTCGAGCCCGTCGAGGAGCTGGAACGCCGCGGCCACTCCGTGACACGCGTGGCTCCGGCACGAAGCGGCGAAGTGCCCGCCGCCGCGATGATCGGCGCCATCCGCGGCGAGACGCGACTGGTGACGATGATGCTGGCCAACAACGAGACGGGAGTGATCCAGCCGGTGGCGGAAGTGGCGGCGGCCTGTCGCGCCCGGGGCGTTCATTTCCATTGCGACGCCGTGCAGGCCGTGGGGAAAATCAACGTCGACGCAAAAGCGCTGAACGCCGACTCCCTCTCCGTCGCCGCACACAAGCTTCATGCGCCGAAAGGTATCGGAGCGCTCTTCGTCCGGCAGGGTCTCGTTCTGGAGCGGCATCTCCTCGGCGGATCTCAGGAGCGTCGCCGCCGTGCTGGAACGGAGAACGTGCCGCTGGCGGTCGCCTTCGGCAAAGCGGCGGAGCTGGCCACCGATCTCTCGCCGATGCGCCGCATCAGCGAGCTGCGCGACGCGCTGGAGCGCGAGCTGTTGGCGTCGGACCTCCCGATCACCATCAACGGCGCGGCGGCTCGCCGGCTTCCGAACACGAGCAGCGTCACATTTCAAGGCGCCGACGCGGAGGGGATCGTCATCGGACTCGACCTGCAGGGGGTGGCGGTCTCAACCGGCTCAGCCTGCTCCTCCGGGCGCGTCGAACCGAGCCACGTCCTGAGAGCGATGGGATTGTCGGATGCTGAGGCGAGGAGCACCGTGCGGGTGTCGCTCAGCCGAATGACCTCGCCCGAAGAGATCGATCGCGTGGTGGCGGTCCTGCGAGATGTGGTGCCGCGGTGTTTGCGAGCCGCGGGTCGCGAGTCGGAGGTCGGGGCGTCGTAGTTTCCGACCAGCGACCTCCGATCCGCTAGACTTCTACGGGTCCCATGGCGCAGCAATCCATTCTTGAAGGCGATCTTTCGCGCATCCAGATGCCGGATGTCTTCACCTTCCTGGCCATGATTCGCGCCACGGGAAAGCTTCTGCTTCGGCAGGCTCGGATGGAGCGCACGATCCATTGGAGGGAGGGAGAGGTGGTCTTCGCCACCTCCAACTCGCCCGAACACACTCTCGGCCAGTTTCTTCTTCGCAACGGCAAGATCACGCAGGAGCAATACGAGGAATCGGCGATCCGGGTGGGGCCGAACCAGCGTCACGGGAAAGTGCTCGTGCAGATGGGCGCCATCTCGCCGAACGAGCTGTGGTGGGGAGTCAAGAATCAAACGCTGGAGATCATCTACTCGCTCTTCAGCTGGACCGACGGCTCCTTCAGTTTCGCCGAGACCTCCGGCGACGAGACCGTCAACGAGCGCATCGTTCTTAACGTCGGCACGTCGAGCCTGATCATGGAGGGGATCCGCCGTCTCGACGAGTCGGCGCGCATCCGCGAGAAGATCACCAGCCTGGACATGATCTTCGGGAAGGTGGGAAGCGAAGAACCGAACTTCGAGCAGTTGGAGATGAGCGAGAACGAAATCGCCATCTACAACAATATCGACGGGCGGCGCACGATCCGCGAGCTGATCGGCAAATCGGAGATGACTGAGTTTGACGTCACGCGGATCCTTTTCCAGCTCCTGATGGCCCGGATCATCGATGTGGCGCCGGAAGAAGAGGCCTCGCGCCCGGTCTTTCTCGACGTGGAAGATTCGCCCGATCTGATGCGCATCGTCACCACCTACAACAACATGTTCGCTCGTCTCTATGAGTCGCTGGCCACTGCCGAAGGGGAGGGACAGGCCCGCGATCTCTTCATGGAGGCGCTGGAGAACGCGGCGAGCGGCGAGCTGTGGCGCGACGTTTTCTTCGACCACGAAGGCCGATTCGACGAGAACATGCTCATCGGCAACATCTCCGAGCTTCCCTTCGAGCGGCGCAGATTGGCTCTGGAGGAGGGGCTCAACACGCTTCTCTCCGTCCAGTTGTTCGAAGTCTCGCAGCATCTCGACGCCGCCGGCCAGAGCGACGTGTTCCAATTCATCTCGGATCAGAAGGCGTTGCTGGAAACGAACGTGTAGGCGATTGGCTGTTGGCGTTTGGCGGTCAGCTCTTCGTGAACCGCCAGCCGCCAACCGCCAACCGCCACCTGTTATCCTTCGCCGCGCATGTATCCCATCCTGTTTCGTTTCGGGAACTTCGAGATCACCACCTTCGGCCTGATGATGTTTCTGGCGTTCGTCGCCGGGGGATGGATTCTCGCACGGCAGTTCCGCCGCTACGGGCTGAGCGAGGAGCTCGCCTCGACGGTGCTGATGGTCGCGGCGATCGGAGGGATCGCCGGCGCCAAGATCTACTACGCGATTCTCTTCCGCGATTGGCACCTGCTCTTCGACCGGGCCGGCCTGGTCTGGTATGGGGGACTTCTTGGCGGATGGCTCGCCGTTTCGCTGCTGCTGTGGCGAAAGGGGGTCGACTACTTCACCGCCGCCGATGGCATCGCTCCCGCCCTGGCCATCGGATACTGCCTCGGTCGCATCGGATGCTTTCTCGTCGGCGACGACTACGGGCGGCCCACAGATTCCTGGGTCGGCATCGCCTTTCCGAAAGGCTCGCCGCCAACGACAGCCGAGAGCCTCCGGCAGTTCGGCGTGCACATCGATTCGTCGATCCCGCCCGACCAGGTGCTTCGCGTCCATCCGACGCAGCTCTATGAGTCGGCCGCCTCCCTGGTCATTCTCCTGATCCTCCTCGCCGCCAGCCGCCGTCCCCACCCGAAGGGTCGCATCTTCGGCCTCTTCTTCATTCTCATGGGGATTGAGCGCTTCCTGGTGGAAATCGTCCGGGCCAAGGACGACCGCTTCTTCGGCCCGTTCACGATTGCGCAGGTGATCAGCGTTTTTTTGGTGGGATTTGGGTTCTGGCTGACACTCCATGCTGAGCGAAGCGAAGCATCTCCGGTCGCACAGCGAAATGCGTGATTCGTGCGCTGCGCATACGTGTACATTATGAGCAACAAGGCTCATCGGCTTTACGTCGGCGCGACGATTGACCTCGTTCGTCGCGTTCGTCAGCACAAAGAGAAGACGTATCCCAGCTCGTTCACTGCACGTTACAACTACGATCGCCTCGTCTACTTCGAAGTGGCGGACTCGTTCAAGCTGGCCAAAGCGCGTGAGCGATACTTGAAAGGTCTGAATCGCCGAAAGAAGGTCGCGTTGATACAACAACACAACCCGAATTGGCTTGATCTGAGCCTGCAATTCGACGATCTGCTGATGGCTCGATGATCGCTGTGCCACCGGAGATCCTTCGCTTCGCTCAGGATGAATATTGAGCAAATTCACTTTTAAAACCGCCGGCGAGTCGCACGGGCCGCAGCTCACGATCATCGTGACCGGCATGCCGGCCGGCGTGCGGCTCGATCGGCAGCGGATCAATGGCGATCTGGCGCGCCGGCAGCACGGGTACGGGCGGGGTGGGCGGATGAAGATCGAGCGCGACGAGGCGCAGATCGTCGGCGGAATCCGCGGCGGCGAGACGATTGGATCGCCGGTGGCCATCATCATTCAC
>QHVS01000123.1:0-5256 GCA_003223635.1 Acidobacteriota bacterium | reverse complement strand
ACGAGAACTGGCAGGAGGCGATGGATCCCTGGTCGCTCGATTCGGCGGAAGCCGAGAAGCGCCGGGTGCACGCGCCGCGGCCCGGTCACGTCGATCTCATCGGAGGGATGAAGTACGACCGCCGCGATCTGCGCGACGTGCTGGAGCGCGCCTCGGCACGCGAGACCGCGTCTCGAGTGGCCGCCGGCGCGGTGGCCAAAGAGTTGTTGCGGGCGTTCGGGATCGAGATCCGTTCCGGCGTCGTGTCGGTCGGCTCGGCCGGCGATCCCGAATATTCGCCGACATGGGATGAACTCAGCGCAGTGGATGAGGAGTCGCCGCTGCGCGCGGTGAAGCGCGAGCATGAGGCAGCGATGACCAAAGCAGTGGATGCCGCTCGCGAAGCCGGTGAAACTCTCGGTGGCGCGATCGTCATCGGCGCCCATGGCGTTCCCGTCGGCCTCGGCTCATACGTGCAGTGGACGGAGAAGCTCGACGGAAGGATCGGGCAGGCCATCCTCTCCATCCACGCGGTGAAGGCGGTGGCCATCGGCGACGGCGTTTCCGGCGCGCGCCGGGTCGGCTCCGAGGTGCACGATCCGATCTACTTCGAGGAGGAGCGACGTTACTACCGCACCACGAACCGGGCGGGGGGGATGGAGGGGGGCGTGACCAACGGAGAGGATGTCGTGGTCCGCGCATTCATGAAGCCCATCTCCACGCTGCGCCGCGGGCTGCCGTCGGTGGACATCGAGACGCGGCAGCCGCATCGATCGCAATGGGAGCGCAGCGACGTGACCGCGGTTCCGGCGTGTGGCGTCGTCTGCGAGGCGATGCTGGCGGTGGTCCTGGCCGACGCCATGCGCGAGAAATTCGGCGGCGATTCTCTGGCCGAGATGAAGCGCAACTACGAGGCCTACCTCGAGCAATTGCGGCGGTTCTGAACCCACCCTTGACATCTCCTCGCCGTGGACCAATATTGATTGAACGTTTGATCAATGAATCATGTCGCCGCAAAAGTATCAGATGATCCGCCGCGCCGCCGCCGCGCAATCGACTCGACTGCGGATCCTTGAGGCCACACTGCAGCTTCACGGCGAACGCGGCGTCGTGGCCACGTCGCACAAAGATGTCGCCCGCCGTGCCGACGTCAGCGTAGGAACGGTCTACCATCACTTCCCAACGATCGATTCGATCGTTCGAGCCTGCGGCCGGCTCGCCGGCGAGCTTCATCCGTCGCCGCCTCTTCAGTCAATCGATCCCCGTGCGCCCCGCGCGGAACGCATCGAATCTCTGACGCGGGAACTGGTGGCCCACTATGCGGCGATGCCCTGGATGGAGATGTTGCGCTCGGAACGCCACGACGTCCCCGCGCTCGAAGCCGGCATCGCCATGAGAGAAGAAGCCATCGCAGCGCTGGTCCGTCGGGCTCTTGGCAAATCGGCGAGACAAAAGAAAGTCGCAGTCGTTACGGCGATCGCCGATCCGGCCGTGATCAATCGTCTTCTCGAAAGTGGAATGTCACAGCGAGAGGCGGCCAGGACGCTGGCCTCGATCATCAACGGCTGGCTCGAAGGAGGATCGACATGATCACCAACACGCAGTCCGGAACGAACATCGAGGAGATCGCCAATGGGGTTTATCGGGTCAACACGCCGTTCAACGAGGTTCCCGGCGGCTTCTCATTCAATCAGTACCTTATCGTCGACGACGAGCCGCTCGTCTTTCACACAGGCTTCCGCCGCATGTTTCCTCTGGTGCGTGAAGCGATCGAGCGGGTGATGCCGATGGAGAAGCTTCGCTACGTGGCCTTCTCGCATTTCGAATCGGACGAATGCGGCGCGCTGAACGATTTCCTCGACGCGGCGCCGAACGCCGTTCCGCTCTGCAGCCGCGTCGCGGCGCTCGTGTCGATCGGCGATTTCGCCGACCGCCCGCCCCGGCCCATGGCCGACGGCGAGCATCTCTCCATCGGTCGGCGTGACCTCGTCTGGATCGACGCACCCCACATTCCGCACGGATGGGAGACCGGTTATCTGTTCGACGCCACCACGCGCACGCTTTTCGCGGGAGACATCTTCACCCAGGGCGGTTTTGGCGTGGAGCCGATCGTCGAAAGCGACCTCGTCGAGCCGAGCGACGCCTTCCGCCTCGGCTTCGCGGCGCCGATGGGTCTTCCCGATTCATGGGCCCATCTCACAGACGGCGAGCCGATCATCAATCGCCTCGCGTCGCTCGGCGCGACCACCCTGGCGAACATGCATGGCAGCGCATGGCATGGGTCGAGTGAAACATCAGCGGCCATGCTGCGCGAGCTGGCCAGGCGCGTGGCGAATCAGTAGAGGCCCGGGATTAGCCGTTTGGTTCGCCGGGCGTAGTCGCGGTAGCGATCGCCGAAATGATCGATGAGCGCGCGCTCCTCGACGGCCATGCGATACGAGAGCGCAACGAAGGGGACGAGGAACGCAACGGCGAGGCTCAGCCAGTTGCCCATCGCCAGACCCACTCCGAAAAACGACAGGAGCGAGCCGAGGTAGGAGGGATGACGAAGGTGGCGATACATCCCTCGCTCGATCAGCTCGTGCTCTCTCTGGATGGCCACGTTCACGGTGAAGTAGCGGCCGAGCGTCACGATGGCCACAACACGGATCGCCATCCCGATGAGCACGAACGCGATCCCGATCCAGAACGCCGTTTCCGCCGCGGGAATCTTCGTTTCGTCGACATCGGAGAGCGCCCCGGCGGCGAACATCGCCGCGATGAGCATCACCCAGATGATGATCAGTGAGCCGCGGTCGCGCGCGACCGCGGCGCTCGCGCGCTTGCCGAAGGAACAGACGATTTCCATGGCCACCCAGAGGATGATGACGGCCTCGAAGACCAGCGAATGCCGCATGCCGGCATTGAATCACACGTGCCATACTGCGACGCGATGAGTCGCGACCTCTTTCCGGTCACGAAGAACCTCATTTATCTCAATCACGCCGCGCTCGGACCCTTGTCGACCCGGGCCTACGAAGCGATGGAGCGTCACGCCCGCGATCAGCGCGATTTCGGCGCGCTGCACTGGCGGGAGTGGTACGCGGAGTACGACCATCTCCGCGCGTCGGCGGCCCGGCTGATCGGCGCGGAGGCGAACGAGATCGCCATTCTGAAAAATACTTCGGAAGGGTTGTCGTTCGTGGCCGAGGGATACCGGTGGCAGCAAGGCGAGAACGTCATCACTACGCAGCTCGAGTTTCCATCGAACTACACACCGTGGAAACGGCTGGAGCGGCGGGGCGTCGAATGCCGTATCGCCGTTCTACCGACCGTCGAGGCCATCGAGCCGCTCATGGACCGGCGCACGCGCATCGTCACCGTCTCTTCCGTCGCTTTTCACAACGGCTTCACCGCCGATCTGGAGGCGATCGGCGCGCTCTGCGCGCAGCGCGGCGTCCTCTTCTGCGTTGACGCGATTCAGAGCGTCGGCGTGTTGCCGATCGACGTGCGGAAAGCGAACGTCGCTTTTCTCGCCGCCGACGGGCACAAATGGATGTGCGGCCCGGAGTCAGCGGCGATTTTCTACGTGGCCAGGGAGCATCGCGACCGGCTCGACGTCCTGGAGAGCGGCTGGACGAATGTCGACCGCCGCGGCAAATTTCTTCAGTGCAGCGTTGACCTCCTTCCCGATGCGCGGCGGTTCGAGGCGGGATCGCTCAACACCAACGGGATCTACGGACTCCGCGCGGCGATCGACCTGCTCCTGGAAACGGGAATCGAGAAGATCGCCGCGGATGCGATCCGCGTCTCCACGAAGCTGGCGGACGGCCTGGAAGCGATCGGCTGGCGAGTGGCATCGCCGCGCCCGATTCGCTCGGCCATCATCGGGGCGTTTCCACCGGGCGTAGAGCGCTCAATGTTGCAGTGGCACCGGCATCTCGAGAAGAACGGTGTCATCTGCGCCCCCCGCGAAGGGATGCTCCGGTTCTCCCCCCATTTCTACAACGATGACGGGGAGATCGCTAAAGTCCTCGATCTCTTGTCATCCCGAGCGTAGCGAGGGACCTGGGCGGGGTATCGCGGCAAGATCTTGCCACTCCGGATTGGTTTTCTCGATGAGACGAACTTTCTTGGACCGCCGCCAGGATTTCAACTGCTTCTCTCGATCGATCGCTTGCCTGACTTCCGTGTACTCCTCGACATACACCAGGCGTGTCACACGATATTGAGATGTGAAGCTGTCGGGTTTTCGTGAAGCCCGATGATCGGTAAGCCGCTGCTCAAGATTTCTTGTCACGCCGATGTAGAGAACACGAGCTTGACTGGCGAGGATGTAGACGTAGTACAGATGCATTAGTCCGAGGGTACCTCGGTCAGGCTGATGCTCTACTGGATGTAGCAACCTTTCGCCGCGATACCCCGCCCAGGTCCCTCGCTACGCTCGGGATGACAAAAGCGGATCATTGACGCCCCGCGCCCGAATCTCCATCATTCATTCATGCTGACAACGAATGTTTTCGCGCTGATCGCGCTGGGAGTGGGTGTGTTGGTGGGATGGCTGATCCGCGCGGGGCAGGTGCATCGGGAGCGGACCGGACGTGCCGTGGCCGAGGCGCGGCTGGCGCATGTGGAAGCAGCGCGGGGCGAGATGACTAACACCTTCGCCGCGCTGGCGCAGCGCGCATTCAAGGACGTCGGGGAGGCGCTGGTGCAGATGAACAAGACGCAGATCGACGGCTCCCTCGATACGAAGAAGGCGGAGATCGAAGGCCTGCTCACCCCCGTTCGGACGATGCTCGATCAGTATCGGGGCGAGGTTCTGAAGAGCGAGAAGGTGCGCGTCGAGGTATACGGCGGGTTGCAGGAGCAGATCCGCTCGCTGCTCACCGCGCAAGAGGCTGCGCAGCGCGAGGCGTCGCGGCTGGCAAATGCGCTTCAGTCGCCGACCATCCGCGGATCGTGGGGTGAAAGCTCGCTGAGGCGCTGCATCGAGCTGGCCGGCATGACCGAGTATTGCGACTTCGATGCGCAGGAGACCTTCGCCAGCGAGGAAGGCCGCCGGCTGCGTCCCGACGTCGTGGTGAAGCTGCCGAACAAGCGCGTCATCGCTGTCGATGCGAAGGTGCCGCTCAGCGAGTACACGCTGGCGGCAAATGAGACGGACGAGATGCGCAGACGCGGTCTGCTCGAACTGCATGCCAAAGCGCTGAAGCGTCACATCGACACGCTGAGCCGACGTGAATACCAGGCGGCCATCGGCGACTCACTCGACTTCACGGTGATGTTTCTTCCCGG
>QHVS01000364.1 GCA_003223635.1 Acidobacteriota bacterium | reverse complement strand
TCCGAGACGTCGACTCGGTCCTGCGAGAATACGGAATTGACGAAATCGATCTGATCAAGATCAATATCGAAGGTGGGGAGTACCCACTGCTTCGGAGAATGCTCGACTCAGGCATCGTTGAGCGTTGTCGCGACATTCAGGTTCAGTTTCATCTTGATTACCCGGATGCCGTCCATCTGCGCGACGAGCTCCGTCGAGAACTTCAGCGGACTCACGAGCTCACCTACGATTACTATTTCGTGTGGGAAAACTGGCATCGCAGAGGCGAATGACGAAGGCGGACAATGTGCTCGGTATAATGCGATCGACCGCTGACTCTATAATCCAGGGCGCCAAAACGTAGCTCTGACCCAACATCGAAGGAATGCCGTTGCACAACGACCGACCCTCGCACTCAACGCCGCTCCACAGCCTTCTCCGCCTCACCGCCGGCCGGATTTCCGGGCTGTTTCTCTTCCATGCCGCCGTATTCGCCGCTTGCTACGTGTTCGCCTGGCAGTTGCGATTCGAGTTTGACGTTCCAACCTTTTATCTTCCGACGTTCAGGATGAGTCTGCCGGTGGTGATGGGCGTGCAGCTCCTGGCGGGCGCACTCTTCGGTTTTTATAAAGGATGGTGGAGGTACGTCGGGATCGGCGATGTCGTCCGCCTGGTGATCGGACAGACGACTGCCCTCACGATTCTCGCCGTGTCGTGGTACGTCGGGCCACTGCTCCACGTGCCCGATCAATTCGTTCGAGAACCACGCGGCGTCCTGCTCATTGACTGGGCGTTCGCGCTCCTGACACTTTTCGGAGCGCGCGTGGCCATTCGCATGGGGCAGGATCGGTTCGGGCGGACAGAAGTACAACCGCGCGAGCAGAAGCGCGTGCTGATCGTTGGGGCCGGCGATGCCGGCGAAGCGCTGGCCAGGGAGATTGAACACCGCCCCCAACTCGGCATTCGGGTCGTGGGATTTGTGGATGACCAGCGGGCGAAATGGGGCGCTCACATTCGCGGCGTTCGCGTGACCGGACCGATCGCCGAAATCGGTCGAATTGCCGATGCGGCGAATGCCGACGAGGCTTTCATCGCCATTCCGAGCGCTTCGGGAAAGCGGCTGCGCGAGATCATCAGCTTTCTTTCCGCGGCGGACCTCAAATTCAAGACCATGCCGGGAATGGATCAAGTGATGAGCGGGCGGGTCCACGTGACGCAGCTTCGGCCCGTGAACGTGGAGGACCTGATGCGGCGCAAGCGGATCGAGTTGCCCGGCGATCCGGTGCGTCAGATGTTTCACGGTCGCCGCGTCTTGATCACCGGAGCGGGCGGATCGATCGGCTCTGAACTGGCCAGTCAAATTCTCGATCTGGAGCCGGAATCGATGGCCCTGGTCGAACGATCCGAATACTCGCTCTACGAATGCAACAAGCGGCTGATGAGCCAGGCCGCGTGGCTCCTGCCGCGCGTGAGCTGCAATCTCATCGATATCCAGGACTCCGGCATCATCGAAGAAATCGTCTCTTCATTCCAACCGCATATCGTCCTGCACGCCGCCGCGCACAAGCATGTGCCCCTCGGCGAGCAGAATCCGGCCGAATACGTTCGCAACAACACGCTGGCCACTCGAGCGCTGGCGGCGGTTTGCGAGCGCAGCGGCGTCGATCGATTCGTCTTCGTCTCCACGGACAAAGCGATCAACCCGACTAGCGTGATGGGGGCGAGCAAACGCGCGGCTGAGATCGGGCTCATCGATCTCCTCTCCGAACGAGCGATGAAGCTCACCATCGTCCGGTTCGGCAATGTCATCGGCTCATCGGGCAGCGTCGTGCCGCTTTTCCTCGAGCAAATCGCGGCGGGCGGCCCCGTCACGGTGACCCATCCGGAAGTGACCCGGTACTTCCTGAGGACTTCCGAGGCCGTCTCTCTCGTGCTGCAGGCCGCGGCTGTCGGGACGGACGGACACGTGTTCATGCTCGATATGGGCGAGCCGGTGAAGATCGTCGACCTGGCCAGAGACATGATTCGCCTGTCGAACCATACCGAGGAAGAAATCCCAATCGTCTTCACGGGACTGCGTCCAGGAGAAAAACTCTTCGAAGAAGTACGACTGGAAGCAGAGAGCATCAAACCGACGGTGCATCCTCACATCGTCGTTACTGGGCCGCCGCAACCCGCCCCGTACACCGTCGGCCAGTGGCTTCGCGACGCTGATGCGCGTCTGAAGCGTCCGCCGTCTTCGATCACCGAGTGGCTGTCCGAGCTGGTCCCTGAGTACAAGCCCCTCGGCAGCGACGCTCCTGCCGCTCCGGAGGTCGCGACCGGACGCGCACTGCGGCTCGTGCCAACCCCGTGAAGTCCGCGGCGAGAACAGCAAAAGCCGCCAAGTCCCGCGCCGCGCACGCGCGTCCGAAACGCCGCAACAACACGACCGCGGTCCAACGGTCGCGAGGCATACGGCGCCCGTCCGCCAGCATCCTGATCGCCGCGATGGCCATGGCGCTCATTCCACTGATCGTCGCGCCTTCGGCCTCCGACCCGTTTCGTCTGCCGAAGACTCTTCT
>QHVS01000363.1 GCA_003223635.1 Acidobacteriota bacterium | reverse complement strand
AAAATTGTGCCTCCCGTCATTCTTCATTCTGAATTCTTACTTCGAAATTCGAACTTCTCAACGGAAGCGCGCGATACCCCACCCAGGTCCCTCGCTACGCTCGGGATGACATGCCTGGCGCTGGTCCTCCTCTCCGGATGCCGCACCATTCGGCACGTCCCCGAAGGAACGCCTCTCACGCCGCTGACGTCCAGCAACGCGAGCGATGCGGCACAGCAGCTCGCTGCGCGCCGGTCGCAGTTTCGAGGGGAGCGAAGTCTCATTCGCCTTCGCCTCCCGAACGGCGTCTCAGCACGGGCGCAACTGCAAGTCGATCCATCGCTGCGGATGATGCTCACCGTGTACACACCGATCGGTACGACAGCCGCACGGCTCTATTCCGCGGCGGGCGACGTCGTATTCATCAATGACCTGGAGAAGACGGCGTGGCGTGGGCGAGCTACGGAGCTGGGCGGCGCGCTCGACACGTTCGCCACGGAAGCAGCCGCGCTGCTGATCATCGGCCTGCCGCCGGGCGGCGACGCGGCGCTCAGCTATTCGCCGGCCGGTCTGGCCCGGGCCAGCCTGGCGGATGTCATCATTCGCTTCGATCCTCCCTCCTATCCGCCGCAGCACGTGACCATCGCCCGCGGCGAGCAGCAGATCGAGATCGATCATCTGGAGAGCGTCGAGGGCAGCGAAACGTTGCGCGCTCCGGAGGTTCCCGGCAACTATCGATGCTGCGTTGCGCCCCAGTTATGAAGGTCCCCTCTTACGCCAAGATCAACTGGGCGCTGCGTGTCGTCGGTAAGCGCGCCGATGGCTATCACGACATCGAGACGCTCTTCCAGACGATTTCTCTTCACGACACGTTGACATTCGAGCGCTCGAAGCGCCTCTCGCTGACGTGCAGCGAGCCGTCCATTCCTGTCGATGAAACGAACCTCGTGTTGCGTGCCGCCAAAGCGCTGGGCTCACCGCCGGTGGCCATCCGGCTGGAAAAGCGCATCCCGGCGGGCGGGGGTCTGGGTGGGGGATCGTCGAATGCGGCGGCGACGCTCGCGGCGCTGGCGAAGATGTTCGACCTCCGCGATCCGCTGCACGAGATCGCCTCGAAGATCGGATCCGATGTGCCGTTCTTTCTGCAGGGTGGAACGGCTTACGCGATCGGCCGCGGAGAAGCGCTGACATCGCTGCCCGATTTACCGTCCATTCCGCTGCTCCTGCTCGTTCCGCAGCAGCGCGTTTCCACTGCGGAGGCCTACGCGACGCTGAACCGCTTTTCGCCGGTTCTCGGCATCGGGCAGTACCAATCGATGATCGATCACGGTCTGCTCGATCACGCCGCGGAGCTGGTCAACGATTTTGAAGAATCGATCTTCGAGCGGCTGCCGGAGCTGGGTCGATTGAAGGAGCGCCTGCTGGAACACGGCGCGGCGTGGGCAGCGATGAGCGGCTCGGGATCGACGCTCGTCGGCGCGTTCCGCAAACCTGTTCAACGCGACAAAGCCGCCGCGCAGATCACCGATGTTCAGACCATTGCCTGCGAAACAATTGGTCAACTCACTTGACGCATTCAGGATTGATCCGTAATGTCGCCGTTTCAACAACAGGAGGCGTAGTTCATGAAACGGCTTTTCATTCTCACATTGGCAGTCCTGATCTCGGCGGGGGCGTTCGCCGCCGATTCATTCGTCATCGACAAGAACCATTCGGAAGCCATCTTCCAGGTGCGCCACATGGTCAGCCGCGTCAGCGGGCGATTCGATGACTTTGCCGGCACGATCAACGTCGACCGCGCCAATCCGAGCGTGTCGTCGGTGGAGTTCACGATCAAGGCGCCGTCGA
>QHVS01000362.1 GCA_003223635.1 Acidobacteriota bacterium | reverse complement strand
GAAACGTCACTCGATTTGGTTTGCTACGCAGGCGTCGGGCTGCAGTTGCATGCGCGTTTTCCATTTTCGAACTTGTAACCGGAGCGCCGCCGACGAGTTGCTTTGATTTAAAGAGCAACACGAGCTGCTGAGTCCTCGGCATTAGAATGCGCCGATGCCCGCGCCGAAGGGAAGGACTCGCCACGAGCACTCTTCCGGCGGCGCGGTGATCTCCTTCCGCGAAGGAATGCCCTTCGTGGCCATGATCGCCACGCGCGGCCGCACGCGCTGGGGCCTGCCCAAAGGAGCGGTGGCCAAAGGGGAGACATCCGAGGCCGCGGCGCTGCGCGAGGTGCGGGAGGAGACGGGCCTGGAGGCGAGCATCGTCCGGCCTCTCGACACCATTGAATACTTTTTTCGCGCCGGCGACACGTTGATTCGCAAGCGGGTCGATTTCTATCTGATGCAGCACACCGGCGGCACGCTGACGCCGCAGCTCAGCGAAGTCGACGACGCCCAGTGGGTCGCGTTGGGCGAGGCGATCGAGCGCGCGAGCTTCGACTCGGAGCGGAAGCTCCTCGAGAACGCGCTCCAGGAGATCGACTCGATCGCGAAGCGGGCTTCTTCGTAGCCTGCTGTTCGGCAGCCAGACGACTGGCCAGAGTCGGAGCTCTCCTGCCGTACGTCGCCTTCCGATCGCTCTGCCAGGTGTTCTCGGCGCCGATCTCGTCGACGTCGAGGTTGGAGATGATCGATCGGGGCGCCACTTCCGTGACGTCGACGTTCGGATTCGCGTACTTGTCGCGGTGCTTGATCAGCAGCCATTCGTTTCCCTTCGGCGATCGGCCTTTGATCTTGACCAGCGCCCATTCGCCGAACATCTTCTTGCCGTAGAGACGAAACGTCAGCTTCCCCTGCTGCAGCGCCTTCACCGGATCATCGCCCGGCTCGATGAACTCCCACGTTCCGTTGTCCCAGATGATGACGTTCCCCGCGCCGTAGTTTCCCGCGGGGATGACGCCCTCGAAGGAGGCGTAATCGTAGGGATGATCCTCGGTCATCATCGCCAGCCGCTTCACCGTGGGGTCATACGAGGGGCCCTTCGGAACGGCCCACGACTTCAGAACGCCTTCCATCTCCAGCCGGAAGTCGTAATGCAGACGCGAGGCGTGGTGCTTCTGGATGACGAAGAGGGGCAGCTTGCCGCGCTTCGGCTTCCCGCCGGCCGGCTCCGGCGTTTCGCCGAAGTCGCGCATCTCCTTGTACTTCTTGAGCCGGTCCGGCATGGATTACGACGCTTTGCGCTTGCGCGAGGCGACGGCCCGCGTTTTCCTTCCCTTGGCCGGCGCGCGTTGCGGAGCTCGGCGCGGGCTGGCTGCCTTGCCACCCTCCAGGCTGCGGCGCAGCGCCTCCATGATGTCGATGACTTCGCCGCCCTTCTCCTCTTCCTTCTCCTCGGCCACGATGGCCTTGCCGTGGGACTTGGCCTTGATGCGATCGAGCAGCCGCTCGCGGTATTCGTCCTTGTACTCGAGCGGATTGAACTTCTTCTCCGTCAGCTCATTGATCAACATCTCCGCGAGCTGCACTTCCTTCTCCCGCACCGGCGCTTCTTCGATGTCGATCGCTTTGAAGTCGCGCACTTCGTCGGCGTAGTACATGGTGTGCAGAACGAGGCCATCCTGGAAGGGACGGACCACGACCAGGTGCTGCTTTCCGGCAGCAACCCAGCGGGCCACTGCGACCTTGTTCTGTTTCTTCATGGCCGCGGCCAGCAGCTTGTAGGTTTTCCCGCCGCCGGGCGACGGCCCCAGGAAGTAGGCCTTCTCGTAGAAGACCGGATCGATCTGCTGCATATCGACGAACTCGGTGATGTCGAGCGCGCGGTTGTCATCGCTCTCCAGCGCGTCGATCTCCTCGTCGGTGAACGTGACGTACTTGTTCTTGCTGATGGGATACCCGCGCACCAGCTCGTCGGATGAGACGATCTCTTCGTGGTACGGGCACCACCACTTGCGATTCACGCGCGTGCCGCAGCTTGCGTGCAGCAGATTAAAGTGGATGTCTTCCGTCTTGGTCGCTGTATAAAAACGGACGGGGATGTTGACCAGGCCGAAAGAAATCGTCGCATTGCGCAACGGTCTGAGTGCCATGACACCCTCCTACGTCGGTCATTATTGCATTGGACATTCCATGGGAAACACGCGGAAGTACATGAAAGAGCGCAATTTGATCAAAGTTGTCGCGGTTTGGATCTTGCAACGCAGTCGAGGCTGATCGGGTTTTATGGATTCCTCGATCCGACGGACGCTCTGGGCCGCGTTCGCGGCGCTGACAACGCTGGTGGCCATCGGCCTCGCCCTCACCGTCATTGTCCTTCAGATCTCGAAACGCCAGGAATACCGGATCGTTCACGGCTCTGAGCCGCTTCTCGACGCGGTGCAGGACATGGACGCCGACATCGTGGGCATGATGGGAGCCACGCGCGGCTTCCTGCTCACACGGCAGACGCAGTTCCTGCAGCAGTACGACGACGCGATCCGTGATTTCGAGAAGAAGTCCGCCACCGCCGTGCGGCTGGCCACATCGCCCCGCGACGCGCAATTGGTCTCCCAGCTTCGCCGGCACTTCGGCGACATGCGCAAGCTCAACGATCGGGCCACCGCCATGGCCAAAGACGGCCAGATGGAAAACGCCAATGAGTCCATGCTGGAAGCG
>QHVS01000361.1 GCA_003223635.1 Acidobacteriota bacterium | reverse complement strand
TTCGTTCCCTTCGCATCCACTCGCCGGTGCCAAACGGGTTAGTGCGCGTCGATCAGGTTTCAACGATCGAGTACGACCCGGGGCAGACAGAGATGCATCGGGATGGCTTACGTCAATCGATCGCCGTGACCGCTCGTCTGGAGGGAAGCGATCTCGGCACCGCCATCAAATCCATTCAGGCCCAACTGGCAAAGGACGTTCACCTGCCTGCGGGGATGACCCTCGAGTATGGCGGCCTTTATCAGGAGCAGCAGGCCAGCTTCCGCGAGCTGGCGATCACGCTGGCGCTCGCCGTCGCGCTGGTGTTTCTCGTGCTGCTGATCGAGTTCCGTTCCTTCGCCCACCCCGTGGCCATTGTCACGGGCGCGGTGCTGGCGCTCACGGGATCGCTCGCTGCATTGCTGGTCACGCGCACGACGCTGAACGTCGTCTCACTCATGGGCATGATCATGATCGTCGGCATCGTAGCCAAGAACGGCATCCTGATGCTGGACACGGTCGAAGATCATCTGGAGGCCGGCGACGATCTGCACGGCGCGCTAGTGCGATCGGGCCGACGGCGTTTCCGCCCCGTGCTCATGACATCCCTCGCGGCGATGCTGGGAATGTTGCCGCTGGCATTGGCGCTCGGCTCGGGCGCCGAGCTTCTTCAGCCGCTGGCCATCGCCGTGATCGGCGGCCTGGCCTTCGCGCTGCTGCTTTCGCTGATCGTCACTCCGACCGTCTACTCGGTCATTCGAAAGTGACGTTACCGCCGCTTCGGCGAGACGATCGACCAGGCGTCTGTCTGAGGTCGAGCGGCTACGCAAGCTGCGAGCTTTCGCATCGCTTCCGGCGAGGTCTGATGGTCAATCTTGAGCACCACGATGCGCAACTCCGCTGCCGCTGAAGTGCTTACCCCTGTTCTCTCCACGCGATTCTTCGACACGATGCCCTCCACCGTTCTTCCTCCGGAAGTGACTTTGCGACGTGGAGAGACACCTCGCGAGTCAACAGGAAAAGTATGCGGTGGCCGCGGCGGCAGGGGTATCTATCGATAGACGGCCGGGGTCTCTATCGATGGATAGAGCGGCCGCAGGGGGGACCCCCTGCGGCCGGCCAAACCTCGGGAAGTGAGCTATTTCCGCTGCGCGGCATCGGCTGCTGCTCGCGCTTGGGGCCCCAACTGCTTGCCTTTGCGATACCACTTTTCGAGTAGCTCAGAGGCGAGTTTCTGTCCTCCGATTCCGAAGGCCAGTCCTGCGGCCAGAGCCACCGCCGCAACGAATCCCATGAAGAGCGTATTGACCAGCGTGCTGGCGATGCCTACCTGATTGACGGCAATGATGATTGCAAATGCCCACACAGCAAATCGCGCGACGTTGGCCAGGGCATCGGGATTCTTGAAGCCCGCTTCAGCCGTGGCGCCGCGGACAAGCTCCGCGATTCCGTTCGCCACCAAGCCACCGACAACGAGGACGACGATGGCCACCGCCAGGTTCGGGAGCCAGAGCAGCAACTGAGAAAGCACCACGGAAAACGCAGGGATGCCGAGCGCTGCGAACGCAACAACGAGGACGACGACCCGGATGAGCCACTTGACGACGTCCCCCACGAGCTGCGCGGCGTCCGTCGGCGTTGCCATCCGCCGAGTGAATCCGCCGAGGCCCAGGCGATCGGCGAGCGCGTTGAATTTGATGCCGCGAAGAATCGCCACGACGGCCTTGGCCACGAGCGTGGAGATGAACCATCCGATGAGGACAATGACAAGAAAGAGGATCAGTTTCACCAGACCATTGAGGAGCATCCCCAGGATGCCGTACAACGAAGCGACGATGGGCTGCCACCAAGTGGTTTCCACAACGGGAGCGGGCGCCGTCTGCATGGTTCCTCCTAAGTTCGTTTGCTGGTAGAGCCCAGCAACAGCCGTTCCCGAAGGGCCGTCATGGGCTAAAGCGCGCAGAGAATCAGGAGGAAAGGGTGGGGATCAACTGGAGTAGCGTGGGTGCAGAACATCGAGCCGACGGCGAGGCGGGGATCCGCGAACTGTCCCTACAGCGACTCAAGAGAAGCAAGCCGCCGCCGAAGCAGCTCCCGCTCCGCATCCGTAGGCGCCGAAGCGAGCGCCCGTTCGTTGTAGCGTCGCGCTTCCTCGTTGTGCCCAGCGCGCCGATGCAACTCGCCAAGCACGGCATCCCACAAATAGTATCCAAGCAACCACGGGGGCCGCTCAATAGCCTTCAGGAGGGCAAGCCCCGCCTCAGGCCCCTGCCACTCGGCTATGGCGACGGCGCGGTTTATCGCGTTCAGCGGCGACGGGGCGATGTGATCGAGCATGGCGTAAAGGTCGGCGATTTCTTTCCAGCGGGTTTGCGCGAACGAGGGCGCGAAGGCATGTTC
>QHVS01000360.1 GCA_003223635.1 Acidobacteriota bacterium | reverse complement strand
CAGTCGGGATTTTTGATCCTCAGCCAGGTGCGGGAGCGCGTGCCCCAAATTTCCGGCTTTGAGTTCCAGGGCAGTATAACTCTCGCCTGAGCACCAGAAAGTCTGTCGCGACCGCTTCTACGCTGGACCTTAACGGAGTGCAATAGGAATAAGACCATTTGGGTTGAATGCTCCGTCCATCTCACCTGCGACACGCGGCGTTCGAGTCGCAGAAACGAGTTGCCGGTCCCTTGCCACCGGTTTGATCTTGAACCAGATGGCATACAAAGCTGGCAAGAACACGAGCGTGAGAACCGTCCCGCCGAAGGTACCCCCGATCAAGGTGTATGCCAGCGTTCCCCAGAAAACCGACTGGGTGAGCGGAATGAACGCCAGCATGGCGGCGAGCGCCGTCAGAATGACCGGACGGGAGCGCTGCACGGTGGCCTCGACCACCGCATCGAATGGCGCCAATCCATCCTTCTCGTTCTGGCGGATCTGGCCGATCAGGATGAGCGTGTTGCGCATCAGGATTCCGGAAAGCGCGACCAGTCCGACCAGCGCGTTGATGCCGAATGGTTGCCGGAACAGCAGCAAGGTTGGAATCACGCCGATGAGGCCCAGCGGTGCGGTTGCGAACACCATCGTCATCACGGAAATCGAGCGGACCTGAAAGATGATCGTGATCAGCGTGAGGGCGATCATGATGGGGAACAGCGTCGCCAGAGCCCGATTTGCCTTGCCGGACTCCTCTATGGAACCGCCCTGCTCGATTCGGTAGCCCGCCGGCAGTTGGGCGATGATGGGCTGGAGCTCCTTCCACACGGCCGTGGACACATCCGGCGGCTGCAAGCCCTCGGCAATGTCACCGCGCACGGTGATTGTGGGCGTGCGATCGCGACGACGCAGGATCGGGTCTTCCATGCGGATTCCCACCGTTCCGATCTGCGACAGTGGGATCCGTTGGCCCGCCGTTCCAACCAAGGTGAAGTCTGCGATCCTACTCGGATCGAGCCGCGCGTTTCCGGCAGAGCGCGCAACAACCTGCACCGAACGGATGTTTTCGCGGACATCGGTGATCGGAATGCCGCTCAAGAGGAACTGAAGCTGTTGGGCCACGTCGCCGGAGGTTAAACCGATGCTCTGGAGCCTGTCCTGATCGAGCGAAAAACGAAGTGCGGGCGCGCGCTCGCCCCAGTCGCTATTGGTTGTTCTCATGAGGGCGCTGGCCTGCATCACGGCGCGTACCCGGGCCGCAATGTCACGAAGGGTGTCGGGGTCGGGCCCCATTACCCGGAATGCCACGGGGAAGGGCGAGTACGGGCCGAACACCAGTTGGGCAACTCGCACGCGGGCCTCCGGCGCCAGGCCGTCAGTCACCGCCTGTCGCAGTCTCAGCTTGAGCGCCTCACGCGCCTCTTCGCTCTCCGTCAATACGACGATTTTCGCGAACGAGGGATCGGGGAGCTCCGGTGACATCGCGAGGTAGAAGCGCGGCGCCCCTTGACCGACATAGGCGGTAACGATCCTGGCTTCCGGCTGCTTGCTCAACCAACTCTCGACCCTCATGCTCGCGGCGCTCGTCTGCTCGATGGAAGTGCCGTACGGCATTTGCACTTCGACCAGCACCTCCGGCCGATCGGAAGTCGGAAAGAATTGCTTCTTCACCAGGCCCATGCCCAGCGCCGCGGCGAAGAACGCCACGACCACGCTTCCCGCGACCAGCCATTTGCGGAGAATCACAAATCCTAGGAGCTGGCGGAAGCGGTTGTAGCGCGGCGTGTTGTAGATCGCCTCGTACCCGCCCTCGCGCTTCTCGATGTGCGGGAGCAGCTTCACCCCCAGGTAGGGCGTGAACACGACAGCAACGACCCAGGATGCGATCAGCGCGATGCCCACAATCCAGAACATGTTGCTGGTGTACTCGCCGGCGGTCGACTTAGCGAAACCGTTCGGCATGAAGCCGATGGCAGTCACCAGCGTCCCGGCGAGCATGGGTGCGGCGGTATGACTCCACGCGTAGGCCGCCGCTCCGATGCGGTCGTACCCCTCCTCCATCTTCACGACCATCATCTCGATGGCGATGATCGCATCGTCGACCAGCAGTCCCAGTGCCAATATCAACGAGCCGAGCGTGATGCGGTCGAAGTCCTTGCCGGTGGCCGCCATGACGATGAATACCGCGGCCAAGGTCAGAGGAACTGCCGCCGCGACGACGATGCCGACGCGCCATCCCATGCTGAGAAAGCTCACGAGCATCACCACGCCGAGTGCGACGAGAAACTTGAGCATGAATTCGTTCACGGCCGCCCGAATGTTGACGGATTGATCCGTGACCTTGGACAGGCTCATCCCCAGCGGCATCTCCGCGTTGATTGCCGCCACTTCGACGTCCAGCGCTTTGCCAAGGTCGAGGCCATTCCACCCCTCGCGCATGACCACGCCGAGCGGCAACGTCGGTTCTCCATTGTTGCGGATGAGGAAGGTTGCCGGATCCTCGTAGCCGCGCTTCACTTCGGCGATGTCGGAGAGCTTCAGCGTGCGGC
>QHVS01000122.1 GCA_003223635.1 Acidobacteriota bacterium | reverse complement strand
GCCTGATCAAGGAAGGGCAGGTCAAGGTGACCATGATCTCGCCGGAGGGGAAGGAGATCATCCTGTCTCTTCTCGGACCGGGCGAGTTTTTCGGCGAGATGGCCCTGCTGGACGACGAGCCGCGCTCGGCCACGGTCGTGGCCACCGAGGCGCTCGAGCTGGTCACGATCTGGCGGAGCGATTTCCTTCAGATCCTGGGGGAGAACTTCACCATCGCGAAGAAAGTGCTGGCCGAGCTGTCAAAGCGCTTGCGAAATGCTTCGAACCGCATCGAGTCGCTGGCCACGATGGACGTCTACGGCCGGCTGGCCCGTTTCTTTCTCGACCTGGCCCGGGAGCAGGGGAAGACTCTGGACAATGGCTACGTCGCGGTGACTCGGCCGACTCACCAGGCCATTGCCAACATGATCGGCACGTCGCGCGAGACGGTCTCGCGCCTCATCCACGATCTGATGCGGCAGAATCTGTTGCTCTCAGAAGGGAAGACGATCTACCTCCGCAAGTCAGCGCTCGATCAGTTCCGGGCTGAGTTGTGATTCGTGGATCGCGCTTTGCGTATCGCGCGTCGCGACCCGCGGAGCGCGATGCGCGATCCGCGAAAATTCTCACCATCCCGAACCTCCTCACGCTGCTTCGCCTGCTGCTGATCCCCATCTTCCTCGCTGCGTCGTTCCAGGCGATGTACACGTTGGCCTTCGTGCTGTTCGTGACCGCGGCGGTCACCGATATCCTGGACGGCTTCATCGCCCGCCGGTTCAATCAACGCTCCCGGCTGGGCGCTCTGCTCGATCCGGCGGCCGACAAGATGATGCTGGTGTGCGGCTACCTGTTCTACACGCTGGAGCCGAACCTGCCGGTGCGCATTCCGGCCTGGCTGACCTTCGTGATCTTCGTGCGCGACTTTCTCATCGCCATGTTCGCGTACCTCCTTTATACGCGGGTGAAAGTGACGCGCTTTCCGCCGTCGTGGGCGGGGAAATGCGCGACGGTGTTTCAGGCCGCGACGCTGGCCGCGGCGATCGCCGCCAGTGGGTTTGCCCCAGAGTTGTTGTGGCTTGCGGAACTGCTGTTTCGGGCTGCGCTCTTGATCACGCTTTTCTCCGCCGGCGATTACATCCGGCGGGCCGAGCGCATGCTGTACGAACGGCTGGCGCCGCAGTAGAATCCGCGGCCCGACGACAGAAATAGTTCTGTGTCTGAAGGAGTTAGAAACGATCCCACGCCTCCATAGCTCAATTGGTAGAGCAGCAGACTCTTAATCTGTTGGTTCCAGGTTCGAGTCCTGGTGGGGGCACCAGGCACTTTCTGCGAAAGTGGCGGAATTGGCAGACGCGCGGGACTTAGGATCCCGTGGCCCAAAGCCGTGGGGGTTCGAGTCCCCCCTTTCGCACCACCTAAAGAATGCAGAATTCAGAATGCAGAATGCAGAATTGAGAAACGGCGTGCACCGTTTCTGCATTTTGCATTCTGCATTCTAAATTTCGAAGATAGATACATGCTCCTGAACTACGAAGATCTCTCGCCCGTCAAGAAATCGGTTGAAGTCGAAATCCCCGCCGACCGCATCTCCAGCGAAGCGCAGCGGGTGACGACGGAGTTCAGCCGTGCGGCGAAGCTGCCCGGCTTCCGTCCGGGGAAAGTTCCGGCCAACGTGGTGAGAACTCGCTTCGCCAAGGAGATTCAGGAAGAAGTCATGAGCCGGCTGTTGCCGCTGAGCTTCCGCGAGGCGATTGCGGACAAGGGCGTCGAGCCGGTCGGGGATCCTTACCTTCGTCACATCGATCCATTCATCGAAGGAGCTCCGGTCAAATACAAGGCCGAGTTCGAGGTGAAGCCGCAGGTCGAGCTGCACGATTACCGCGGTATCGAAGTCGATGATCCGAAGATCGAAGTCAGCGACTCCGATGTCGAGAACATGATCGAGCGACTGCGCGACCAGGCCAGCTCTTATCGCGTGGAGAGCGAGCGCGGACTGGAAGACGGCGACTTCGCCATCATCGATATCGCCGCCTCCGGAGAAGGTGTCGAGCCGGAAATGCGAACCGGGCACTTCAAGCTGGGCGAAGAGACCCCCATGCCCGAGCTGCATGACGCGCTGCGCGGGAAGAAGAGCGGCGACACATCGTCATTCGAAAAGACCTATGGCCAGGACGCCTCCAATGAGAATTTCCGCGGCAAGAACATCCAGCACCAGGTGACTCTGAAAGAGATTCGCGTTCAGGAAAAGCCGGATGTCACCGACGAGTTTGCCAAGAGCGTCGGCGGATGGGAGACCGTGGACCAGATGCGCGAGACGCTCGGAACCGACATCCGCCGCCATCGCGAGCTGGAGGCGTTGCGCGCGAAGAAGATTCAGATCGGCGACAAGCTGCTGGCCTCGCACGATTTCGACGTTCCTGAGACTCTGGTGGATGAGGAGCTCAGCAAGTCGCTGCAGAACTATGCTCGTTTTCTCGTTTCGCAAGGCGTCGATCTGGATAAAGCGGAGCTGGACTGGGAGAAAATTCGCGACGACTTCCGCCCCGAAGCCGTGAAGCGCGTGAAGCGAGGCCTGATCCTCGAAGCCATCGCTCGCAAGGAAGGGCTGGTGGTCAGCGACGTGGAAGTCGATGCGGAGATCCGGCGCGCAGCGCAGGAGAGCGACCGCGACTTCGCCGAAGTCAAGCACCGCCTGCGACATGACGGCGGCTACGAGGCGTTGCGCACGTCGCTCTCGCAGGAGAAAGCGCTGGACTTCGTGCTGAAGGAAGCGAAGCCGCGTACTTGAGTCGTGACTCGTGGTTCGCGTTTCGTGGCTCGCTGATGCGAGCCGCGGACGACGGACAACGGACCACCTAACCATTCGGGTAGGTCCGCACTCGGAATACTCCTCTACACTTCGCGTTGAAGCTGCGGCATTAGGAGTTGCGCGAATATGGTCCTGATCCCCATGGTGGTCGAGCAGACGAGTCGTGGCGAGCGCGCCTACGACATCTACTCCCGCCTGCTGAAAGACAACGTCATCTTCCTCGGGCAACCGATCGACGATACGGTCTCCAACCTGATCATCGCCCAGTTGCTCTTCCTGGAAGCGGAGAATCCGGAGAAAGACATCTCCGTCTACATCAACTGCCCGGGCGGATCGATCACCGCGGGCCTGGCCATTTACGACACCATGCAGTACGTCAAGCCGGACATTCAGACCATCTGCATCGGCCAGGCGGCCTCGATGGCCGCGGTCCTGCTGGCCGCCGGAAAAAAGGGGAAGCGCTACGCCCTGCCGAACTCGCGCGTGGTCATTCATCAGCCGCTGATCATGGGCGGGGGCCTGGCCGGCCAGGCCTCGGAGATCGATATCCACGCCAAAGACATCATGCGCATGAAGACGCGCATGAATCAGATCCTTGCCAACCACACCGGCCAGCCGGTGGAGAAAGTGGACAAGGACACCGATCGCGACTACATCCTGCAGGCGCATGAAGCAGTTGACTACGGTTTGGTGGATCAGGTGATTTCGAAACGGGAGTAGGGGAATGACGCACAAGCGTCGATCAGTTCCTTCTGACACGGACGCTTTTCTTGACACTCCGGGACGCGCGTAGAAGAATTTAGGGACACCACGGAAAGGAAACATGTCAAAGAAGGGGAACAGCGGTGATGTCCTCCGTTGCAGCTTCTGCAACAAGTCGCAGCGCGACGTCAAGAAGCTGATCGCCGGTCCCACGGTCTACATCTGCGACGAATGCGTCGACATCTGCCTGGACATCATCGCCGAGGACCGCAAGGATGAGCCGGGCACGCTGGAAGGCGCCGGCGCCCTTCCCAAGCCGAAAGAGATCAAGGAGTTCCTCGATCAGTACGTCATCGGACAGGAGCGGGCCAAGAAGAAGCTGGCCGTCGCTGTCTACAATCACTACAAGCGGATCGACTACCACCAGCGCAACTCCCGTCAGGACGTGGAGCTGCAGAAGTCGAACATCATCCTGATCGGCCCCACCGGCACCGGAAAAACGCTGCTGGCCCAAACGCTGGCCCGCATGCTGTCGGTTCCCTTCACCATCGTCGACGCCACGACGCTGACCGAAGCTGGATACGTCGGCGAAGACGTGGAGAACATCATCCTGAAGCTCTATCAGGCGGCGGGGAACGACAAGGAGAAGACTCAGCGCGGCATCGTCTACATCGACGAGGTCGACAAGATCTGCCGCAAAGGCGACAACCCCTCCATCACCCGCGATGTCTCCGGCGAAGGGGTGCAGCAGGCGCTGTTGAAGATTCTGGAAGGCACGGTGGCCAACGTTCCGCCGCAGGGCGGTCGGAAGCATCCGCACCAGGAGTTCATTCAGATCGATACGACGAACATTCTCTTCATCTGCGGAGGGGCGTTCGTCGGTCTGGAGAACGTCATCGAGAGGCGCCTCTCGCAGACTTCGATGGGTTTCGGCGCGAAGATCTCCTCCAAGCGGGATAAGCGCACCGGCGAGTTGCTGGCCCAGGTGCATCCCGAGGATCTGATCAAGTTCGGCCTCATTCCCGAATTCGTCGGACGCCTTCCCGTGGTGGCCACGCTCACCGAGCTGGACAAAGCGGCTCTCATCGAGATCCTCAAAGAGCCGAAGAACTCGCTGGTCCGTCAGTACCAGACGATCATGGGCTTCGAGAACGTCACGCTCAAGTTCACCGATGACGCGCTGGAAGCGATCGCCGAGGAAGCGCTGAAGCGGAACGTGGGAGCGCGGGGACTGAAGATCATCATCGAAGAGTTGATGCTGGAGATCATGTATACGATCCCGTCGCAGGATGCCATCAGCGAATGCGTCATCACGCGCGAGGTCGTACTGAACCGCAGCCAGCCGATCACCCTCTACCGGAAGGCGGGATAGGGAAGGGGTTGCCAGGTTGCTGGGTTTCAGTAACCCGGCAACCGGTCGGGAATGTCCGTCTGTTGATAGAGGTAGAGAAAGCGAATGTCCAACGAAAACCAACTCCCTCTCGTGCCGCTGCGCGACATGGTGGTCTTCCCATCGATGATGGCGCCCTTCGTCGTCGGCCGGCGCGCCTCGATCCAGGCCCTGGAGGCCACGCTGGCCACGGCGGAAAAGAAGATTTTCCTGGCCACGCAGCGCGACCCGAAGGTCGACGATCCGACCATGGATGAGATCTACCACACCGGCGTGGTGGCCACGGTCGTCCAGAACCTCAAGCTCCCCAATCAGAACGTCAAGGTGATGGTCGAAGGTTTGACCCGCGCGGAGATCGTCAGCTCGCAGGAGAGCAGCGGCTTCATCACCGTCGCTGTCCGCGAGATCGACACCAAGGTCGTCCTCACTCCGGAAGTCTCGCAGTACATGCAGAAGCTGGTGGAGATCTTCGAGCAATACGCGAAGATGTCCCATCACCTGGCCTTCGAAGGCGTCATGTCGACGCTGAAGCTCGACGATCCCGATCGCTTCGCCGACACGCTCGCCTCGCACATCCTCATCACCACTTCCGAGAAGCAGCAGCTCCTGGAGACGATGTCGCCCTATGAGCGCCTGCAGAAGCTGCAGGACTTCCTGGAGATCGAGATCGAGAAGATCAACATCGACAAGCGCATCAACTCCAAAGTGAAAAAGCAGATGGAGCGGGCCCAGAAGGAGTACTACCTCAACGAGAAGATCAAGGCCATCCACCACGAGCTGGGTCGCAAAGATGATCGCTCCGACGAGATCGAAGAGCTCCGGCAGAAGATCGAAGAAGCGGGCATGCCCAAGGACACGAAGGAAAAGGCCATGCAGGAGCTCAAGCGCCTGGAGGCCATGCCCGGTGTCTCCGCGGAGGCCACGGTTTCCCGCAACTACATCGAATGGCTGGTGTCCGTTCCCTGGAAAAAGGCTTCGAAAGAGATCAAGGACATCGAGCTGGCCGAGCAGATCCTCAACGAGGATCACTACGGGCTGGACAAGGTGAAGGAGCGCATCCTGGAGTTCCTGGCCGTTCGCCAACTGGTGAAGGGACCGAAGGGAACGATCCTCTGCTTCGTCGGTCCTCCGGGCGTGGGCAAGACATCGCTGGCCAAGTCGATCGCCCGGGCCACCGGCCGCCGCTTCGTGCGCCTGTCATTGGGTGGCGTACGCGATGAGGCCGAGATCCGCGGCCATCGCCGCACCTACATCGGCGCCTTCCCCGGTCAGATCATCCAGCGGATGAAAAAGGCCGGAACGGTCAATCCGGTGTTTCTGCTCGACGAAGTGGACAAGATGTCGATGGATTTCCGCGGCGATCCGTCGGCGGCGCTGCTGGAAGTGCTCGATCCGGAGCAGAACAACACTTTCACCGATCACTACCTGGACGTCGAGTACGACCTCTCCAAGACGATGTTCATCGCTACGGCGAACGTCACGCACACCATCCCCGCTCCGCTGAAGGACCGCATGGAGATCATCTCGCTCTCCGGCTACACGCATCTGGAGAAGCTGGCCATCGGACGACAGTTTCTCGTTCCCAAGCAGCTGACGGAACAGGGGCTGGAAGAAGCGAAGATCACATTCGAAGACAGCGCGCTGGTGGAGTTGATCGACTCCTACACGCGCGAGGCGGGGGTCCGCAATCTGGAGCGCGAAGTCGGCTCCGTGTTGCGCAAGGTGGCCCGGCAGGTCGTGAAGAAGCCCGACTACGAGATTTCCATCGATCGCAGCAAGACCCGCGAGCTTCTCGGCAAACCGAAATTCCGTTCCCAGCAGATTCACGACAAATCGGAAATCGGTCTGGCCACCGGACTGGCCTGGACCGAAGTGGGCGGCGAGATGCTGTCCACTGAAGTCGCGCTTTCACGCGGCAAAGGCAATCTGACGCTCACCGGCAAGCTCGGTGACGTGATGCAGGAGTCGGCGCGCGCCGCGTTGTCGTACGTCCGCTCCCGCGCGGAGCTGTTCGGCCTCGATCCCGATTTCCACGCCACGGTCGACATCCACATCCACGTTCCGGAGGGCGCGATTCCCAAGGACGGTCCCTCCGCTGGAATCACCATGGCCACCGCCCTCCTCTCTGCGGTCACGCGGATCCCGGTGCATCGCGACATCGCCATGACCGGCGAGATCACGCTGCGCGGAAAGGTGCTGCCGGTCGGTGGGGTCAAGGACAAGATCCTGGCCGCCGCTCGCGCCGGCATCACCCGGATCATCCTTCCCTCCGAAAACGAGCGGGATCTGGAGGACATCCCGGCCGACGTCCGCGAGAAGATGGAATTTCACCTGGTCGAATCGATGGATGAAGTGGTCATCCTTGCACTCGATGGCACGATTGTTCCATTGGCCGCGAAGGAAAAGTTGCCCCAGCCCGAGAAAGTCATCGGCGGTGACGAGCCGCCGATCACCCATTAGCGTTGTGGCACAGACACTCCTGTCTGTGCCGACACAGGCAGGAGTGCCTGTGCCACATTGACATCTTCGAGAATATCGTCACAATCAGAGCCGTTATCCGGACAAGCAAAGCTCTTCACGATTCTTCTTCGTAACACCTCCGCTTCGCCTTGCCGAAGCACGAAATCAATTGGAAATCAGGTCAGTCGAGTTTTACAGGGCGGCGTACAGTCCTCAGGATTTTCCAGCTGACAAGCGGCCGCAATTTGCGATGGTAGGGCGCTCCAACGTCGGAAAATCGAGTCTGATCAACGCCGTCCTGAAGCGAAAAGCAATTGCTCGTGTGAGCCAGACGCCCGGAAAAACACAAGGCATCCATTTTTACCTGATCAATGACCGCTTTCACATCGTCGACCTGCCCGGTTACGGATACGCAAAAGTTCCGAAGACGACGCTCCAGGGGTGGCGCGCATTGATCAACGCTTACCTGGAAAAGAGCGAACGACTGCGGCTGATGTTCTTGCTGCTCGACGCACGGCGAACACCCAACGACCAGGACAAGCAGATGCACCGTTGGACGCGTGACGCGGGTGTCGAAGAGAAAGTGCTTCTGACGAAGAGCGACAAGATCTCCAACAATCAGCTCTCGAAAAACAGCGAGGGGATCGCGGAGGAGTTGGGGATCGAGCGTGGCGAAATGATCGCCTGTTCCGTGGTGACGAAACGAGGAATTGACCAGGTGCGACGCGAAATCGCGGAGCGCCTCTGATCGAGGTTAACGATGGCCGAACAAGAATTCGACGACGAATCGACAGCAGCGAGCGCGGTGGAAGCTCCCCCGGAGGAAAAACCGGAGGAAAAGGCGGAGAAACCGGCGAGAAAACCGCGCCGCCCGAAGGCTGACAAAGCGGCGGCGGCGGAAGCGTCGCCTGCACCGAGCGCCGAAGAGAGCGCCGAGCAGCTGACGGAAGAGACTCCCGCAGAAAGCGTAGCCAGCATCGAAGGCGACGGACAGCCGGCGGCCGCGGTCGAGGCATCTGCTTCGGCGGTGCCGGAGCCCGCGCGCGAGCAGCGTCCCGCGTCGCGGCGTCCGGAACAGACGCAAGCTGCCGAGACGCTCGACATTCGCGTGCTGAAGGAGATGAAGCTTCCTGATTTATCCAAGCTGGCCAAGGACCTGGGCGTGGAAAACGCCACCGGCATGCGCAAGCAGGATCTGATCTTTTCCGTTCTGCAGGCGCAGACGGAGAAGAGCGGCTTGATCTTCTCCGAAGGCGTGCTGGAGTGTCTGCCGGACGGCTTCGGATTTCTGCGCGCGCCCGAATACAACTACCTCCCTGGGCCTGACGACATCTACGTCTCGCCTTCGCAGATCCGCCGATTCGATCTCCGCACCGGCGACACGGTTTCCGGCCAGGTGCGTCCGCCGAAAGAAGGTGAACGCTACTTCGCCCTGATCAAGGTCGAAGCGGTCAACTTCGAGCACCCGGATGTGGCGCGCGAGAAGATCCTCTTCGACAACCTGACTCCGCTCTATCCCGACAAGCGGATCAAGCTCGAGACGCCGAACAACATGTCGTCGCGCGTGCTCGACCTCATCGCTCCGGTCGGCAAGGGCCAGCGCGGCCTCATCGTCGCCGCTCCGCGCACCGGGAAGACGATGATCCTGCAGGCCATCGCCAATTCGGTGACCACGAATCATCCGGAGACCACGCTGATCGTTCTCCTCATCGATGAGCGTCCGGAAGAGGTGACTGACATGCAGCGCTCGGTGAAGGGGGAGGTCATCTCCTCGACCTTCGACGAGCCGGCGTCGCGTCACGTGCAGGTAGCCGAGATGGTCATCGAGAAAGCCAAGCGGCTGGTTGAACACAGGCGCGATGTGGTGATCCTGCTCGACTCGATCACCCGGTTGGCCCGCGCCTACAACACCGTCGTGCCGCCGTCGGGCAAGGTGCTGTCGGGAGGTGTCGACTCCAATGCTCTGCAGCGGCCGAAGCGCTTCTTCGGATCGGCGCGCAACGTGGAGGAGGGCGGCTCGCTGACGATCATCGCCACGGCGCTCATCGACACCGGTTCGCGCATGGACGACGTCATCTTCGAAGAGTTCAAGGGTACCGGCAATCTCGAGGTGCATCTCGACCGGAAGCTTTCCGACAAGCGCGTCTTCCCGGCCATCGACATCAATCGATCGGGAACGCGAAAAGAAGAGCTGCTGCTCGAACGGAAC
The DNA here is from genome assembly GCA_003223635.1 of Acidobacteriota bacterium. Lineage (GTDB taxonomy): Bacteria > Acidobacteriota > Thermoanaerobaculia > Gp7-AA8 > Gp7-AA8 > QHVS01. Next base: position 43 of record QHVS01000122.1, on the reverse strand, counting down.
GAGCTCAATCGCATCTGGGTGCTGCGAAAAGTCTTTTCCCCGC
>QHVS01000121.1 GCA_003223635.1 Acidobacteriota bacterium | reverse complement strand
TTTCAGCAAGGAGACGATCGCCCAAACCTTCACTCTTGTCGTCGTAATAGGCAACCGCCTCGGCGAGCTCCAAACTGGCGAGCTCGTGAAACCGCGATTTCATTCGCGGTTGCGTCGTGCGAGTTTCGCAAAGACTTCTTCAGCCGGCATGCCACGGGCGGTTCCGCTCTTCAATTCCTCGTATCTCCGCGCAGCTTCTTCCACCCAGAGCTTCTCGTGCTCCTCAGGAGAGATATTTTCCAGGCTGTCGAGGAGCCGCTTCGCCAAAGCGGCGTCTCTCTCGTAAGCGGCTGACGCGAGGACAAACCGAGAGAACGGTTCGCAACGCAGAAGCACTTCGGGCGGCCGTGAGGCCGCCCGAATGGTGTGAAGCGATAAGCGAAATTTACTGCTCTTCGTCGAAGTCCGCCAGCGTGAGCGCTTCCTCGTCCTCGGGACGCAGAAGCTCTTCGAGGGTGGGTGGAGGCGGGGCCTCCTCCTTCTCCAGGTAGATCTCGCGATAGGCCGGCATGCCGGTGCCCGCCGGGATCAACCGTCCCACGATGACGTTCTCCTTCAGGCCGCGCAGGTAGTCGACGCGTCCGGCGATGGCCGCCTCGGTGAGCACGCGCGTGGTCTCCTGGAACGAAGCCGCCGAAATGAACGACTCCGTGGAGAGCGACGCCTTGGTAATGCCCAGCAGCAGCGGCGTTCCGTCGGCCGGCTCGCCACCCCGCGCCATCACCTTCTCGTTCTCTTCGAGGAAGCGGAAGCGATCGACCTGCTCGTCCACGAGGAAGTCGGTGTCGCCCACCCTCGTCACGCGCACCGAGCGCAGCATCTGACGGCAGATGACTTCGATGTGCTTGTCGTTGATGGCCACCGACTGCGAGCGGTAAACCTCCTGGATCTTGTCGACCAGATACCGCTGCAGCTCCTTGATGCCGAGGACCGAGAGCACGTCGTGCGGATCGATCGCACCATCGATCAGCGGATCGCCCGCCCGCACATGCTCCCCTTCCTGCACGTTGACGTGCACCGAACGCGGCACCGAATACTCGTGGCGCGTTCCCTCTTCGGTCTCCACGATGACCCGGCGCATGCCCTTGACCAGCGGGCCGTGATGCACGGTCCCGTCGACCTCGGAGATGACTGCCTTGTCCCGCGGATGCCGCGCTTCGAACAGCTCGACTACGCGAGGCAGACCGCCGGTGATGTCCTTGGTCTTCGTCGTGGCGCGCGGAATCTTGGCCACGATGTCGCCCGGGTAAACCTCTACACCGTTCTGCACCATGAGATGGGCGCCGGTCGGGAGCAGATACTTCCGCTCGTCGCCCGCCTTCTTGGTCTTGACCGTGATGGTCGGCGTGCGCTTCTCGGCGGTGGCCGATTCGACGATGACCATCTGAGTCAGGCCGGTGACGCGGTCGGTCTCTTCGCGGACGTTCTCGCCTTCGACGATGTCCTTGAACTGAATCTTGCCGCCGACCTCCGTCAGAATGGCCGACGTGAACGGGTCCCACTCGACGAGCGGCGTTCCGGCGTCGACGTGCTGACCCTCATGCACCTTCAGCGTCGATCCGTACACCAGCGCGTAACGCTCCTTCTCGCGCGGTGCCAGCGGCTCGTTGCTTCCCTTCTTCGATCTCTTGGTCGGCGTGTCTTCGACGATGATCAGCTTGCCGTTGCGGTTGACCACCACGAGATCGCCGTTCTTGTTGGTGACTGTTGAAACGTTGGAGAAGATGACCTTGCCGGGGTTGGTCGCTTCGTGCCGCGACTGCTCGGACACGCGCGATGCGGTGCCGCCGACGTGGAAGGTTCTCATCGTGAGCTGCGTGCCCGGCTCGCCGATCGACTCGGCGGCGATGACGCCGACCGCCTCGCCGATCTCCACCAGCTTGCCGCTGGCCAGATTGCGGCCGTAGCAGCGGCGGCAGACGCCGCGGCGGGTCTCGCAGGTGAGCACCGAACGGATCTTGACCTGTTCGATGCCCGCTTCCTGAATCGAGTTGGCCAGCTCCTCGGAGATCTCGTCGTTCTGGGCGACGAGCTGTTCGCCGGTGAGCGGATCGTAGACATCCTCCTGCGCCACGCGGCCGACGATGCGATCGCGGAGCGGCTCGAGAATGTCGCCGCCTTCCATGATGGGAGTGACGGTGATGCCGTCGAACGTCTGACAATCCTGCTCGGTGACGATGACGTCCTGGGCCACGTCGACCAGACGGCGCGTCAGGTAGCCGGAGTCGGCGGTCTTGAGCGCCGTATCGGCCAGACCCTTGCGCGCGCCGTGCGTGGAGATGAAGTACTGCAGCACGGAGAGGCCTTCGCGGAAGTTCGCGGTGATCGGCGTCTCGATGACCTCGCCCGACGGCTTGGACATCAGACCGCGCATGCCGGCCAGCTGGCGGACCTGCTCCTTCGATCCTCGAGCGCCGGAGTCGGCCATCATGAAGATCGGATTGAACTCCTTGCGATCCGCCTCCGCGCGCGCCATCTCGGCGAACATCTCATCCGAGACCGTCTCCGTGGCGCGGTGCCAGATGTCGATGATCTTGTTGTGGCGCTCGCCGGCGGTGATGGCGCCGTCGAGGCGCTGGCGCTCGACTTCCAGCACGGACTTGCGCGCACCGTCGACGATATCGGCTTTGCGAGAGGGAATGACCATATCGTCGATGCCGATGGAGATTCCGGCCTTCGTCGCGTACAGAAACCCGAGGTCTTTCAGCTCGTCGAGCATCTCGACGGTCAGGTCGTTGCCGTAGTTGAGGAACGCGAAGTTGACCAGCTCCTGCAGACCCTTCTTCTTGAGAAGACCGTTGATGTACGGGATCTCCTTCGGCAGGTGCATGTTGAAGATGACGCGGCCAACCGTGGTGTCGATCACCTTTTTGGTGACATCCTGAATCTCGGCGTGAGTCACGTCCTGATCGTTGAAGTGCGTGGTCAGGTCCATGAACTTACCGCTGATGCGCACTTTGATCGGCGTGAGTAGCTCGACTTCGGTGGACTGCAGCGCGATGAGCACGTCCTCGAAGCTGCCGAACACTTTGCCTTCGCCCCTGGCGCCCTTCTTCTCCTTGGTCAGGTAGTAGCAGCCGAGGACGAGATCCTGCGACGGAACGGCGAGAGGCTTGCCGTTGGCCGGCGAGAGAATGTTGTTCGAGGCCAGCATGAGAACCTGCGACTCGACCTGAGCCTTCGGCGACAGGGGAACGTGGACGGCCATCTGATCGCCGTCGAAGTCGGCGTTGAACGCGGTGCAGACGAGCGGATGAATCTTGATAGCCTTCCCTTCCACCAGCAGCGGCTCGAACGCCTGGATGCCGAGGCGATGGAGCGTCGGTGCGCGGTTGAGAAGGACGGGATGCTCGCGGATGACTTCCTCGAGCGCGTCCCACACTTCGTTGGTCTGCAGCTCGACCATCTCCTTGGCCGCCTTGATCGTGCCGACCAGGCCCTTCTGCTCGAGGCGGTTGTAGATGAACGGCTTGAACAGCTCGAGGGCCATCTTCTTCGGCAGGCCGCACTGATTCAGCTTCAGCTCGGGGCCGACCACGATGACCGAACGGCCGGAGTAGTCGACGCGCTTGCCGAGGAGGTTCTGGCGGAAGCGGCCCTGCTTGCCCTTGAGAGTATCGGAGAGCGACTTCAGCGGACGATTGTTGGAGCCCTTCAGCACGCGGCCGCGGCGGCCGTTATCGAAGAGCGCGTCGACCGCTTCCTGCAGCATGCGCTTCTCGTTGCGCACGATGACATCGGGCGCGCGGAGCTCGAGGAGCTTCTTGAGCCGGTTGTTGCGGTTGATGACGCGGCGATAGAGATCGTTCAGATCCGACGTGGCGAAGCGGCCGCCATCGAGAGGAACAAGCGGACGAAGCTCCGGCGGAATGACCGGAATCACGTCGAGGATCATCCACTCCGGACGATGGCCCGACTTGCGGAACGCGTCGACGACTTTCAGTCGTTTGGCCGCCTTCAGCTTCTTGATCTGCGACGTCTCGGTGCGCATGATCAGGCGCAGCTCGTCGCTGAGCTCCTCGACATTCACATGCTTCAGCAGCTCTTTGATCGCCTCGGCGCCCATCTTGGCCACGAAGACGTCGCCGTTCTGCGAGCGCAGCTCGCGATATTTCTCTTCCGGCAGAAGCTCCTTTTCATTGATGGTGCCGGCCAGATCGCCGGAGTCGATCACCACGTACGACTCGAAGTAGAGGATGCGCTCCAGATCTCGCAGGGAGATGTCGAGCAGGTGTCCGATGCGCGACGGCAGGCCCTTGAAGAACCAGACGTGCGACACCGGCGAGGCCAGCTCGATGTGACCCATGCGCTCCCGGCGGACTTTCGACTTGGTGACCTCGACGCCGCACTTGTCGCAGATGACGCCGCGGTGCTTCATCCGCTTGTACTTGCCGCAGAGGCACTCCCAGTCGGTGATCGGACCGAAGATCTTCGCGCAGAACAGACCGTCGCGCTCCGGCTTGAAGGTGCGGTAGTTGATCGTCTCCGGCTTGGTGACTTCGCCGTACGACCACGACCGGATCTTCTCCGGCGACGCCAGGCTGATCTTGATGGCGTTGAAATCGTTGATCGCCTGCGGCCTGGCTGGTTGAAACAGTGCGTTAAATGATTCCAATGTTTGCCTCCGTTTGGAGTGGAGCGGCGGCCTTCAGGCCGCCGTCGGCGGGCTAATGCCCGCCGCTCCACATCCCGCTATTCCTTCAACAACTCCACATCCAAGCACAGCGACTGGAGCTCGCGAACGAGCACGTTGAATGACTCGGGCAGGCCCGGAACCTCCGGGACCTCGCCCTTGACGATCGCTTCGTAAATCTTCGAGCGGCCCTCGACGTCATCCGACTTCGACGTCAGCAGCTCCTGCAGCGTGTAGGCCGCGCCGTACGCTTCGAGAGCCCACACTTCCATCTCTCCGAAGCGCTGGCCGCCGAACTGCGCCTTTCCACCCAGCGGCTGCTGGGTGATCAGCGAATACGGCCCGATGGAACGCGCGTGGATCTTGTCGTCCACGAGGTGCGAGAGCTTCAGCATGTAGATGAAGCCGACGCACACTTTCTGCTCGAACGGTTCGCCGGTCATGCCGTCGTAGAGGTTGGTCTTGCCATCCTCCGGCAGACCTGCGGCGCGAAGCTGAGCCTTGATCTCCGACTCCATGGCGCCGTCGAACACCGGCGTGGAGAAGTAGAGGCCGAGCGAGCGAGCTGCCCATCCGAGGTGCGTTTCCAGAATCTGGCCAACGTTCATGCGCGACGGAACGCCGAGCGGGTTGAGCACGATCTCCACCGGCGTTCCATCCGGGAGGTACGGCATGTCCTCTTCCGGAAGGATGCGGCTGATCACGCCCTTGTTGCCGTGGCGTCCGGCCATCTTGTCGCCGACGGACAGCTTGCGCTTCATGGCCACGTAGACCTTGATCATCTTGATGACGCCGGGAGGCAGCTCGTCGCCCTTCTGCAGGTCTTCGCGCCGCTCTTCGGCCTTCTGTTCCAGAACGCGGATGCGGTTCTCGGCGCGCTCGACGAACATGCGGATCGTCTCGCGGGCGTCATCATCGACCGGGAGAGCGAGCAGCTCGCGCCGGCTGAGGCGACTGATGATGTCGCGCGCGGCCGACTCCCCTTTCTTCACCAGCGTCTCGCCGGTGCGGAAGTCGACAACGTCGCGCTGCAGCTTCTTGTCGGCCAGGATCTCGCCGATGCGCTTGTTGCGCGCCTCGGTGATGATGCGGATCTCATCCTGAATGTTGCGATTCATCCGCTCGATCTCACCCTCTTCGATCGACTTGGCGCGCATATCCTTCTCCACGCCCTTGCGCGAGAAGATCTTCACGTCGACGACCGTCCCCTCGATGCCCGGAGGGGTCTTGAGCGATGCGTCGCGGACGTCGCCGGCCTTCTCGCCGAAGATCGCCCGGAGCAGCTTCTCTTCCGGAGTGAGCTGCGTTTCGCCCTTCGGCGTGACCTTGCCCACCAGGATGTCACCCTGCTTCACCGTGGCGCCGATGCGCACGATGCCCGACTCGTCGAGATCGCGCAGCGCCCCTTCCGAGACGTTCGGAATGTCGCGGGTGATCTCTTCCGGTCCGAGCTTGGTGTCGCGCGCCTCGATCTCGAACTCCTCGATGTGGATCGAGGTGTAGTAGTCCTCTTTGACCAGGCGCTCGGAGACGAGAATCGCGTCTTCGAAGTTGTTGCCGCGCCACGGCATGAAGGCCACCAGGATGTTGCGGCCGAGAGCCAGCTCGCCTGCGTCGGTGCAGGGACCGTCAGCGAGGATCTGCCCCTTGCGAACGCGCTGGCCCTCGCGAACGATCGGCTTCTGGGTGATGCACGTGTTCTGGTTGGAACGTTTGAACTTGATGAGCTGGTAGATGTCGGCGCCGAATTCCTTCGTCTCGCCGGTCTCCTGATCTTCCGACTCCACGCGCACGATGATGCGGTTGGAGTCGACGAGATCGACCACGCCGCCTCGCTTGCAGATCACCACCGCACCGGAGTCGCGGGCCACCACGTTCTCCATGCCGGTGCCGACCAGCGGCGAATCGGTGCGCAGCAGCGGAACGGACTGCCGCTGCATGTTGGCGCCCATCAGCGCGCGGTTCGCGTCGTCGTTCTCCAGGAACGGGACCAGCGATGCGGCCACGGAGACGAGCTGCTTCGGCGAAACGTCGATGAAGTCGACTTTCTCCTTCTCGATGGTAACGAACTCGCCGGTCTGCCGGGCGATGACGCGGTCGTGCACGAGATTGCCTTCCTCGTCGATGACCACGTTGGCCTGAGCGATCGTGTAGCGCTCTTCATCCCAGGCGGAGAGATAGAACGCGTACGGCTCTGCTTCGGCGAGCTGCAGCGCATTCTTGCGCGTGCGGCCGCCGGCGTTTTCCTTGGCGATGCGGTTGTTTTCCTTCTGCAGCTCCCGCTTCTCCACGATCTGGCCAAGCTGGAAGCTCGTGTCGCCCACCTTGACCGCGCGATAGTGGTCGAGCACACGCCCACGCTCCACCTTCTTGTACGGCGACTCGATGAAGCCGTACTCGTTGATGCGGGCGTAGCAGGCCAGCGAGGAAATGAGTCCGATGTTCGGACCTTCCGGCGTCTCGATCGGGCAGATGCGGCCGTAGTGCGTCGGATGCACGTCGCGCACTTCGAACCCGGCGCGCTCGCGCGATAGACCGCCTGGCCCAAGAGCGGACAGGCGCCGCTTGTGCGTGACTTCGCTCAGCGGATTCGTTTGATCCATGAACTGGGAGAGCTGCGAGGATCCGAAGAACTCCTTGATCGCGGCGATGACCGGCTTGGAGTTGATCAGGTCGTGCGGCATGGCCGAGTCGATGTCCTGATGCACCGACATCTTCTCTTTGATGGCCCGCTCCATGCGGACCAGGCCGATGCGGAACTGATTCTCGAGCAGCTCGCCTACCGCGCGAACGCGGCGGTTGCCGAGGTTGTCGATGTCATCGACGCGCCCGACGTCCTTGCGCAGGCGGAGCAGATAGTTGATGACGACGAAGAAATCCTCCGCCGACATCGTCTTCTGCGTGACCGGCGAGTTGAGGTCGAGCTTGATGTTGAACTTGAAGCGACCGACGCGGGAGAAGTCGTACTTGCGCGCGTCGAAGAACATGCCCTCGAACAGCGCCTTCGCCGACTCCAGCGTCGGAGGATCGCCAGGCCGCATGCGGCGGTAGATCTCGATGATGGCCTGCTCGAACGACTTCGAGGTGTCCTTGCGGACGGTGTTCAGCAGGATGTCGGAGACCAGGTCCCACTCGGGGAAGATCACATCGATCTGCTGAATGTCATGCTCGCGCAGCACCTCGGCGAAATCCGCCGGGACGTTCTCGCTGGCCTCGAAGAGGACCTCGCCGCTCTTGACGTCGACGACGTCCGAGAGGAAGACCGCCTTCTCCAATGCGGCGAAGTCGACCTTTGCGGTCGCCTCGTTGCTCTTGGTCAAGGCATCGGCCATTTTCTGATCGAGCTTCACGCCGGCGAACACCGTGCGCACCGTGCGACGGCCGCGGATCGAATGACGCTCCTTGGCCTCTTCCTGATCGAGGACGCGCTTGTCGAACGTCAGCTCGACGCTGTCCCCCGTCTTCGGCAGGCGCACTTTGATCGGCGTGTAGAACTGGCGAAGGATCTCTTCGTCGGTGGTCAGACCGAGCGCCCGGAGGAACACGGAACCGAGGAACTTGCGCTTGCGGTCGATGCGAACGTAGAGGATGTTCTTCTGGTCGTACTCGAACTCCACCCAGGAGCCGCGGTACGGGATGATCTTGGCCAGGAACGTGTGCGGGCCTTCCTTGGTGAAGAAGACGCCCGGCGAGCGATGGAGCTGCGAAACGATGACGCGCTCCGTGCCGTTGATGATGAACGTGCCGTTCTCGGTCATCAGCGGGATGTCGCCGAAGAAGACTTCCTCTTCCTTGGCGTCGCGCATGTGCTTCACGCCCGTATCCGGATCCTTGTCGTAGACGAAGAGGCGGAAGGTGACCTTCAGCGGCACGCTGTAGGACATGCCGCGCTCCTGGCACTCCTCCACCGAATACTTCATCTGCAGGTCCACTGGATTGCCGCAGATGTCGCAGATCTCGACGCGGTTCTTGTTGATCACGCCGCACTTCTGGCAGTTGACCGTCTCTTCATGCGGATGATCGGTGATGATCTTCGATCCGCAGTTCGCGCAGGTCATGCGCAGGTGCTCGAGGCCCTTGAGCGCGCCGCACTTGCATTCCCAGTTTCCGATCGAGAACTTCACGAAATCGAGCGAGCAGGTCTCGCGGAAATCGGAGAAGGGGAAGACGCTGGTGAAGACCGACTGCAAGCCGGTGTCTTCACGCTCTTCCGGCAGAAGGTTCATCTGCAGGAAGCGCTCGTACGACTTGCGCTGCACGTCGATGAGGTTGGGCAGCGCCATGTAGCTCCGGATCTTGGAGAAGTCGTGGCGGACCGGCTCCTGTTTGGGCATGGCTCCGTTCATTAAGAAGCTCCTTTTGAGACGGACACACGTCGAGTGACAACCGACAAACCGAAGACCGGTTGATCACTGCGTCGTTCTGTGATGTCGCGCCTCAACGAGATTTCGAATGGCAGGCCCCGGCGCAGGCGACGCGTCGGGTGACTTGCAGGGGTGTGAGTCGATGTGGAAAGGGCCGCTCCCCCCCTTTCCCGACTCGCATCTTCTAACGTTGACAACAAAAAGGAATTCCGCGAAGCGTGGAGCGGTGGCCTTCAGGCCGCCGTGGGCGGGCTGAAGCCCGCCCCTCCACACCCGTCACTACTTAACCGTGACCTTGGCGCCCGCGTCCTCAAAGACCTTCTTGATTTTCGCGGCCTCATCCTTCGACACGCCTTCCTTGATGGCCTGCGGCGCGCCTTCAACCAGGTCCTTGGCTTCCTTCAGCCCGAGGCTGGTCACTTCGCGTACGGCCTTGATGACATTGATCTTCTTCTCGCCGATCTCGCTCAGAACCACGGTGAATTCCGTCTGTTCCGGCTCGGCTGCGGCAACTGCAGCAGCGCCCCCGCCGGGCATGGCCATCGGCATGGCGGCCGCGGCCGCGGAGACGCCGAAGCGCTCCTCCAGAGCCTTAACCAGGTTGGACAAGTCGAGGACCGACATCGACTCGATCTGCTTCACAAAATCCTGCGTTGAAATCGCCATTTCTTCCTCCAAATTTTCTTGACGGCCTCAGGCCGTCTCTTTCTGTTTCGCAACCTGGTCCAGGACAACCGCGAGATTGCGGATGTTCGCCTGTAGTACGGTAGCCAGCCCGCGGACGGGACTCTGCAGCACGAACAGCAGCTTACTGATCAGCTCCTCACGGGAGGGGAGACTAGCAATGGTCTGGATCTGCTCGGTCGGCACGACCTGGCCGTCGAGCATCGCTCCCTTGAACTGCATCGCCGGGACGTCTTTGGCGAAACGAGTCAGCGCCTTGGCCAGCTTGACCGCATCGGTGGAGTTGTAGGCCACGGCGGTCGGACCGCTGAAACGGTCTTTCATGCCGATCATCGGCGAGTCCTTCAGGGCGATGAGAGCGAGCGTGTTCTTGACCACCAGATACTTCGATCCGGTCTCTCGGACCTGTTTGCGGAGCTCGGTGACCTGCGGAACGGTGACGCCCTTGAAGTCGATGAGAAAAGCGTTGCGGGCCTTGCCGATTGCCGCTTCCAGCTCCGAGATGGCTTGTGTTTTTTCGTTCTTGTTCATCGCTCCCTCCCTACACTTCCTTCACTTCGGCCAGCGCCGGATCGAGTTGAATCGATGGGCTCATGGTCGAGGAGATGTACATGGTTCGCACGTACTTCCCCTTCGCCGCCGGCGGCTTCGCCTTGCGCACGGCGTTGATGATCGCCGACGCGTTGTCGCGAAGCTGTTCCGCAGTGAACTGAATCTTGCCCACCGGCACGTGGATGATCGAGGTCTTGTCGACGCGAAACTCCACTTTGCCGGCCTTGATCTCCTGAAGCGCCTTGATCACGTCGAATGTAACCGTCCCGGTCTTGGGGTTCGGCATCAATCCGCGGGGACCGAGGACTTTGCCGAGCTTGCCGACGGACCGCATCATGTCCGGCGTGGCGATCACCGCGTCGAAATCGATCCAACCCTCCTGGATCTTCTGCACCATGTCGTCCCCGCCGACGAAGTCCGCGCCCGCTTCCTGCGCTTCCTTCTGTTTGTCGCCGCCGGCGATCACCAGCACGCGTTTCGATTTCCCGGTGCCGTGCGGGAGCACGGTGGTGCCGCGGACCATCTGATCGGCGTGCTTAGGATCCACTCCGAGAAGCATCGAGAGCTCCACCGTCTCATTGAACTTTGCGTAAGCGATCTGCTTGAGAAGCTGGACCGCCTCGTCCAGTTGATACGGTCGCTGCTCGACCTTCGCGGCCGATGCACGATACTTCTTGCCGTGTTTGGCCAATCGTTCCTCCGTAGTGTTAGCGGCGGTTGCCCGCCTCCTACTTTTCTGGAGTGCGGCGGCCACGCCGCCGCTCTCCGCTTCTTTGCTGCCTGAGAGCGGCGGCACGGCCGCCGCACTCCAGATCTATCCCTGAATCTCAATGCCCATCGATCGGGCAGTTCCTTCCACTGTTTTGATCGCCGCTTCCAACGACGCGGCGTTCAGGTCGGGCATTTTCGTCTTGGCGATCTCCTCGACCTGCTTTTTCGTCACCTTCCCTACTTTGTCCTTGTTCGGAACGCCGGAGCCTTTCTGTAGTCCCGCCGCTCTTAGGAGAAGAACCGCCGCGGGCGGCGTCTTGGTGACGAAGGTGAATGAACGATCCGAGTAGACGGTGATGACTACCGGAATGATCAGCCCCTGCTGCCCCTGAGTTCGGGCGTTGAACGTCTTGCAGAATTCCATGATGTTCACGCCCTGCTGACCCAGCGCCGGACCAACAGGTGGGGCCGGAGTGGCCTGACCCGCTGGGATCTGCAGTTTGATGTAACCAGTAACCTTTTTAGCCATTGTCCCTATCCATCGAATGCAGAACGCAGAATGCAGAATTCAGAATTGAGAAGAGTCTTTTTTCTACATTCTGCGTTCTGCGTTCTGCATTCATCTTTTGGTCCCCGCCGGCTGCTCTTCTGTCGCGTCGTATCTCGTCACCTGCAGGAAATCGAGCTCCACGGGCGTCGACCGCCCGAAGATCGTCACCATCACCTTGAGCGTGTTGCGGTCGAGATTGACCTCCTCGACCACGCCGGTGAAGTTGGTGAAGGGGCCGTCGATGATCCGCACATGCTCGCCGTGCTCATAGACGTGCTTGGGCTTCGGTTTCTCCTTGGTAGTGACGACCTGGGTGAGGATCTGGTCGACTTCCTCCTGCGTCAGCGGAGTGGGTTTCTTTCCCGTTCCGACGAAGCCGGTCACCTTGGGCGTGTTCTTCACCAGATGCCAGGCGTCGTCCGACATCTCCATCTCCACGAGGATGTAGCCGGGGAAGAACTTGCGCTGGACCTCGCGCTTCTTGCCCGACTTCATCTCCACGAGAGTCTCGGTGGGAATCTTGATCTCGCCGAACTTCTCGCGCATGCCGAGGGCGTCGATGCGCTGCTGGAGGTTCTCCTTCACCCGCTCCTCGAATCCGGAGTAGGTGTGGACGATGTACCACTGCCTGGTGTTGGTGCTGGTTGCTTCCGCCATAAATTTACGTGCTTGTCGATGCTCCGAACCGTGAGAAGAGAAGGTCGATCGCTTTGTAGAAGATGACGTCGCATCCCCAGAGGTAAACGGCGAAGACGACTGTGGCCACGACGACGACGACGGTCGTTCCGACGACCTCGTTTCGGCTCGGCCAGGTCACCTTCTTCATCTCGCCATTGGTGTCGCGGAGGAATTCCCGCGCTGTTACCCACCAGTGCCTCGGTCTTGCTACCAGTCCGTTCTCTTCCATGGATCCTCAGTCGTGGCAGGCCAAGAGGGGCTCGAACCCCCAACCTGCGGTTTTGGAGACCGCTGCTCTACCAATTGAGCTATTGGCCTGAACTGCTGCAAAAGGCTGACAAAGCATGGGTTCTCCGAGTTATTCCCTATTTGACCTCGCGATGCAGCGTCCGTTTCCGCTCGTGACGGCAAAACTTCTTCAGCTCGAGCTTTTCCGTCATCGTCTTCCTGTTCTTGGTCGTCGAGTAATTCCGACGTTTGCACTCGGTGCATTGCAGCGTGATGATTTCTCTTCCTGCGCGCGCCATTTCGATCTCCGCGATGCGTGATTGATGTTCGTGATGGAGCCCTCGACGAGATTTGAACTCGTGACCCCGTCCTTACCAAGGACGTGCTCTACCCCTGAGCTACGAGGGCAAAATTCAGGTTGCTGGGTTGCTCGGTTTCTGAGTTGCTAAGTAACCCAGCAACCTAGCAACCCAGCGACACAAATTGGAGCGGGAGACGGGATTCGAACCCGCGACCAACAGCTTGGAAGGCTGTGACTCTACCCCTGAGTTACTCCCGCCCACGATCCGCGAGATGGTGGAGAGAGGAGGATTCGAACCTCCGTAGGGCAAAGCCCGGCAGATTTACAGTCTGCTGCTTTTGACCGCTCAGCCATCTCTCCGTCGGATTTACAACCCAATTTGGAGCTGGCGACGGGACTCGAACCCGCGACCTGCTGATTACAAATCAGCTGCTCTACCAACTGAGCTATGCCAGCGTAGACATCAGATTTCAAAGACACAGCCAGCCTGTACACCGAGTTGAGCAGAGTTGGAGCTTACGCGGCGCGGCCGGAGGGACAACGGGTTATAGCAAATTTGCCAAACGGCGCGCAAGAGGTTGTGTATTCCGTGATTTCGCCTCTAGCGAGGCCGGCCGGAGCGAGCGGCTTTCTCGGGGTCAGCTTCGGCTCACTTCGCGATCTCAATGCCATTGCTATGGTTGTGCCCCGAGCCGACCTTCAGAGTCGCTGAATACGCCCCGGCAGTCACCGGGAGCGCTGCGGCGGGCGCTTTGCCCCCGTGCATGATTTCAGCTGCTTCGCTGGAACGCAGGTATGGCCACAGCTCGTACATCCCCGGAGGCAGATCCGCAAAAAAGAACTGACCTGCGCGATCAGCGGTGAACTGAACAGCGCGAAGACGGCCGAGGAACACAGTGAGTGCGGGAGGCAAGAACTCGCCGTTATAACGAATCAGCAACCTTGCGTTCGGCACAGGCATCCCGGTCTGGTCATCCTCTGCTCGGATCGCAAGTGAGGCTGCAGGGGGAGGGACGATGATGCGAACGGGCGTATCCGGAATCTCCGCAGCAGGCGGAACGCCGTAGAGCGCAAACGATCCTGATCGAGGAAGAATCGCCATCAGCGCGCCCAGATTCGGATCGAAGTCTACGTCGACACGGCCTTGCCCATCAGTGACCGGCAGTTCGCCTTCGGGCAAGGCAGCGTGAACGACGAACGCGCCTGCAACCGGCCTGTCATCGGTGCCCACGACGAGGAGCGGATAGCGGGCCGCGGGCATCAGGGCAACTTCGAGATCTTTCCTCTCGTCGTCTTGCAAAACGAAACTTTGCGGCGCGCTGGTCAAATATCTCGACGCTTCGGCATAAACCGACTGCGCTCCGGCGCCTACTCCGTCGAACGCGAAATGTCCCGACTCGTCGGCCGTCGTGCCCAACGACTTATTCGAATCGTCGGGCAGCTTCGAATCGAGTGTGATGGACGCGCCGGCGATCGGTTTCCCCGACCTGGCGTCGAAGACGCGGCCCGATACGGTGCCGGATGGAATCTTGATATCCCACCGCACACTCGGATCGTCGTGAATCTCATCGAGGAAGATGTAGGGGGCACTCGCTCCGCCGACTGAGACCGCGGCGAGGATCCTTCCCCCCTGCCACAGCTCTTCTTCGAACGTACCTTCTTCGTTTGTCGTGACGAGGCTCTCCCAACCGCCCTGGTGAGACTTGAGCGTGATCTCCGCGTGCGGCACTCGAGTGTTTCCTCGTGAAACTGTGCCGACGAGATCGATCGGCTCGATTTTGAATTCGAGCTGAGCGACCTGCGCTGCCTTGATCGTAACCGCACGACCGACGCGCTGCAGCGGCTTTGGCCCGCCGACTGTCACCATGTAATCGCCGGGATCGAGATCATTCGCGATCCACTCCGTGACGCCGACAAGCTCGCCGTGACGCGCGCGAACTTGCTTTCTTCCCTCCACGTGCGCGACATCGACTGACACGGTGCGATATTTTTCCTTGTCCCGAATCACCGTGACGTGCAGCCCGCCGCCCGCGTCCAACTCGATTGGTGGCAGTACGCGATCGGCCCGCGCCTGAGGAAGTACGATCGTGCGCGTACCGTAACCACCGTATGCGACGGTGATCGAGAGCGGACGCCGATCGCCTTCCCGCTGTCAGCGGTAATCAAGGCGCCGGCGATGGGCGCACGCGTCGCCCGATCGATGACCTTTCCCGCCACTATCGGGAGCGGACGCAAGCGAAGCCGACCGAGAACGAGATCAGTTTTCACGCGGGCGTCAATTTTCAGCTCGAGCGGCTCATGATGCGGCGCTGTAATCGTCGCCTCGTACTGCGATGGTGGCAGCCGGATCTCCTGAAGGGACTCCATGATCTCTTTCGAGAGCGTCCATCGCCACTGCAGCGGCTTCCCTGGGGTCTTCAGAATCAGTTCTGCGTTCCGCGGCGAAGTCCGCGACACGCTGTCGATCCGCAGCGTCACCCGCACGCTGCCTGACGAAGCCTCGCCGAAGTTTGAATCCGGCTCGAGCCGACCGAAAACCGCGATCTTCTTGTCTGCGCTAACGAACACAAACAGTCGTGGCTCAGGGGCTGCGATCGGCGTATTCGAGTCTTCGATGACCCGACATTCAGCTTCATCTGACCGAAACGATTCGGCGTCGCGACCAATGCACAACTGCCCCTGAACCGCCGGATTGGCCGCGAGCGATGGAGCAACAATCAGCAGCCACAAAAAAGCGCGAATCATTGGTGGATACGAGAGCTATTTTGCGGCATTCACGCGCGAATTCAAGCTCGACTGAAGTGCCCGCGTTGCCGCTGTACCTCATAACAGAGAACGGCAGCCGCCGTGGCGACGTTGAACGAGCCGACGTGGCCGGACATGGGGATGGTCACGACGCGGTCGCAATGCTCCAGAACGTTGCGCCGAATCCCCTTTCCCTCGCTTCCCAGCACCAGGGCCACCTTTCCGCCGAAGTCGATCGCCTCCGGCGGGTCTCCGTTGGCCGCCGCGCCGTAGATCCAGTACTCCCGCTTCTTGAGCGCCTCGATTGTTCGGGCCAGATTCGTCACCTGCGCGACCGGCACCCACTCCGTTGCTCCCGCCGATGCCTTCACGGCGGCCGGCGTGAGGCCCACGCTCTCGTGCTGCGGGATGACGACCAGATGCACGCCGAAACCGTCGGCCACGCGAATGATCGCCCCGAAGTTCTGCGGATCGGTGATGCCGTCGAGGATCAGGACGAAGTTCGTCGCCGGCCGGTCGAGCACTTCCTCGAGGCCGGCATACCCCGCCGAAGAGATGTCGGCGACCACGCCGTTGTGCACGCCATGCGTGGCCAACCGATCGATCTGCTCCGCAGGAAGCATCCTCACCGGCACTCCTGCCTTCTTCGCCTCGGCGACGACGCGCGGCACTTTCCCTCCGTGCTCGCGCGCGACGCCGACATAGTGGACGCGCTCGGGATGCGAGCGGATGGCTTCGAGAACGGGATTGACGCCGTAGATGATCATGCCAGCGCTCGCGCCAGGCGGGCGGGAAGCGCCGGCCCCTCATATACGAATCCCGTGTAGATCTGCACCAGATTTGCTCCCGCGGTGAGCTTCTCTTGCGCGTCAGCGGCTGTGAAGATGCCACCGACGCCGATGAGCGGGTAATCGGGGCTGCTTGATGCGCGTACTTCGCGGATGACCGCCGTCGAGGGTCCAAAAAGCGGGCGTCCTGAAATGCCGCCCTGTTCGGTCGCCGACGTGTTCGTGCAAACCAGGCCGTCCGCGAGGGTCGTGCAGACTTCGCAGATCTCGCGGAGCTGCGTCGCGTCGAGATCGGGAGCGATCTTCACCAGAAGGGGATGGAGGCCCTCGCTCGGAAAGACCATCTGGTCGCGCATCGATCGAACCAGGCGTAGAACGACCTCGAGATGTTCAGGCCGTTGCAGCTCGCGCAGTGCAGGCGTGTTCGGCGACGAGACGTTGAGGACGCAGCCATCGGCCCACCGCGCCACGCGCAGATAGCAATGGGCATACGAATCGGCGGCGCGATCGAGCGGCACATCGCGATTTTTTCCCACGTTGACGAACAGGGGCGGCTGCGGCGAATCGGACTCGCGCCACCGCTGGAGCCGCTCGGCGATGGCATCCGCTCCATCGTTGTTAAAGCCCAGCCGGTTGATCAGTGCTCCACGGTCCGAGTCTCGGAAGATGCGCGGCCGCGGATTGCCGGGCTGCGGATGGAGGGTCACCGTTCCGACTTCCAGGAAGCCGAATCCGAGCGCGGCGAGAAACGGCATCATCAGCGCGTTCTTGTCGAACCCGGCCGCGATTCCGATCGGCGAGTCGAAGCGCAGATCCCAGACGCGACGCGGAACCCTCGGGGCACGGCAAAGCCGCGCGATGACGCGCAAGACCAGCGGGATCTGCTGCAGGCGGGTCATCTGGGCCACGGTCAAGTCGTGCGCCGCCTCTGCATCGAGCAGGAAAAGAAGTCTTCGGATCAGCGAATACATCGCTTCACGCGCTCGAGAGGCGACAGCACCGTGGGATCGACTTCGCTGGCGTGCTGCAGAAGCGGAATGGCGCGGATCAGCTCCGGACCGTGATCCAACCCCGTGATCGCCAGCCGCAGCGGCATGAAGAGCGCCTTCCCCTTCAATCCGGTCGCGCTCTTCAACCGCTCGGTCATCGCCTTGAACTGTTCTGGGTCGTGCGGAGCGCCGTTCGTTCGAAGCTCGTTGACCACGGCCTCGGCGAACGTTCGGTCGATGTCCGGCGGCGCGTACTCGATCACGAAGCGGAGCTGCTCGCGAAACTGCGTCAGTCGGTGCACGCTCGTCTTAACGACCTCGATGCCTTCCTCGAGCCACGGCGCGTCGAAGAACCGCGCGACGAGCGGCCGAAGCTCCGCCGCGCTCATGGAGTGAATGTACTGTGCGTTGAGCCATTCGAACTTCTGCGGATCGAATACCGCCGGCGCCGGATTGACGCGATCGAGAGAGAAATGTTCGATGGCGTAGTCCCGCGAGAAGACCTCGCGGCCATCCGGCGAGGACCATCCGAGAAGCGTGAGGTAGTTGACCATTGCGTCGGACAGAAAGCCTTCCTCTGCGTATGCCGAGACCGATGTCGCGCCGTGGCGCTTCGACAGCTTCGTTCGATCCTGGGCCAGGATCAGTGACACGTGGGCGAAGCGTGGGACATCCCACTGCAGCGCGCGGTAGATCAACACCTGGCGATGTGTGTTCGTCAGATGCTCCTCGGCGCGAATCACGTCCGTGATCTCCATGTCGTGGTCGTCCACCACCACCGAGAAGTTGTAGGTCGGCAGACCATCGGTCCGCATCAGGATGAAGTCGCCGAGCGACTCCTTCTTCCACGACACCTGGCCGCGGATCATGTCGTCGATGGTCACGTCGCCGTCGTCGGGAACGTGAAAGCGGATCGCGTGCGGCGCGTCGTCGTTGCGGCGATGGATCCAGCACTTCAGGTCGTAGTGCGGCGGACGCCCTGCCGCTTCGGCCGCCTTGCGCTTCTGCTCCAGCTCCTCTTCGGTGCAGTAGCAGCGGTAGGCGACGTTTCGCGCGATCAATTCGTCGATGACTTTGCGGTACCGCTCGACACGCTCCGACTGTCGATACGGCGCGTCGGGCCCGCCGACGTCGGGCCCTTCGTCCCACTGCAGCCCCAGCCAGCGGAGATCATCGAGCACCATCTGCTCCGACCCGCGCGTGGAGCGCGCCACATCGGTATCTTCGATTCTGATGATGAACTTGCCACGATGATGGCGGGCGAAGAGCCAGTTGAAGATCGCTGTGCGCGCCCCTCCGACGTGCAGGTGTCCGGTAGGCGACGGCGCGAATCGAACGCGAACGGTCACGGCGTGGAAATTAGCACGACGGCCATCGCGCAGATCCCCTCCCCCCGCCCGATGAATCCGAGGTGATCGGTGGTGGTGGCTTTGATATTGACGTGGCCGGCGGGGAGATCGAGGAGCTTGGCGATCTTTCCCTGGATCGCGTCCCGAAACGGAGCGAGCTTCGGCTGCTGGGCGACGATTGTGATGTCGACGTTGGCGATGTCCGCGCCCATCTCATCCACGATGTGCTTCGCTTCGGCGACGAATCGCGCCGACTCGACACCTTTCCAGCGCGGATCGTCGGAGGGGAAGTGCTGACCGATGTCGCCGGCCCCGGCGGCGCCGAGGAGGGCGTCGGTGAGGGCGTGGAGCACGACGTCGGCGTCTGAGTGGCCAGTCAGGCCGCCCGAGTCGCTGATGCGGACGCCGCCGAGGATCAGCGGCCGCGACTTCTCGAAGGGATGGACATCGATGCCCTGTCCGACGCGGATCATTCGCGGCTCCACTCCTCGAAATGTGCCTCGGCCAGGCGAAGATCTTCCGGCCGGGTGATCTTCATGTTGAATGAATCGCCGGGCACGACTTTCACTTCGTATCCGAACTTCGCGGCCAGTCCGGCTTCGTCGGTCGCATCGAACTGCTGATCCTCGGCCCGGGCCAGC
>QHVS01000120.1 GCA_003223635.1 Acidobacteriota bacterium | reverse complement strand
CGCCGCGCTCGCGCGCCGCATCGATGACCGCGTGAAAGGTCGACAGGCGAAAGAACGGGCGGACTGCATCGTGAACGGCGACGACATCGAACGTGCCGCGCGCGGCGGCCAACGCTCTGGCCACTGACTGCTGTCGCGTCTCCCCTCCGGCGACAAACTGTACGCGATCGTCGGGCGTCTGCTTGACGATTGTCAGAAGAGGTTCGGCCACGGCCACCACGATGCGATCGACTGCCTCGTCCAGAAGAAAGCGCTCGACCACGTACTGCACCATCGGTTTGCCGCCGATGGGTTGGAACTGCTTCGGGATGCCCCCGCCGAATCGCGTTCCGGAGCCGGCGGCGGGAATGAGGAACAGGACGCTCATGAGAGCCTGGCTCCAAATGCAGAATGCAGAATGCAGAATGCAGAAAGTCTTAAAGGCTCAATTCTGCATTTTGCA
>QHVS01000359.1 GCA_003223635.1 Acidobacteriota bacterium | reverse complement strand
CTGGTCGTGGGCCGGGAGGGCCACGTGCGCGTGCCCGACGAGTTTCTCTCCCGCAAACACTTCGAGGTGATGCCTGACTCCGACGGCACGATCCGCGTCCGCGACCTGGGCAGCCGCAACGGCACTTTCCTCAATACATTGCCGGCACGCAACACGAAAGTGCACATCGGCGACGAGATCCGGGCCGGCGTGAATCGGTTCCGCATCGAGCACCGAGTCTGAACCGCTCGCTTTTCGATATACTCCGCCGGTTCCGGGGAGAGGAATGCGCAGAATCGCCGAAGTAGCGGGCCGCATCTTGCGCCCGTTGTCGCGGCTGCTGGACCGACGCCTGCAACTCGATGAGGGCGCGGCGGCCGCGGGAGACATGACGGTCGTGAGCGTCGCGGCGCCGGCTGTCGTCGTCCGCGCGGAAGACGGCCGGCCCTTCAACGAGGCCGAGCGGCAGCTCCTGGACGAGATCTTCGCTCTGGCCCGCGTCGCCGACGAGAGCGACAACCGGTTGCGTGCCCTGGAGGATCGCTTCCTCATCCTGCAGCGGGAGAATCTCGACCTGGTGATGAAGAACCGCATCCTCTCGGAGATCTCGCACAAGGATGCGCTCACTGGGTTGTACAACCGCTTCTATGTGATGGAGAAGATCGACTCGGAGATGAATCGCGCCCTGCGCCACGGCTATCCGATTTCCGTCCTGATGCTCGACCTCGACCACTTCAAACGCATCAACGATTCGTACGGGCATCCGGTCGGCGACGAAGTGCTCAAGATCGTCGGCCAGGTCCTGCGGGACAGCTGCCGCGTGTATGACGTCGCGGGACGCTACGGCGGGGAAGAGTTCTGCATCGTCCTGCCGGAGACGCAGGTGGGAAATACCACCCAGGTGGCGGAACGGATTCGCAACCGGCTGGCCACTACGCCGCTATCCGTCGGCAGCACCTCGATCGTGGTCACTGCGTCAATCGGCGTGGCCGGAATGGATTCGACAGAGGGAGTCTTGAGCGCATCGACGCTGGTCGAGCGCGCAGACCGCGCCCTCTACTCGGCCAAACATCTCGGTCGCAATCGGGTGGAGATGTGGAACCCGGGCGCGACAGGCCCACAGGAGATGTCGCACTAGCCCGGTTCAATTTTGAGGTTACGGGCCAAACCACAGTTCCCGATAGGCTACTGCCTGCCGCGTGCTGTATCGCGAGAGCTATACTTTTTCGCGTCGCCGGTTCGCGCCGGTGAGCTTCAAACGTTAGGCGTCATACCACGATCCTGCGAGGTTCCAATGAAGATGAACCGCCTCATCCCGATGCTGCCAGTGAGAAGCATGCCTGCGAGCGTCGAGTTCTATCAGAAGCTCGGCTTCAGCATCGAGCAGAAAAATAATGATTGGCGTTGGGCGATGCTGTGCTTTGGTGAGTGTCGCCTGATGGTAGATGAGTCAATTAACGTCCAACCAGGAGTTCCCCGCTATTCCGTTCTCTATTTGTATGCGGACGACATATCCGAGTATCACAAGCAGGTGCGTAAGAATGGTTTGGCTGTCCCTGATTTGGAGGTATCTTTCTACGGCATGACTGAATTCCGAATCGATGATCCGGACGGAAATCGGTTGTGGATCGGGCAGAACACTTCAACAGGAACCTAGCGCACCCGGGGGCGACAGGCCCGCAGGAGATGTCGCACTAGCCGATTGGCTGCCACGGTTCCCCGATCATGAGTCAATTCTCCTTGCTCGTCTTTGAAGACGATGCTGGCATCCGCCCAGATGGTCACGGCTCTTCTCTCCCGGGAAGGCTACATGGTCGACGTGGCGACCAGTGGTCAGGAAGCCATCGAGAAGACCTCGGTTTGGCAATATGACGTCGTCGTCCAGGACCTATGGTGCCCGCGATCACCGGCCACGGTGTATTGGATGAGCTCAACGCCACGGCGCGTGTCCGCGACCACGCCTCGAAGAATGGATGCCGCCATCACGCCGAATGTCTAAGCCCTGCTGCACAAGCCGTTCGACATCGAAGAGCTGGTGAAAACGGCCCGGGAATGCGTTGCGGAGTCGTCGGCCCGAAATTCGCAACACCAGAAGACGTGAACGAACGGTGCAAGTGCGGTCACGCTCAATCCAGGCATGAACTCGGTAGCGGACGATGCGGATATGCAGGCGGTGGCGTGCTGCGCGAGGCAAGCGGGCCTTGCACATGCCAGGCATTTCGCCCTGTCACCAAGCGCGTTGCTACAAAAAGACGCCGAATTTAGGCCCCAGCGATCGTTGCGTCTCCTGTCTACTTCTTCTTCAACGATCGC
>QHVS01000082.1 GCA_003223635.1 Acidobacteriota bacterium | reverse complement strand
GGGCCGGCTTGAACGCGCAGTCGAACACGGTCAGGTGCTGCTCGAGCAGATGCGGCGCGCCTTCGATCGTGTCGTTCTCGTCGATGTACTGCACGATCTCGTTGATCTGCTTCTGCTCGTACCCCAGGCGCTTGAGAGCGGTGGGAACGGTCTGATTGACGATCTTCAACACGCCACCCCCGACCAGCTTCTTGTACTTGACCAGCGCGATGTCGGGCTCGATCCCCGTGGTGTCGCAGTCCATCATGAAAGCGATCGTGCCCGTCGGAGCGAGCACGGAAATCTGCGCGTTGCTGCGGTAGCCGAACTGCTGTCCCTCGGAGTAGGCCTCGTCCCACACGCGCGTGGCCGCATCAGCCAGATCGGCGGGGAGCGCGCGGGTGTTGATTCGATACGCGGCGCGCCGATGCTTGTCGATCACGCGCAGGAACGGCTCTTCGTTCAATCCGTAGCCGGCGAATGGGCCGAGCTTCTCGGCGATGCGCGCCGACTGCGCGTACGACTCGCCGGAGAGAATGGATGTCACCGCGGCGGCGTAGTCGCGCCCTTCGTCGGAGTCATACGGCAGGCCGCGAGCCATGAGCAGGGCGCCGAGGTTTGCGTAGCCGATGCCGAGGGGACGGAAGGCGTGCGAGTTGCGCTCGATGGACTGCGTCGGATACGAGGCGTTGTCGACTGTGATTTCCTGCGCCGTGATCACGATGCGCAGCGCGGCGCGATAGGCCTCTACGTCGAAGCCGTTCGCGTCGCTGTAGAAGCGCATGAGATTGAGCGAAGCGAGATTGCACGCCGAGTCATCGAGGAACATGTACTCGGAGCATGGATTCGAAGCGTTGATGCGCGCGGTGTTCGGGCATGGATGCCAGTCGTTGACTGTCGTGTCGAACTGCATGCCCGGATCGCCGCAGACCCAGGCCGAGTCGGCAATCTTGCGCATCAGCTCGCGCGCCTTGTAGGTACTCATCGGCCGGCGCGGCTCGGTGACGGACCAGGTCGACCAGTCGGCGTTCTTCTCGTACGCGCGCATGAAGTCGTCGGTCACCCGCACAGAGTGATTGGCGTTCTGGAACTGCACGGAGTCGTACGCGCCGCCCGGGGAATTGAATGCCCCTTCGTAGCCGGCGTCGATGAGGGCCCACGCTTTCTTCTCTTCCCGCTCCTTCGACTCGATGAAGTCGACCACATCGGGATGATCGATGTTGAGGATGACCATCTTCGCGGCGCGGCGCGTCTTGCCGCCGCTCTTGATCACGCCGGCGAAGGCGTCATAGCCACGCATGAACGAGACCGGGCCGGACGCCGTTCCCCCGCCCGCCAGCAGCTCGCGCGAGGAACGGATGTTCGATAGATTCGATCCTGTCCCCGATCCGTACTTGAACAGCATCCCCTCGGTCTTGGCCAGCGAGAGGATGGAGTCCATCGTGTCGTGCACGGAGTTGATGAAGCACGCCGAGCACTGCGGCTTCGGCTCGATGCCCACGTTGAACCACACCGGCGAGTTGAACGACGCCATCTGATAGAGAAGGATATGGGTCAGCTCGTCGCGGAACGCATCGCCATCCTCCTCGGTGGCGAAGTAGCCGCCTTCGCGGCCCCACTGAGTCATCGTGCGCACCACGCGGCCAATGAGCTGCCGCACGGACGATTCGCGATCGGTGGTCCCCACGTGTCCGCGGAAGTACTTCGAGACGACGACATTGGTCGCCATCTGCGACCAGAACTTCGGCATCTCGACGTCCTTCTGCTCGAAGACGATCTCACCACGCTCGTTGGTGATCCCCGCCGTGCGCAACTCCCACTCGCAGGTGTCGAACACGTCGACGCCTGGCTTGGTGAAGAAGCGATGCACCTGAATGCCGCCGCCGCGCGTTTCCTTGCGGCTAGGCACCTTGGGGCTGTTCGAGCGGGACCGCAGGGCCGGGGTGGTGATATCCATGGACGTCATTTCAACTCTCCTGTCCTACCGATGCAAAGGCGCCCCGGCTGGGGGCGCCTTTCGATACCGATGCTAATGGGTCTCAGCGGGCTGACCAGCGCAGCAGATTCGGACGCTGTGGTACCGGCGTTCTGACTTTCACGGTGACCTGGTACTCGCGAATCTGCAGCGAAACTGACCGAAGCGGGGAACGGGTGGCCAAACGCGCCTGTTTGAAATCCTTCATCTGTCCTCCCTCGCGCCGACTTGTTGTGGTTGCACGACAAGCTACGCCTCGTAGAAGCCGGTGTCAAGGGGCGGCCAATTTTCGTTGACATCTTCGTGAATCGAGAACAGCATAATCAGCGTAAGTATTCGCGCCCTCATTGATTTAGATCCACAAGCCTTCAGCCGCTTTTCACTCGCTTATCAACCGCTAATCCGCCGCTTTGCCGCAGGATATCCACAGTATTTTCGACAAGGTTTACGCTATAAATCCACAGCATTTCCGCGGGTTTTTCACATCGGGAGACCGCTGGATTTTTCCGCATTTTTTTCGCAGCGATTGCGCAGGAATTAGCAGACGCGGCAACGAAGAAAGGGGGCGAAACAGAAGCGAACGACCCGAACTGCGGAAAAGGGACTGGAAAGTCGGAGGTCGCAGGTCGGAGATGGGTTTTCCGCTGAGATTCAGAATTGACCGCTCGAGCCGGCGCCGCCAAATGTACCGCCGCCCGATACAGGCTGTGGACTCGATGCAGCGGACGAAGTCGGCAGCAGCGCCGGCATCACAGTCAAAAGCGTCTCTCGCGTAGATGACGTCGGCGTGAGAACAAATCCACGCTCGCGTCCTCGCAGCGCTCGTGCGATGGCGCCTGTGATCACCAAAGCGGCGGCGCCGATGAGGATGAGTCTCGTTTCCGTGGAGAACGGAATGAAGTCATGCGCTGCGACGCCTGCGCTCACGATGCTCACGACCCCCGCGACGAGCGCGCCGCGCACGCGCTTCCGAATTCCAATCGCCAGCGCGAATCCGGCGAGCGCGACGAACAGCCCGACGACGCGCGCGTCGCTCCTCAGGTCGGCGGCTTGCAGCCCACCCGCGAGCGCGGCGACCGGCATCACCACCGCGAGGACGTTCCACAGCGTCTCGGTCGACGGCCGCTTCCACGTGCGGATCAGCGCGAGGAGAGCGATGACGGCGACTGCGACACTGAACAGCATCGCGCTCCACGGCCACTCGCGAACCATGAGGTAGACCGTCAGCAACACGACCGCCAGCGCTCCGAAGAGCGCGTTGCGCACGCGCCATCCCGAGATCGCGGCGGCCGCGACGAAGGTCAGGACCGCCTCCGGTTTTCCGCTGCTCGGCAGCGCGAAGATGAACGCGAAGAGGCCGCCGATCCATAGAGCGCCTTCCACGCCTGTTCCCCAGAGGTGGCCACGCCAGATCAGAAGTTCGGCCAATGCGATGGCCACGATTGCCGTGGCCCAGCCATTCGGCAGAGTGAGCAGATCGCAGAACCAATTGAATGCCGCGATGGCCAGCATCGTGAGCACGAAGAAGGCGATTGCGGCCGTCGTCGACACCGTGCGCCAGGAACCGGCGCGCTTGGAGAAGGCCATCGCGCGCTCCTCGGCGACGCTGGGCCACATTCCGGTCACGCTTCCGCCCTCCGCAAACGCATATGCGTGACGAACAGCGCGACGATCACGGCAACAGTCGACAGCATCACGTATGCGGCGACAACGATCTCGTCGTGCAGAAAATCGGCGACGACGACGATGTCGACGGCGATCAATCCGTAGACATACGCATAGATGACGAACAGCTCGCGACGGCGCCGGAAGCCGTGGACCAGCGAGAACGCGGCGAGGACGAGCGCTATCACGAGTCCGTACCAGCGCGTGTCGCGATCGACGGTGAATATCAGGGCGCCCCAGAACGCCAGATTCGCGGCGAAATGCTCGAAGAGCGGCTCGAAATTGCGAATGGGGCGAACGCGCCGATCGATCTCCCGCCACGCGACGAGAATCGCCGCGCAGGCGAACGCGCGCAGCGCAAGGTCCGTTGTCGCGGTGAACAGGATCTCCGCGCGGCGTTCGATTCCCATCCACGCCGCAAGCGCGGCGATCGACAGCGACAGCAGCGCGCCGGAGCCGAACACGTAGGCGCCGACGCCGTGCACGAACGCCAGCAGCAGGAAGTGCCGTTGCCACTCCGCGCCGAGGACGTGCCATTGATGTTCAATGAATCCGACATCGGCACTCACGAGCAGCGCGCCAAGCAGGAGTACTGAATCATCCGCCAGATTGTGGACACCGAGTCTGCGCCGCCAGGCCGCATAGCCATAGCACGCCGCGGCAGCCGCTCCGATGGCAATGGCCAGCGTCAGCGGCCCGATGTCCTGGACATGTTTCTTGATGATGATGCCGACGCCGGTGATGATCAGCATGGCGCCGATCCACGCCAGCGCGCGGAGCTCGTCATGGACGGAGAAGATCTCGCGCCGTTCGATGGCAATGAGGCGCGCGGCCGTCGGTGGATCGATCGCCCCCGCGTCGCGCGCGGCGATCACCTCCGGCTCGAATGAGAGCATTGGAGCGATTAGACCACGTACGCCGCGGCGAACCCGATCTGCGCGGCCATCATCATCAGATACATGTGCCGCCAGGACGGATGATTTTCCGTCGCTGTCAGCTCATCCGGATTGCGGACGATGAGCCACACCGTGTACGTCCCCCACACCACGAGACCGGCACCCAGAATGTCGAGCGCAAGGCGGTTGCCGGTGAGGATGCCCAGCGACGCGCCGAGCGGCATGAGCAGCCAGGGGATCACGAAGAACGGCGCGATCATGTACGCCGCTCGACGAACTCCGAAGGTGATGGGGAGTGTTCGGCAGCCGCCGGCGAGATCGCCTTCGATGTCGGAGAAGTCCTTCGTCGAGGCCGCGCCGAGGAGAAAGAACATGAAGATGGAGCCGATGAACCACGGCTCGAATGTCGTCGCTCGCGCCACCATCGTCCATCCGGCCACCTTGAGCAGGCATCCGCGCGGAATGGCGATGGTCAGGTTCGCCCCGATTGGATGCGCCTTGGTGCGCCCGAAGGCCGGCACCGAATAGATGAAGGTGGAGACGAACGCCGCGAGATAGATGAAGAAACATTCATGCTCGGGGAGCGGCGCAAAGAACTTTGCCCGCCACGTGGTGTACGGATAGACCACCACCCACCACGTGGGAATCAGCCCGAGAGCGAACATGATCCAGGTGAAGATCCAAGCCTGGCGGATGGTCAACGCGCCTGCGGGCAGCGGACGCTTCGGCTTGTTGATGCGATCGATTTCCAGATCGTAAATCTGGTTCAGCGAGTTGTTCGCCGCGTTGAGAAACGCCGCGCAGATCGATCCGAGAACGACGGTGAGCGCAACCGACGCCGTCACCGCGCGCGTCGGGTCAGGATTGTGCGCCGAGCCCCATGCGCAGACCGCGCCGGAAATGATTCCCAGGAGCGGCGGCAGGAGCGTGAACGGGCGCGCGAGGGCGACATACGCCTTCAATCGTCGCGATTATGCCCCGGCCGCGGGATTCCGCGGGCCCCGCCGGCTGTTCTTCTGCCCGGTGTTACACTTCAAGCCGACCCGCCGATGACCCGCAAACCGGTCTTTGAGAGCGAACCGCCCGAACTGGACATCGCGTCGTCCCCCCCGAGAAATATGAACAACGAACGAAGAATTGCCCTGTTCATCGACTTCGAAAACATCGCCATCGGCGTCACCGACGCCAAGTACAAGAAGTTTGAAATCGCCCTTCTCCTGGAGCGACTCCTGGAAAAGGGGAAGATCGTGGCCAAGCGTGCCTACTGCGACTGGGACAAGTTTCCCGACTACAAGCGCGAGCTGCACGAGGCGGCCATCGAGTTGATCGAGATCCCCGGCCGATCCTATTCCGGCAAGAACTCCGCGGACATCCGCATGGCCGTCGACGCCATGGACATGTCGTATTCCAAGGAGCACATCGATCTCTTCGTCATCGCCTCCGGCGACTCCGATTTCTCGCCCCTGGTATCGAAGCTCAAAGAGAACGACAAGTACGTGATCGGCGTCGGCGTGAAGAACTCCTCCAGCGATCTGCTCATCGACAACTGCGATGAATTCATCTTCTACGAAGACCTGGTGCGCGGAACGCAGAAAGCGCCCAGCGTCAACTTCAAGGACAAGAAGCAGGCGGAGGTCTTCAAGCTGCTCATCGATTCGATCAAGGCTCTGATGCGCGAAAACAAGGAGATCCTGTGGGGATCGATGGTCAAGCAGACCATGCAGCGCAAGAAGCCGACATTCAATGAGGAGTACTACGGCTACAACACCTTCAGCGACCTGCTGGAAGACGCACAGAACAACAACCTCATCCGCATCAAGAAAGACATCAAGTCCGGATCGTACGTGATCACCGGATTTGCGCAGCCGGTCGCGTAATCTGGAGCGTCGGGTTGTGGCACAGACACTCCTGTCTGTGCAGCACAGGCAAGAGTGCCTGTGCCACACCTTCACAACCTTCCACGACACATAGCGTATAACCCCCCGCAGTGGCCAGCGCGTTAGAAGTCACGAACGTCGTGAAGTCTTTCAACGGCGCGCGTCGCGCGCTCGACGGCGTCTCGCTCGAGCTGCGCGAAGGCGAAGTCCTCGGCCTCCTGGGTCCCAACGGCGCGGGGAAAAGCACGCTGGTGCGCACCATCATGGGGCGCGTCGCTGTCGCATCCGGCGAAGTGAGAATCTTCGGACGCCCGGCGCCATCCGGCGACAGCGCGGCACGGGAGCACGTTGGCTTCGTTCCGCAGGAGATTGCCCTTTATCCCCTGCTCACCGCGCGCGAGAACCTGATGGTCTTCGGCCGCTATCAGCGGCTCGGGGGCGACGCGCTCGATGCCGCGATCCGCGAAGCGCTCGAATGGTCAGCGCTAAGCGAGAGAGCGGACGAGCAGACGAAGACGCTTTCGGGCGGCATGAAGCGCCGGCTCAATATGGCCGCGGGCGTCCTGCACAAGCCGCGCGTGCTGCTGCTCGATGAGCCGACCGTCGGCGTCGATCCGCAGTCGCGCGAGCGCATCTACGCCATGATCGAGACGCTCCGCGGCGGCGGGGTGTCGCTGATCTACACCACGCACTACATGGAAGAGGCGGAGCGTCTCTGCGATCGCATCGCGGTCATCGATCACGGCCGCATCATCGCCCTGGGAACCAAAGATGAGCTGGTGCGGAGCACGATCGGCGTACGGCGCGAGATCATCATCGAGACAACCGACGGGCAGCGGCTGACGCAGCTCATCGACAAAGCCGACGAGATGCTGCCCTTGATGAAGGGCGTCGAAGCGAGAGGACTGGCCGTGCGCGACGTGACCCTGCGCGTGCCGACGCTGGAAAAAGTGTTTCTCCATCTCACGGGAAGGGAGCTGCGCGAATGATCTTCTCCATCATCCGTACCGGCTGGATGAATCTGCGTCGCGACCGCGCGGCGACGGTGCTCTCGTTCGTGGTGCCCATCGTCTTTTTCTCGATCTTCGCTTCCATCTTCGGAGCGCAGCGTTCATCGACGCCGAAGGTCACCGTGGCGCTCGTCGATGAGGATCAGAGTGAACACTCGAAGCAGCTCGTGGCCGCACTGCTTCAGGAGACCGCGTTGAGGGTGATCGAATCGCCGAAGAACGAAACGCAAAAGTTCGACGCGCGATCCGCCGAAGCGTACGTCCGCGCAGGCAAGGCGCCGGCGGCGCTGGTGATTCCGAAGGGCTTCGGCGCAACGTCGATCCACTTCGGACCGACTACCGACCGAGGACCGGCTTTCCGGCTCCTGGCCGATCCGTCCGATCCGATCGCCAAGCAGGTCGTGGCCGGCTTGCTGCAGAAGACGCTCATGACCGCCATGCCCGACATGATGATTTCCAGCGGCATCGATGCGCTCGACAAATGGGGCGGCGGCCTCACGCCGCAGCAGCGCAGCATCTTCGGTCAACGGGTCACCGAGCTTCAGCGGCGTCCGGCCAGCCAGCGGCAGCAGACGACCAACGGCGACTCGCTCGTCAACCTGCAGGTCAAGGACGTCGTCGGAAACAACGACAAGACTCCGCTCATCGGCTTCTATGCCGCGGGCATCGGGGTGATGTTCATGCTCTTCAGCGCGACCGGAGCGGGCGGCGCGCTGCTGGAAGAGGTGGAAAGCGGCACGCTCGATCGCATCCTCTCCACTCGTGTCTCCATGCGCACCCTTCTCCTGGGCAAACTCCTCTACCTCTGGTCCCTCGGCCTGGCTCAGCTCCTGGTGATGTTTCTCTGGGCGGCACTGGTTTTTCGTCTCACGCTGCGCGGTCACCTCGCCGGCTTCGCCATCATGGCCGCGGCGACCGCCCTCGCCTGCTCAGCGTTCGGGCTGATGCTCGCCGCGGCCTCGCGCACACGCGCTCAACTCAGCGCGATTTCCACGCTCGCCGTGCTCAGCATCTCCGCCCTCGGCGGCAGCATGGTCCCCCGTTTCCTGATGCCGGAGTCGATCCAGAAAGCCGGCCTCGTGCTCTTCAACGCCTGGGCCCTCGAAGGCTTCATGAATGTCTTCTGGCGCAATCTGCCGCTGAACTCGCTCCTGCTGCCGGTGGTGGTCCTCGTCGCGTGGGCCCTGGCGTTCTTCCTCGCTGCGCGGCAATTGACGAAGCGGTGGGAAGTGGCCTGAGGGTTGTGGCTACAATACGACCCCGTGCCCAAGCTGCGGAATCGCGAACACTACCCGGTCGTCGTGATCGGAACAGGGATTGCCGGACTGACGGTGTCGTTCTGTCTGGCCAGCGCTGGCATTCCGGTGCTCCTGATCACCAAGGCCGCTGATCCGAAGGACTGCAACACCTTCTGGGCGCAGGGCGGCATCATCTACCAGGGAGAAGGCGACTCGCCGGCCAAGCTGATCGAGGACATCCTGCGCGCCGGCGCGGGGCTGTCCAACGAAGAAGCGGTGCGCTATCTGGCTGTCGAAGGACCGCGGGTCGTGCGTCAGCTCCTGCTGGAAGAGATCAACGTGCCGTTCTCCACGAGCGAAGAGGGTGAACTCGACTTGACGCAGGAAGGAGCGCACTCGCTCCCCCGAATCATCCACGCCGGCGACGCGACCGGACGGGCCATCGAGACTTCGCTGCTCAATCGCGTGCGCAACGAGCCGAACATCACTCTGGCCACGGAGGTGACGGCGATCGACCTCCTCACCACACAACATCATCCGACCGACATCCAGGTGCGCTACCGGCTGACAAACGAATGCGTCGGTCTCTACCTGCTGGACAACAAGACGAACGACGTCTACACGATCTTCGCGGATTACACGGTGCTGGCCACGGGAGGCGTGGGACAGATCTATCTGCATACCACGAACACCCGAAGCGCCATCGGCGACGGCGTGGTGATGGCCAGGCGCTCCGGCGCGCGGGTGATGAACGCGGAGTACGTGCAGTTCCACCCCACGGCGCTGGCCGACAAGAAAGCGAATCACTACCTGATTTCCGAGGCGCTGCGGGGCGAGGGGGCGCGCCTGCGCAA
>QHVS01000345.1 GCA_003223635.1 Acidobacteriota bacterium | reverse complement strand
TCGCTCCCCCTCCCGTTCGCCCCGTAACCCTGGAAGAAATTCGCGCCGCGCGCGAGCGCATCCGCAACGTGGCCATCCGAACGCCGCTGATCAAGCTGCGCCACGATGCGCCGGTGCCGGAGATCTGGCTCAAGCTGGAGAATCTGCAGCCGATCAATGCCTTCAAGATCCGCGGCGCGGCAAACGCCGTGGCCCTCTTGTCTCCTGAAGCCCGAAAGAAAGGCGTATGGACCATCAGTGCCGGCAACGCAGGACAGGGAGTGGCTTTCGCTGCGCGCCAGGCGGGGATTCCGTGCAGCGTGTTGACCATCGAGACAGCGCCGGAGACGAAAGTGGAGCGGATGCGCAACCTCGGCGCGCGCATCGTCAAGGCGCCGTTCGACGCTTGCTGGCGAGCCATGGAGGTGCGCGAGTTCCCCGGCATGGAAGGGACCTTCGTCCATCCCTTCGACGATCACAACTTCATCGCCGGAAACGCCACTCTGGGAATGGAGATCCTCGAGGACTTGCCCACCGTGAAGACGATCATCGCCGCGATCGGCGGCGGCGGATTGATCTCCGGCATCGGCAGCGCCGTCCGGCAGCTCGCACCTGACGTTCGCATCCTCGGCGCGGAGCCGGAGACCGCCGCACCGGGCGCGCTCTCCTTCCAGAAGGGCGGGCCACAGGAATTCGCCGGCTGGCAGGCCTCATTCGTCGACGGCGCGGGAGGAAAGAGCATCTTCCCGCGGATGTGGGAACGAATGCAGGGCATCGTCGACGGCTCCATCGTGGTGACGCTCGATGAGGTGAAGCGCGCCATGCGCCTGGTCGCGGAGAAATCGCGCGTCATCGCCGAGGGAGCTGGGGCGCTGGCTGTGGCGGCGGCAGTATCGGGGAAGGCAGGCGATGGTCCGATCGTCGCCGTGATTTCGGGTGGGAATGTGGATCTGAAAAAATTTGCGGAGTTAGTGCTCGGTGCTTAGTGCTCAGTGCTGCACATATCTACCGGGCACTGCGCACTAAGCACTCTTTCGTTTCCGCCGATCCTTCTTGAACGCATGCCTCGCCTCCGCTTCCTCGATGGAGTGCGATTCGGCGACGTGCGACTCGGTCCTGGCCATTTCCGCCAGACGCTGAAAGTGAATGTGCAACACGCGCAGCTCCTGCTCCGAAAGATCTTCGACGGAGATGAGACGGTTGCTCGCCCCTTCCAGGGCGGCCACGATCTCGTTCAATTTCAGCTGCACGGCCAGCGCATCTTTGTTCTGAGCGCGCTGAATGAGAAACACCATGAGAAACGTGACGATGGTCGTGGCGGTGTTGATCACCAGTTGCCACGTGTCAGAGAAATGGAAGATCGGGCCGGTGGCCAGCCAGATCAGGATGACCGCGACCGCCGCGATGAACGCCAGAGTCGATCCGGTCCAGACCGTGGCCAGCGTGGCGAAGCGCGCCAGAAGGTTGCCGCGATTCAGCGTTCGACGATCCATCATGGAGCACCTCCATGGCAGAGGCCGTTCACACTGAATGCCACGCGCTACTTCACGATGGCGATCGGCGTCGGTCCGCTGGGAGGATTCGGATAGTCGAGGCGATCGACCATCGCTGCCAGCGGAGTGTCGATCACCGGAACGGCGAGTCCGGCCACGATCGCCGTCTTCCCTGTAGGAGTCGGTCGCTTTACCTTCGCGGCGAGCCGCACCTTGACGCCCTTCGGATCGAGAAGACCCACCGAATCGCGCTTGAGCAGGAGTCCGGGAATGAACACGTCGGCGTTTCCCGGCACCCGCGCTAGCACCAGATGGGCGGCGGGAGCGCCGGGCGCGCTGAAGGTGATCGTCACGTTGCCGGGAGGAACGTCGAGGAGAATGAACGATCCGTTTTCTGCG
>QHVS01000081.1 GCA_003223635.1 Acidobacteriota bacterium | reverse complement strand
GGCGCACCCGCCGCCAGGTTGGCGGCGTTACACCCGCAGCGTATCCGGACGCCACGTCTTGATGCGCTTCTTGATGTCCTCACGTCCGCGGTAGTCGCCGCTGAACACCGCTCGGGCCAGCTCCGGCAGCTCGGCATCCGTGCAGAAGCGGAGGCCGACGAGCTGGCCGGTGGTCAGCTCGCCGATGCGGCCGCGAAGGTCCGGAGGCAGGACTCGCTGCAGGCGCAGCGTCTCCTCCAGCCGGATGATGCGATCCTGAGCCCGCGTGACCATGCCCCGCGCCGTGAACACAAACGCCGCCAGGGCCAGAGCCACCACGACATTCCACACCGACCAGCCGGAGAAATGGCGAACGGCGATGTAGATCTGAACCAGCACGTTGATCGCCAGAACCGGGATGGCAAAGAAGTGAAAAAGCGGAACGTATTGACGGTGTGTGGCGTAAGTCTGATCGGCCATGGCTCCTCCTGTTCAGAAGACGTAACGCGGCGTGGCGTGCACCTGCTGCAGCGCGGAGTTCAGCGCCGGACCGGGCTGCACGCGGAAATGTTGATTCAACTTGATGCGCACCTCGGAGTTCCCGAGCGTGGCCGGAACGTCGACCACCGTGACGCTGACCGGAATCTCCCCGACGTGATCTTCGAAAATCTCTCGGATCCGCTTCACCGCGTCCTCATTCATCCGGGTGTATGGCACTTCCAGAGCGATCTCCTTGACCTTCTTGTCGCGGATGCCGTCCAGCAGAATGATCTCCAGGGCGTTCAGCTCCGGCGTGACCGGAGCCTCGTGGAACTCGGCAGCGTGAGCGGCGAATTCGGCTGGCTCCTCTGTCGGCAGTGGAGCGGCGGCCTTCAGGCCGCCGAAGGCCGGTTCCGACGGGCTAGAGCCCGTCGCTCCACTAAACAGGTTGAGGTTGTTTTTCCCGTCCCCGTACTTTTCCCGTTCGATCTCCTTCGGATCGCGATCGTCTTCGAGAGTTTCGTCGTCGCGAATCTCGTATGCGGAGATCCGCGTGTACTCGTCATCGGTGCGCTGCGCGTTCTGCTCCGCGGATTGCAGCGCCGCGCTGCGGCCGGCCTGGATGCCGCCGGTATCCTTCACCGTCGCCGTCAGCAGCACGGCGACGCCGTTCTCCAGCCACCGCGCGTACTTGGCGTAGAGATCGCTGAACACCACCACGTCCACTGACCCGTATTGATCATCGAGGACGAACTTGGCCATCAGCTTTCCTTCATTCGGACCCTTCTTGATCTTCGATTTCTTCAGGGCGGAGACGATGCCGCCGATGTTCACCGCCTCGTCCACGTGCTGAATGAGCGTCTCCGTGTTCGCGTTGGCGAAGAGGCGCAGCTCTTCCGCGTACTTGTTCAGCGGGTGACCGGTAATGTAGAAGCCGAGGGTTTCTTTTTCGTAGCGGAGCTTCTCTTCGTCGGGCCACTCCGCGCTTGGCTGTGGAGCGGTGGCCTTCAGGCCACCGATCGGCGGGCTGAAGCCCGCCGCTCCACTAAACAGGCTGCTCTGGCCCCGCTCCTTCTCTTCCTTTGCCCGCTGGGCGCTGTCGGCGGTCGGCTCCAGGGAATCGAAGAGCGCTTTGCGGGTGAGGCCGAACGAATCGAATGAGCCGGACTTGATCAGCGCCTCGATTACTTTCTTGTTGCAGGCGCGTAGATCGACGCTCTCGCAGAATTGATGCAGCGACGTGAAGCGCCCCACCTCCCGCCGCGCCGCGAGGATCGACTCGATCGCGCTCTGCCCCACCCCTTTCACCGCGCCGAGGCCGAATCGAATGTTCCGCCCGACGACCGTGAAGGAGTAGTTCGATTCGTTGATGTCCGGCGGCAGGATCTCGATCCCCATCTGCGCCGTCTCGTTGATGAACTTCACCACCTGCTCGGTGCGGTCCATCTCCGACGTCATGAGCGCCGCCATGAAGTGACGCGGATGGTGCACCTTCAGCCACGCCGTCTGATACGCGATGAGGGCGTAGGTGACGGCGTGCGCCTTCGGAAATCCGTAGCGCGCGAATGGCTCGATGAAGTCGAAAATCTCGCCCGCTTTCTGCCTGGCGTAGCCGTTGGCAACAGCGCCGTCGACAAATTTGCCGCGCTGCTGCTCCATGATCGCCTTGTCCTTCTTGCCCATCGCCTTGCGCAGCAGATCGGCGTCGCCGAGGGAAAATCCGGCGACGGCCTGGGCGATCTGCATCACCTGCTCCTGATAGACGATGACGCCGTAGGTCTCCTCCAGGATGTCCTTCATGGCCGGCACGAGATACCTGGGCTTCGACGTGCCGTTCTTGCGGCGGACGTACTCGTCGACCATGCCTGCATCGAGCGCTCCCGGCCGGTAGAGCGCGTTGAAGGCGACGAGATCTTCGAACTTAGAGGGACGCGCACGGCGCAGAAGATCGACCATGCCGCCTGACTCGAACTGGAACACGCCCTTGGTCCGCCCTTCCCTGAAGACGCGATAGACCTCCTCGTCATTGAGCGGAATCGAGGTGATGTCGATCTTTTCCCCGCTCTCCGCGTGCACCGACTTGATCGCGTCGTCGAGCACCGTCAGCGTGCGCAGGCCGAGGAAATCCATTTTCAGGAGACCCATCTTCTCCACGACGCGCATGTCGTATTGGGTGACGATTTCGTCGCGGTTCGTCAGATAGAGCGGCACGTAATTGGTCACCGGCTCGGGCGTGATCACCACGCCCGCGGCGTGCATGCCGGCATGGCGAGAAAGGCCTTCCAGCCTCGAGCCGATCTCGATGACCCGTGCCACTTCCTTGTCGTTCCGCATCGCCTCGGCCAGCGCCGGCGAGTCATCCGGCGCCGTCTGCAGCGAGCTCTCCGGACCGCCCGGAATCGTCTTCGCTACTTTGTCCACCAGCCCGTAGGGCAGACCGAGGACGCGGCCCACATCGCGCACGACGGATCGCGCAGCCATCGTTCCGAAGGTGATGATCTGCGCGACGTTTTCCTGTCCGTATTTGCGTCGGACGTACTCGATCACTTCGCCCCGGCGATTCATGCAGAAGTCGACGTCGATGTCCGGCATGGAGATGCGCTCCGGATTCAGGAAGCGCTCGAAGAGCAGGTCGTAGTCGAGCGGATCGATGTCGGTGATCCGCATGGACCAGGCGACGACCGATCCCGCCGACGAGCCGCGCCCCGGGCCCACAGGGATGCCATTGTCCTTGGCGAACTTGATGAAGTCCCACACCACGAGGAAGTAGCCGGGAAAACCCATCCGCTTGATGATGTCGATCTCGTGATCCAGACGATCCCAGTAGGCCTGTGGCTCGTGCTTCTTCCGCTTTGCCGCGAACAGGGGCGCCATCGCATCGAGGCGGCTCTGGAGCCCATCGCGCGCGATCGTTTCGAAATATCCGGTGATGTCGAATCCCTGCGGCACCGGGAACTTCGGCAAATGCAGCCCGGAGGCATCCAGCTTCACCTTGACCCGGTCGGCGATCCGCAGGGTGTTCTCTACCGCTTGTGGATATGCCGAAAAGATGCGTCGCATCTCCTCCGGGCCTTTGACGTAGAAGTCGTCGGAGTAGAACTTCATCCGCCGCTCGTCGCCGAGGGTCTTGCCGGTGCCGATGCAGAGAAGGACCTCGTGAGCGAAGGCGTCGGACTTCTCGAGATAGTGGGAGTCGTTTGTGGCCACGAGCTGCAGCCCGACCTCTTCGCCCAGGCGGGCAATCATCGGGATGATCTTCTGCTGGTCGGGGATGCCGTGGTCCTGGATCTCCAGGAAGAAGTTCTCGCCGCCGAGGATCTCCTTATCTTGGAGGGCGACGTCTCGGGCCTTCGCGTAGTTTCCGCCGGCCAGGCTCTGCGAGACCTCCCCTTTCAGACATGACGAAAGGACGATCAGCCCTTCGCGGTGCTCCCGCAACAGCTCCTTGTCGATCCGCGGCTTGTAGTAGAACCCCTCCGTGTATCCCGCGCTGACGAGCTTCACCAGATTTCGATAGCCGACATCGCTGGCGGCGAGAACGATCAGGTGGTTGTTCGAGCCCGCGTCGGCGGCCTGATCTTCCACGCCCGCCTTGTCGAAGCGCGATCCGTAGGCGATATACATCTCGCAGCCGATGATCGGCTTCACGCCGACCGCGTTCATGGCGTGGTAGAACTCGACCGCGCCGAACATGTTGCCGTGATCCGTGATGGCGCAGGCCGGCATCCCCAGTTGAGCGATTTTCGCGGCCAGTGGCTCGGGCCGGGTGGCGCCGTCGAGGAGCGAATACTCAGTGTGGAGATGAAGGTGAACGAAGGACATGGAGCACTACGATTCTACGTTCCGCGCGGCGCCAATTGGCACATGTCCTTGTGCAACTCCACGAAGAGTAGAACTTAGATGACCCTTTCGGCGACTGGCGTAATGGCTTTCGCCGACAGCCACTGAAATCGCAAAAAGACGAGAATCGCGACGACTGTTAGCCCGGCCACGAATCCCCACCACAGCCCGACGACGCCCATCTTCATCGTGAAGCCAAGCAGCAGAGCGACCGGCAAACCGACGATCCAATACCCGACGATGTTGGACAGGAACGCGAATCGGGTATCCGCAGCGCCGCGAAGGGCTCCAATCCCGGCGGCCTGCAAGCCGTCGGAGAGTTGAAAGAGGCCGGCGACGAAGAAGAGAGGAATCGCCGCCGCAACGACGTTCGGCTGATTGGTCAGCATGCGGGCGAGGAGCGACGGAATGGCGATGAAGAGCAGCGCTCCGACCGACATGACCAGCGCTGCGCCGATGAATGCCGCATGCCCTGCGAGCCGCGCGGCGTGCTGATCGCGTGCTCCAACAGCCAGTCCCACGCGGACAGATCCTGCTGTGGCCACTCCGAGAGCAACCGTGAACGTGAACGAGGCGAGTGTAATCACCAGTTGATGCGCGGCGAGATCGACCGTGCCGAGGCGTCCGGCAAGAAGCGCGACCAGAGCAAAGATCCCTACCTCCGCCGTCACTTGAAGGGCAGTAGGCAGACCGACTCTCAATGCCCGACGGATATCCTCCCCGTTCCATTTCCGCCAGAAGGCCGCTCCCTCGGGCATCTCGATACGGACGACGGCAGCCGCGACGATTGCCAGTTGCACAAACTGACAGCTCGCGGTGGAAATCGCCGCGCCGGCCACGCCGAGTGGAGGAATCGCCCGCAAGGGGCCGAACCACAGCGGCAACACGCGGCCGCCAAAAACCAGCACGATATCGGCCATGAGGTTGAATACGTTCGCGACGACCATCGACACAACCATGGGACGCGTCACGTGATGCGCCTGGAGATAGGCCCGCACGACGAAAAAAACGAGCCAGGGAGCGAGACCGATCGTGCGAATGAGGAGGAAGCTCGAGGCCGGCCCGATGATCTCCGGTTTTACGCCGATCGTTCGCAGCAGGAAGGGTCCGCAAAGAAGAAGAACCGTCAGCACTGCGGAGGTGATGAGCGCAAGCCAGATCCCCTGCCACATCACGCGCCGCGCGCTCACGAAGTCACGAGCACCAACAGCCTGCGAGATGAGCGGATCGACACCCAACATCAGTCCGAGGCCGAACACGGCGACGCCGAAAAACACTGCGTTGCCAAGACCGGCCGCTGCCAGCTCCAGTCCGCCGAGCCGGCCGATCACGGCCATGTCGACGACGCTCATGATCTGCGTTCCCGCTTCCGCCGCCGCCAGCGGCAGAGCGAGAGCAAACAAGCGCCGCAGCTCGGTGCGCATGGTCGCGCGATTCTACGATGCGCCTTCTGGAGTGCGGCGGCTTGCCGCCGCGCGGTAGCGCCGGCTACCAGCCGGCGGGTGCGCGGGCTACCAGCCCGCGCCGGCAGGTTGCCGGCGCACCCGCCGCCGAGTCGGCGGCGTTACTCAGCTATCGAACGCCACGCCACCGATGGGGCGCGGAGCGCGGTCGACGCGCGGCTCGAGCAGGTCGCGGAGGTTGGTCGGCTCGATGAAGAGGTGCCGGTGGCGGATGCAGTGCACGGAGATGGCGAAGAAGAGCATCGCCACGACGCCGAAGAAGACTTTCGATGCCGGAGTGTTGGCTGGCAGCGGCGCCGCGGAGCTGGTCAGAAAGAGCTCCTGAATGACGATGAGCACGAATACCGGGAGCGGCAGGAAGACGAGCGCGGAGAGAAATCGGCTGGCCTGAATGCGGAAGTAAGGGCGCAGAGCCAGAAGGCTGAGCGCGACAAACCATCCCAGCATCATGAACGCCGCGAAATGCATCTCGCTGATGTTTCCCACTCCCATCCGCCCGCGCACCAGCATGAGCATCCGCGCCTGAAGCACGAGGACCCAGGCCAGCGACAGAGTGGCGGCGCAGACAGACATCAGCGCCAGAAACGCACCGAAGAGGTTGCGCGCGGCGAGCAGCGCCGCCATCCGCACCAGAATCGCAGCGATGGCCAGACCGGCCAGAAGGGCGACGATGATCGACCACGCGGCGGCGCCGGTGGCCAGAATGAGGTTGCCTCGCAGCGCCGCAAATGAGAGCGGGCCGCCTTCGAGCTGCTGCCCCACGGCGGCCGCCGCGGAGAGCGCGAGGAAAAGGCAGAAGCCGGTGCCGATGTAGAAGAGGGATTTCGGCATGAGTGAATCTTACCGCGGATCGCGCTCCGTGGCCTCCCGCATCGAGATGATCTGATCCAGCCGGATCTCCACCGGCCCGCTGGGGGCGACAAACTTCACGAACTCCGCACCCTGACGCGTGAAGACATCGGCGATGGTTCCCCGTTCCTTCTGCGGCACACCTTCCAGCTCGAACTCCAGTTCGATCTGTTTCCGATGCAGCGCCGCCTCTTCCAACTGGTCGTGATAGTCGCAGGAAATCGGCTGATATCGGTCCGCGGTCATGCAGTTCCTCCTTGATCCCTATTACACGATCGGTGCCGGATGAGACCCCTCATCCGCCGCTTCGCGGCACCTTCTCCCCGCTCGCGCGGGGCGAAGGAACTCGCGCAATCGAGAGGGTGAGGGCCAAAGTGATACCATGACTTTCCGCTCCTCGATGTCAACTCTCACGTCGCTATTCCGGATCCAGTCGCTGGCCGGCGCATTGCCGCTCGGCTTTGCGCTCCTGCTGTTCGTCATCCTGGTGGTGTCATTTCGGTCCAGAGCTGTCGTTTTCTGTCAGTACCTGGAAGCAATGACCGGCATACGGCTGCGCCCCGGCGACGTACGGCGAGTGTTCAAGCAGGGCGGCAAGAACGGCGTCCGATCCTTTTTCCTCGACCTCATCATTCGTGAAGATCTCAAGCAGGGTCCGCTGGAGATCCCTCATGCCGAGCCATCCGAGCCGGTGGCGGCAGGCGACACCAGCCGCCGCTAGTTCGTCGAAGAGCGTTCCAGAGCGCGACGATACGCACTCGTCACCTCTTCGCCGAAGCAGGCGAAGATCACGCGCTCGATGCCACGGGCAGTGACGAGAAAACGCCGCGTCTCGCCGACCGCGATCTCCGCCGCCTGCTCGACCGGATAGCCATACGCGCCGCAGCTGATGGCCGGAAAGGCGATGCTGCTGATCCCATGCTCCAATGCGAGTTGCAGGCTGTTTCGATAGCAGGCGGCCAGAAGTTCCGGCTCCCCTCGCTTCCCGCCGTGCCAGACCGGTCCGACGGTGTGAATGACGTAGCGCGCCGGCAGCCGGTAGCCGCGGGTGATGCGCGCCTCGCCGGTGGGGCATCCGCCGATGGAGCGGCATTCCTCGAGCAGCTCCGGCCCGGCAGCGCGATGAATCGCGCCGTCCACCCCGCCGCCGCCCAGAAGGGTCGTGTTCGCAGCGTTGACGATCGCGTCAACTGCGAGTTTCGTGATGTCGGTGTTCTGGACCTCGATGTTCAGCGTCCTAATTTCGCGATGATCTCGTATTCGCCCTTTGTCACCGGCTGGACCGACAATCGCACTCCCCTCTTCACAACGAGCATCTTCTCCAGCCCGCGAGTCTTCTTCAGCGTTTCCAGAGGCACGACGTCCGGAAACTCTTTCACGAAGCGGATGTCGACCATCGACCACGCTGGGTCCTTCTCGGGACGGGCCTCGCGGCTGACTTCGGCCAGCCCGCTCACGCCCGTAGGATCCGCGCTCGAGGCGTAGAAGAGGACCTTGTCTCCGACGCGCATGTCGCGCATGAAATTGCGAGCCTGATAATTGCGGACGCCTTCCCAGCTCGTCGTGCCGTCGCGCTTCAGATCGTCGATGCTGTACGCGGACGGCTCACTCTTTATTAGCCAGTAGTTCATGAGCATGAAGGGATGAGGGAGGAGGAATGAGGGATAATGCGAGACGCTTCACCTCGTGCATACAAAATTCATCCCTCATCCCTCATCCCTCTTTGTATTGCTTGAGCGCAATTCGAATCAACTCCACCGATCTTCGCAGGTCTTCTTCTTTCAGCACGTACGCAATTCGTATCTCGTTCCCGCCGAGAGGCGATGCGTAGAAGCCGCGGGCCGGCGCGACCAACACGGTCTCCCCCTCGTGTTCGAAGTCGCTCAGCATCCAGGCGGCGAAGCGCTCAGCGTCGTCGATGGGCAGACGGACCACGCAGTAGAACGCACCCTCTGGCTTTTCGAGAAAGACTCCCGGAATCGACGTCAACCCTTCGTACAGCACGTCCCGCCGGCGCTGATACTCCGACACGATCTGGCGCGTGTACTCCTCGCCGAGCGACTCGGCGCCCACAGCGATGAACTGCGCCAGTCCGGGCGGTGAGAGCCGCCCCTGCGCCATCCGCAGGCATGCGTCGTACACCTCGGCGTTGCGCGTGACGAGCGCGCCGAGGCGAATGCCGCATGCGCTGTAGCGTTTTGAAAGGCTATCCACAACAACCACTAACTCCTCAGCGCCCGCCAGCTCGAGTGCGCTGATCGCTTTCCGCCCGTCATAGACGAACTCGCGGTACACCTCATCCGAAATGAGGAAGAGCCCATGCTCGCGGCAGAAGTCGACGACCATCTCCAGCTCATCGCGCCTGTAGACCGTGCCGGTCGGATTGCTCGGATTGCAGAGGATCACCAGGCGCGTGCGCGGCGTCACGGTGCGCTCCCAGATCGCCCGCTCCGGCAGATGGAATCCCTCCCGCCCCCGGCTGGTCACCGGAACGACGTTCACTCCCGCCATCGCGGCGAAGGAAAGATAGTTCGCGTAGAAGGGCTCCACGACCAGAATGTCGTCTCCCTCGTTCGCACAAGCCATGAAGGCGAAGAGGATCGCCTCGCTGCCGCCCGTCGTGGCCAGGATCTGATCGATCTCCAGCGAGAGTCCCAACCGGTGCTCGTAGTAGCTCCGAAGCGATTGCAGAAACGCCGGTGTTCCGCTCGACGGGGAGTACGCCAGCACCCGATCGTCGATCTGCTTCAAACGGTCGAGCATGCAGGCCGGAGTCTCGATATCCGGCTGTCCGATGTTCAGGTGATAGACACGAATGCCGCGCGCCTTCGCCGCGTCGGCGAGCGGCATCAGTTTGCGAATGGGCGAGGCCGGCATCCGCTGGCCGCGGCGCGAAAGGGCCACGCGACGGTTATCAATGATGGTCATCTTCCCGGGAAAGCTGCGAACGGCATGCCGAAAGTGTAACAATCCGCCACCCGAGGGAACGTAACGCCGATGGAGGAAGCCATGAAAAAACTGATCACCCTGGGCACTTTTTTCACCCTGGCTCTTGCGGCCACGGCCAGCGCTGCTACCGGCACGGGCAACAAGACCATCGATCCATGCACGGTGGCAACTCCCGCGCAGCTCGGAGTCGTGCTGAACACGGCACTGGGAATGGCTTTCCCGCTGACGTGGAGCCAGCCGGGAAAGAAGCTAACGCTCTCGAACCCCGAGCTGCTGAACACGACGTGCGCACCGCTGCGGGTCGAA
>QHVS01000080.1 GCA_003223635.1 Acidobacteriota bacterium | reverse complement strand
TGGCAAAAGAGAGCGAAGACGCGATCGTCTTTCGGATCACCGCGCACAATCGGGGACCGGATCGCGCGCCGCTGCATCTCATCCCTCAGATCTGGTTCCGCAATACCTGGTCATGGAGTGAGTACCCGGAGGAGACGCCGATCATCCGAGCCACGGAACGAGGTCTGCTGGCCGACGACTCGCTGGCTGCTCCTCTGGCCGGACTTCTCGCCGATACGCGACTCGGTCCGCTGCTGCTCGATTTGCCGAAAGAGGCGCAGGTTCTCTTCACCGACAACGAGACGAACGCCCCGCGCGTGTTCGGCGGATGGGCGGAGTCGCGCAGCCCGTTCACCAAGGATGCGTTCCACCGCCGCGTCGTGAATGGCGAGATGCACGCCGTGAATCCTGCGCTCACGGGGACGAAAGCGTGTGGATGGCTGCGCGTGGAGATTGATCCGGGAGCGTCGTACGCGATGCATATGCGATTGGCGCCCGCGGGCCACGGACCGCGGACCACGGAACACGACATCGATCAGCTCATCCTCCACCGCCGCGCCGAGGCCGACGAGTTCTACGACGCGATCCATCCGCGGAAGGCCTCGAAGGAAGAGCGCAACATCCAGCGTCAGGCCTTCGCCGGACTCCTCTGGTCGAAGCAGAGCTATCTCTACGACGTCGACATGTGGCTGGACGGCGACGATCCGCGCTGGCCACCGCCCGAAGCCCGTCATCACGGTCGGAATCGACGTTGGCGCCATCTCAATTCGATGCGCATCCTCTCCATGCCCGACAAATGGGAGTACCCGTGGTTCGCGGCGTGGGACCTGGCGTTCCATGCCGTGGTGCTGGCGCTCATCGACGCGCATTTCGCCAAGGAGCAGCTCTGGCTGATGCTCTTCGAGCAGTTCCAGCATCCGAACGGACAGATCCCGGCATACGAGTGGGAGTTCTCCGATCTCAACCCGCCGGTGCACGCCTGGGCGGTGTGGCGGGTCTACAACATGGATCGCATCCGCAGCGGGGTAGCCGATCTCGATTTCCTGGAGAAGTGCTTCCACAAGCTGATGCTCAACTTCACCTGGTGGGTGAACAAAGTCGATCGCGAAGGGAACAACGTCTTCGAAGGCGGCTTCCTGGGCCTGGACAACATCGCCGTCTTCGATCGCAGCGAGAAACTCCCCGGCGGCGCGGTGCTCGAGCAGAGCGACGCCACCGGATGGAT
The DNA here is from genome assembly GCA_003223635.1 of Acidobacteriota bacterium. GTDB lineage: Bacteria > Acidobacteriota > Thermoanaerobaculia > Gp7-AA8 > Gp7-AA8 > QHVS01. Next base: position 12,587 of record QHVS01000080.1, on the reverse strand, counting down.
GGGCATGTTCTGCCTGGTGATGATGCGGATCGCGCTGGAGCTGGCCAGGGAAAACCCGGTCTACGAAGGGCTGGCCACCAAATTCTTCGAGCACTACGTCTACATCGGCGCGGCGATGAAGATGATGCGCATCGGCCGCACGTTGTGGGACGCGCAGGATGGCTTCTTCTACGATCTGCTGCACTTCCCGGACGGTTCCACGGTGCCCTTTCGGGTGCGATCGCTGGTGGGACTCATTCCTCTCTACGCCATCGAGCGCCTGGAGGAGAAGTGGATCCAGCCCTTCGACATCTTCCGCGAGAATCTGAAATGGTTTCTCAAACACCGGCGCGACATCGTCGATCGCTGCGTGACCACGGTGCGCCAGGAACAGGAGATCACGCACGTGCTCACGGTGGTCGATCAGAGCCAACTGCAGCATCTGCTGGCCCGCGTCGTCGATCCCGATGAGTTTCTCTCGCCGCACGGCGTGCGCAGTCTGAGCAAGGCGCACCAGGAGCATCCCTTTACATTCGGCAACGCGTCGGTGGCCTACGAGCCGGCCGAAGCGCAGGCCAAGCTGAAGGGAGGCAACAGCAATTGGCGCGGGCCGGTGTGGTTTCCCACCAGCTTCCTCATCATCGAGACGCTGCGCAAGCTGGAGAAGGCGTTTGGCGGGCGCGTTCGCGTGGCCCTGAGCGACGACGACATGCTGGGGCGGCGCATGCGACCTTCAGCGATGATGGACGAGCGTGCCAGCGACGGCATCGGCGCCGGGTCGATGACCGCCACCACGCCGAGCGGCGATCGGCAGGTGCAGATGTTGACTCTCAGCGGGCTGGCCTGCCGCCTGGCCGATCGCATGATTCACATCTTCTGCCGCGACGACGACGGTTACCGCCCGGTGTACGGGCCACGCGGCACGCGCAAAGCGGAGCTCTTCGCCCACGATCCGCACTGGAAAGATCTCCTTCTCTTCCACGAATACTTCAACGGCGACACCGGCGAGGGGCTCGGAGCGTCGCATCAGACGGGATGGACCGCGCTGGTCGCGAGCCTGATTGATGAATGGCGGACGTGAGGGATGAGGGATGAGAGATGAATTGGTATGCACGAGGCGAAGCGCTTCGCATTCATCCCTCATCCCTCATCCCTCATCCCTCATGTCGCGCTATGATCGCGGCGAATGAACATCGAGACTCGCAAGAAAGGCGACGTGGTCATCGTCGACTTTCGAGGCCGCCTCGCCGTCGGCGTGGGCGACGAGATTCTGCCCCGCCTCGTCGAGCAGCTTCTCAATGAAGGCAACCGCAAAATCCTGCTCAATCTCTCCGACATGGACTACATCGACAGCAACGGCCTCGGCGAGCTGGTGCAGAGTCTGAAGACATCGAAGCGCTTCGGCGCGTCGCTCCGCCTGCTCAAGCCACAGGATCGGGTGAAGAAGACGCTTCGCCTGACCAATCTCCTTCCAATGTTCAGCGTCTACGACAGCGAGGCCGAAGCGCTGCAGGGGTTCGCTGAGGCATAGGGCCTGCAGAGCGGGAGGGCATGAGCCTTCTACTCGCGCTGCTTCTCATTCTCCAGGACGCCGAACAGACTTCATCACAACCGAAGCCGGTCGTGATCAGCGGCCCGCTGACGATGGCCGCCTCGACCGAGAAAAAAATCCTCGTCGTGCGGATCGGCCCCTATGACGTGAGGAAATACGACATCGCCGTCGGCACCAACGCCCACCCGACGCCGATGGGCCGTTTCGTGGTTCGCCACATGATCTGGAACCCAGCCTGGACCCCGCCTCCCGTGAAATGGGCCAAAGGAAAGCAGCCGACTCCGCCCGGGCATCCGAAGAATCCGATGCGCGCCGTCAAGATCTTCTTCAACGAGCCGGACTACTACATCCACGGCACGAATCAGGAAGACTCCATCGGCTACGCCGCCTCGCACGGCTGCATCCGCATGGCGGAAGCCGATGCCACAGACCTGGGCCGGTACCTGATGGATCACACCGGCGCAGAGAAGGACGACGACTGGTTCAACGCCGTCTTTTCCAGCGACAAGCAGGCCGACGTGCGTCTTCCGCACGGAGTGTCGTTCGCGATCGGCCGATAGCGCATGTACCGCCGGGTACCAGCCGGCGGGTGCGCGGGCTCCCAGCCCGCGCCGTTTGCAGCGCCGGCAAGTTGCCGGCGCACCGGCCGGCTGGTAGCCGGCGTTACAAGACCGCAACAGATCTAGTAAACGGCTCGACGTTTCGAAACGTCAGGACGTATGGAACTACAACTCCCGGTAGTGTGGAGGTCCTTTCGATGATGCGATCGTCTGTCCCGCTCCTCATCCTTGCGTTGCTGTCGCTCGGACTGGCCAAAGGCGGCGTTCCGCGGCGCCGCGCTGAGCCGCACGACTGGCTGCAATTCGCCAGTCCGGTACTGGAAGGGCGCGGGGGACAGCGCAACCCGATCTCGGCGAGCAACGCATCGCGCCTGGCAACACTATGGCGCGTCGCTCTCGCTGAGCAGAGCGACGGCGCGCCGGTTTACGTTTCGAACGTTTTGACCAAGCGGGGCTTCATCGATCTCCTGATCACATCGACGACGCGCGGGCGGGTCATCGCGCTGGATGCGGATCGCGGAACGCTCGTCTGGCAGACCACACCTCCGGGCGGACCGCGATGGACGACCTCATCCCCCGCGGTGGATCCGAAGAAGGAATTCGTGTTCGCCTACGGACTCGACGGCTACGTGCACAAGTACGCGATCGAGAACGGCAACGAGATCCTCGGCGGCGGCTGGCCGGAGCTGATCACATTGAAGGGCGATGTGGAGAAAGGCTCTTCGAATATCGCCATCGCCACCGCGCAGAACGGATCGACCTACCTCTACATGACGACTTCTGCGTATCCGGATCCGGGCGACGACGGCGATTACCAAGGTCACCTGGTGACGATCGACATCGACACCGGCCGGCAGAACGTTTTCAATGCGCTGTGCAGCGATCGACCGATTCACTTCCGCAACACGGGAGACAAGTTCGACTGCGCCGATCTGCAGGCCGGCATTTGGGCCCGGGTCGGGGCGACGTATGACCCGATCACCGACCGCATCTTCGTGACGACGGGAAACGGCGGATTCAATGCCCACACCGGCGGATTCAACTGGGGGAACAGCGTCGTCGCCCTTCGGCCTGACGGCAGCACCGACGATGGAACTCCCCTCGACAGCTACACGCCGACCGACTTTCAACGCATCAACGACGAAGATCTCGATCTCTCCTCGTCGGGAATCGTGCCGCTCCCCACTCTTCCCAACTCCCCCTTTTCGCGCCTCGGCGTCCAGGCGGGGAAGGATTGGCGAATCCGGCTGCTCAATCTCGAGGATTTGAGCGGCACCGGCCGGCCGCGTGCCGTCGGCGGCGAGCTTCAGCTCCTCCAGGTGTGGCAGGGAGGCGAAGTGAAGTCGCAGCCGGTCGCGTGGTTCGATCCGGCAACGCGAAAGACATGGGTCTTCGTCGCCAATCGCGAGGGAATCTCCGCCTTGCAACTGGTCGCAAGAGCCGACGACTCACCGCATCTGATGCAGAAGTGGCTCACCCTGACGGATGGCGGCACGACGCCGATCGTGGCCAACGGTGTGCTCTTCGTGGCGTCGCCTCACAACGTAGTGGCCTTAAAGCCCACCACGGGAGCCGTCCTGTGGCGCGACACGACAATCGGCGACATTCACTGGCAGAGCCCCATCGTGGTCAACGGCACGCTCTTCATCGCCGACAACGGCGGCTACATGAGCGCGTACTCGATCAACGGCCAGTAAGGGCGGCGGCCTTCGGAGTGCGGCGGCTTGCCGCCGCCTTCAAAGCGGTGCCAAGGCACCGCACTCCAAAGGCGCTTCGCGCACAGGCACATGACTTGCGAACGCGAGTCGTATCGAAGCGAAGATCTGGCCCGGAAATCCTTATCCGCTGGGCGCGACGTACGACGGAGCCGGCACGAACTTCTCCGTCTTTTCCGAAGTGGCCACCCGCGTGGAGCTTTGCCTTTTCGATGAGAAGGGGATTCAGAGCTGCGTCGATCTGCCGGAGATGACCGGTTTCCTCTGGCATGGGTATCTCCCGCAGGTCAGCCCTGGCCAGCGATACGGATACCGCGTGCACGGACCGTGGGACCCGAACAGCGGCCAGCGTTGCAATCCGTCGAAGCTCCTGCTCGATCCGTACGGCAAGGCCATGGAAGGCGAAGTGAAATGGAACGAGGCGGTCTTCGGCCATTACTTCAACGATCCGGAGAATTCGAAGAACGAGGTGGACAGCGCGCCGTTCATGCCGAAGTCGGTGGTGGCCAATCCCTACTTCGACTGGGGGAACGATCGATCGCCCGTAACACCGTGGCACGAAACGGTCATCTATGAGGTGCACGTCAAGGGATTCACCAAGCTGCATCCTCAGATCCCGGAGAATCAGCGCGGGACGTACGCCGGACTCTCTCATCCCGCGGTCATCAAGCACCTGAAGACGCTCGGCGTCACCGTGGTGGAGCTCATGCCGGTCCAGCAATTCATTCACGATTCTCTTCTGGTGCAGCGCGGGCTGCGGAACTACTGGGGATACAACTCGATCGGCTTTCTCGCTGCGCACAACGAGTACTCGTCCGGCGGCCAGCTCGGCGGACAGGTGCAGGAATTCAAGCAGATGGTGAAGCGCCTGCACGACGAAGGCATCGAGGTGATTCTCGATGTCGTCTACAACCACACCGCGGAAGGCAATCACCTGGGCCCGATGCTATCGATGAGAGGAATCGACAACGCCGCGTATTACCGGCTGATGCCCGACAATCGGCGCTACTACATGGATTACACCGGCACGGGCAACAGCTTGAACATGCGTCACCCGCACGTGCTGCAGCTGATCATGGACTCGCTGCGCTACTGGCACATCGAGATGCATGTCGACGGATTTCGCTTCGACCTGGCGGCAACCCTGGCCCGCGAGCTGCACGATGTCGATCGCCTCTCCGCCTTCTTCGACATCATCCAGCAGGATCCGCGGATCGGCCAGGTGAAGCTGATCGCCGAGCCGTGGGATGTCGGCGAAGGCGGCTATCAGGTGGGGAACTTCCCGCCGCTGTGGTCGGAGTGGAACGGAAAGTATCGCGATACGGTCCGCGATTACTGGCGGGGAACCGATCAGACCCTCGGCGAGTACGCCAATCGACTGACCGGCAGCTCCGATCTCTACGCCCTGACCGGGCGCCGGCCGTACGCCAGCATCAACTTCATCACCGCGCACGACGGATTCACCCTGCGCGATCTCGTCTCTTACAACGAGAAGCACAACGAGGCGAACGGCGAGGACAACAAGGATGGGGCGAATGACAATCGCTCCTGGAACTGTGGTGCCGAGGGGCCGACCGACGATCCTGAGATCAATGCGCTGCGCTCGCGGCAGCAGCGAAACTTCCTGACCACGCTGCTGCTTTCCATCGGCGTGCCGATGATCTGCGGCGGCGACGAGATCGGCCGCACGCAACGCGGCAACAACAACACCTATTGCCAGGACAACGAGAATTCCTGGTACGACTGGGAGGACATGGACGACGAGCTCTTCGCGTTCGTGGGCCGCGTCATCCACTTCCGACACGACCATGCGGTGTTTCAGCGCAGGCGCTGGTTCGTCGGGCGCCCGCTGCACGGCGCCGAAGCGGGCGACATCGGATGGTTCAAGCCGGATGGCCAGCCGATGACGGATGAAGACTGGAACACCGGCCTCACCCGCACGCTGGGAGTGTTTCTCAACGGAAAGGCCATCCCCACTCCCGACTCACGCGGGGAGCCGGTGATCGACGACAGTTTCTACATCCTCTTCAATGCCCATCAGGAAGCGGTGGACTTCAAACTGCCGATCAGCCCGTGGGGCGAGCGATGGACGAAAGTGATCGACACCGGCAGACTCATTCCCGATCTGCGCGAGCAACACCAGTTGCGGGCCGGCGAGGCCGTGCGCGTCGAGGGCCACTCGATGATGGTGCTGCGGCGGGTCGATTGATCGCGTAACATTCGCGCCCGACCGGACGTCACAACCGACGATGAACTGGAGGAAGCATTTTCTCGAAGCGGCGACGCTGATCGTGGCCGCCGTGGTCTGCGCGCTGGTGGCCAACGCCGTCGCCTCGCGCGAGCGAAAGGTGGCGCTTCGCCCCACCCCACTGCCGGCGAGCGGCGAGCGGCGAGCGGCGAGCGGGCCGGCAGCCGCCCCCCTTCCGGCGAGCGGCGAGCGGCGAGCGGCGAGCGGGCCACCGCCCGCACCCGTTCCGGCGAGCGGCGAGCAGCGAGCGGCGAGCGGGCCACCGCCACAGCGCCAACCGCCAATCGCCAAGAGCCAACCGCCAAAAGAATTCAAACCGCATCCAGACAAACCCTACATCGAGATCCACGGAGACGACGTCGCGGCGCTGCATGCCAAAGGCGCCCTCTTCCTCGACGCGCGGCGCACGTCGGTCTACGAGCAGGGACACATCGCCGGCGCGCGTCCGTTCTCCGTGTGGGAGTCCGATATCGACGACAAAGTGAACAAGCTCTACGCGGAGCGCAGCGACCCGCGCGATCAGGAAAAGCCGATCGTCATCTACTGCTCGGGCGGCGACTGCGAAGACTCCCACATGCTGGCCCAGAAGCTGTGGGGCATCCAGTTCAATAATGTCTATGTGTACAAGGATGGGTTTCCGGATTGGGAGAAGCGGGGCGGAGCGATACACACGGGGTTAAACCCGTGAATGCAGAATGCAAAATGCAGAATGCAGAAATAAGAGATCGCGACCGCGTTTCTGCATTCTGCATTTAGCGTGCGATCGCAATGAAGCGAATCCTTACAAACCCCTGGCTCACCATCCGCATCCAGATCGCCCTCGGCATCATCTTCGTCGTCGCCGCCCTCCCCAAGATCGTCGATCCGCCCTCGTTCGCGCACATGATCTACAACTATCATCTGCTGCCCGGAGCGCTAATTAATTTCATGGCGCTGGTGATGCCGTGGATCGAGCTCCTCTGCGGCCTCGCCCTCATCCTCGGCATCTGGCAAGGGACGGCGCGATCGATCATCGGCGCGCTGCTGATCACCTTCGTCCTGGCCATCGCCATCAATCTCGCTCGCGGCAATGCCATCGATTGCGGCTGCTTCGATGTGAGCGCGGCCAACAAGACGCGACAGGAGCGGCTGGCCGACATGCGCTGGGTGATCCTGCGCGACCTGGGCATGCTGCTGATGGTGGCCCAGCTCTGGTGGGCTTCGCGAGTCGCGAGGACGGCGAGCTAGCGCCGCGCGACGCGCGTGCGCGAACGTCCGGCGATCCGCAGGGCGCCGGTCAGCGCTGCGGTCTCGCTGCCGTTCTTCACGAAAATCGACACTGAGCCGTCGGCGGCGTCGGGAGCGACGTTGAACGTCGCGTACAGGTAGTTGCCCGAGTACGTGAAATCCGAAACGCGCCGGATCTCCGGGTTGGGGATCTCGAATGTGGTCGTGCCGCTGATGAAGCCATCGCCGGCGATGGCGATCGTCAGGCTCTGCCCCGGCGATACGGCGAGCGGCGAGGCGCTGAGCGACAGGGTGGTCACGCCGGGAGTGAACGCGCCGATATATTTCGGATTCAACTTGAGCGAGCCGGGGGCGCTCACGTCGATGTTGCCGTAGATCTTGCCTTCGTCGACGTGGATCGGGCCGCCTTGCGCGAATTCCGTCGGGAACGAGATGCACTTCGCGTTGCGCCACGCGCCGGAGAGGTTCCGCACGTCCACCGGCCCGTCGAGCGGCTCGGCGTAAACACGATACGTTCCGCTCGGCACGCCATCCAATTCGAATTCACCCCGCTCGTTCGTCAGCCCCGTGGCCACCGGTTCGCCGTTGCCATCCAGCGCCACGACCTGCGCAGCGTAGATTCCTCCGTTGTCGCCGGTGACGCGCCCTTGAAGCCTGGCCCCACCCTGCGCCTTTGCATAAAGCGTGGCGATGCCGATCTTGTCGTCGCTGTCGAGGGCCGTGACTCCGCCGCTGCCGATGTACGGATACATGATCGACGACAACACCCCGGAGTGATCGAGGCCGAGGAGATGTCCGACTTCGTGCTCGACGAGGAGCTGCACGTTGTAGTTGCCGGTGCTCGCGGAAGGATCGATCTGAATATCCGATTCCTTCACATGACCGCTGCCGTCGTACCAGTTCGTGGTCAGAGCGATGAAGTTCTGATCCTTGAACAGATCGTCGGCGATCGTGACGGTGTTCTGGCCGTCCTCCCCCGCGTCGGCGTCGACAATGCCCGCCGACTGGAACGCGATCGTCGTGTCAGGAACCGTCGTCCATTCGTTGAATGCCCGATTGATGAGCGCGGGCGAAATCGCACTCGCCACACGCCGATCGATCGCGTAGCGGATGGGAAACGAGGACGATGGCCACGACACGGGGACGGGCGTCCCGTTGATCGAATAGGTCAGACGCACCGACGCGAACGCGGGAGCGGCCGCGATGGCGAGCACTGCCGTGAGCAGGAGGTGTCGGCGGGACATGTGCTGGCGATCGGTGCAAACGAGGTGCCGGTGCAGCAAATAATTTTACACCACGGCGATCAGATCGATCTCCACCCCCGCCCCTCTCGGGAGCTGCGCCACCCCCACCGTCGACCGCGCCGGCTTGTGCTCGCCGAAATATTCGGCATAGATCGAATTCAATGTCTGAAAGTTGCCGAGGTCTGTGAGGTAGACGGTGGCCTTGACCACGTGCTGGAACTCGGCGCCCGATTCCTTCAGCACCGCCCTCAGATTTTCGAACACGCGCTTGGCCTGGAGGGTGAAGTCGCCCTGCACCAGATTGCCGCTGACTGGATCGAGAGGAATCTGGCCGGAAAGGTAGAGAACGTTCCCCGCGCGCACCGCCTGCGAATACGGTCCGATGGCGTGCGGCGCATTTTTTGTGGCGATGAAGTGCATTGCGTCACTCCTCTGTCGTCGCGGGCGTGACAGTATAATCGCCGCACTAGCTCGGAGCCCTTCAAAGATGAGCACTTACCTCGGCAACGCCTCGCTGTCGACCGCCGTCAAGGAGCGGGTGCAGTCGACCTTTCAGCAGACCCTTGCCCTCTTCAAGCAGGGCCGAACCGAGGAAGTGTTGCAGGGATGCGGACTCATCCTTCGCATGGATCCGATGTTCGAGCCGGCGAAGAAGCTGCTGGAAAAAGCGCAGAATCCCGCGGCTGCCGTCGACCTCGAGTCGCTGGTGCGGCCACCCACGCCCGCCGATGCCTTGAGCGAAGCGCGAACAGCGATGACAAAACGCGACTTTCAGCGGGTGGTCAACCTGACCACGGAAATCCTGACCAACGATCTGATGAACGAGGACGCGCGCATGCTGAATGAGAAAGCGCGCGAACGGCTGGAAGCCGTGCCGTTCATCGAGCAGTTTGCGCGGAAAATCGAGCAGGCCGTGGCGTCGGGAAACGCCGCGTCCGCGCGCGGCGATCTCGACAAGATCCGCTCGCTCGATCCGGATCATCCCGCGCTCGCTCGCCTGGAGCAGGCCATTGGCCAGGGCTCCGCGCCGGCGCAATCGTTTGTCGTCGATTCGCCTTCGCAGCCGAGCAGCCGCGGATCGACGCAGGCCAGCGACTTCGGCTTCACGTTCGAAGAAGAAAAGCAGCAGCAATCGCCGCCCGCGACGTCGCCATTCTCGACTGACACCGGATCCACAGCGCCTGTGACGCCGCCGAGCGGATTCTCATTCGATTCTCCGACGATCCCGGCGAAAGGATTCTCGTTCGATACGCCGGTGCCGCAGCCCTCGCCGTTCGGCAGCGATTTCTCATTTGATTCGCCTGCCTCCCCGCCGCAACCGGCGAAAACACCGGCACCCGGTGAGTTCGATTTCGCCACCGCTTCGATCGATACGAGCCCCGACGATCAGAAAAAGATTCAGCAATACATCGGCGACGGCGATCGGGCCTTCGAGGCGGGCAACTTCCAGCAGGCCATCGATCTCTGGTCGCGCGTCTTTTTGATCGACGTCACGAACGAAGACGCCTCCTCGCGAATCGAGAAGGCGAAGATGAAGCGGCGCGATACGGAGCAGAAAGTAGAAGCCGCCATGGCCGCCGGGATGCAGGCCTTGAGTCGCAAGGACAAGGCGACGGCGCGCGAGCGTTTCACCGAAGTGCTTCGCATCGATCCCGGCAACACGTCGGCGCACGAGTACCTCGACGCGATCGGCGGCCCGATCAAGGTGGCAGCGGAGCCGGCAATCGACAAATCGTTCCACCCGGCCACACCGCCGCCCCCTCCGCCATCCACGGCGAGCGTCTTCACGGAGGACATCGGCAGCGAAGGAACGTACGAAGCGCCCGTGATCCCACCGATCCCTTCTCCGGCGCCGCGAAAAGCGCCGGTTGCCGTGAGAGCGGCGAAACCGTCGCGCAGCGCGCCGATCGGCGCCATCGCCGTCGTCCTCGTCGTCGCCGTCCTCGGATTTGGCGGGTGGTTCGCCTGGAGCAAATGGTTCAACAAGCCGAAGGCCAATCCCGACGCCACGCAGACGATACTGCAGCAGGCCACGGTGCTTTCGCAGGAAGGACAATACGACCGGGCGATCGCGCTGCTGCAGGACGTCAAGCCGGACGATCCGCAGCACGACAAGGCGCTGTCGATGATCGCCGACCTGCAGCGCAAGAAGGGTCAGGCCTCGGAGATGGTCGACGGCCGGCCGGCGGGCGCCGTCTATCAGGAGGGAGTGGCCGCCGGCAAGGCTGCGTTCGACGCGCGCGACTATGCCGCGGCGAAGAAAGCGTTCGACAGCGCGGCGCGGGTCAAGCCGCTGCCTCCCGACATGAAGGCGATGTACGACATCGCGTCGCAGCAGGTCGGAAAGCTGGCCAGCGCGAATTCGCTCTTCAGCGAAGGGCGCTATCAGGACGCGATCGGCAATCTGGAAATTCTGCTGCAGCAGGACCCGCAGAACGCCAGCATGAAGCGCATGATCACCGACGCCCACTTCAACCTCGGCGCCACCGCACTGCAGGAAGAACGGATGGCCGACGCGATGAAGGAATTCGACGAAGTGCTCAAGCGCGATCCGACCGACGAGCTGGCCACGCGCAGCAAGCTCCTCGCGGAGCGTTACAATGGTCAGCCAAAGGACCTGCTGTACAAGATCTACGTGAAGTACTTGCCGCTGCGAAAGGTGTCCTAGCGGTCTCAGTGTGGCGCAGGCAATCCTGCCTGCGCGGGAGGGTGTGAATGCCGCGTTTTGACGAGATCGAGCTCGAGCCGGTCGTCTTCGATCCGCCACAGCAGGAAGAGATCGAACGCGCGCCCGCTGCTCCCCGCCATCGCCGCCTCCTCGCGCTGCTCACCGACCTGTCGCTCTTCGCCGCCCTGGCGCTCGCGCTCTCGCCGCTTCTTCCGCCGGCACCGCAGTGGGAGGCCTTCGTCGGCCTGGCCGGATTCGTTCTGGTCATCTCGTATTACTACTTCGTCGGCGCGTGGCTGCTGTGGGGAAAGACAATCGGCGGCGCGATCTTCGACATCAAAGTGATTCCCGCCGATGCAGGAGCGATGTCCCTGAAAAACGCGTCGCTTCGCTGGCTCGGCGTCTGCCTCTCACTGGTCACGGCCGGACTCGGATTCGCGCTCGCCGCGCTGCCGTTCCGTTTGTCGCTCCCCGATCTGATCTCCACACACTAGCCTTCCCCGCCTCCACCCAGGCGAAGCGGGTGATCAGCGATCCCATGAGCGTTGAAAGCGCGGCGGCGGTGCGCGCGTTGCGCCAGCGGATGCCGAGCATGCGCAGGACCAGCGGCAGTGGGCCGGAGAAAAAGCCGCCGATCCGCGTGGTCAGGCCGGTGGGGCCTTGCGTCAGCGTCGGATCGCCGGCTCTTTCGATCCGCAATCCGACGAAAGACTCGAACAATGCGGCAGCCAGGCCGAGGTACTGAAGCGCGCATTCGTCGTGGCCGATGAGCTGGAGGATCGATACGGCGGAAGCGGTGGCAGACGCGCCGAAGTGCAGTGGAAGAAGCGAGACGTGCTTCGACCATACCGGGATCGCCGTCGCGCCGATCAGAACGCCGGTGTAAGTGGCCATGCCGAGGCCCGTTGCGGCGGAAAGCATCGCCGCGGCGTCGCCGACGAGAGTCACCGGAAGCTTCGTGCGCCTGCGCATCTCCTCGGCGAATGCCGAGGCCGCAGCGAACGTGCCGAACGCTGTGAGCGTCCACGCGCCGACAGACATCGGACTCTGAAGCTTGAAGACGCGAAGCATGTTGAGGAAGCGCCCCGGTCTTCCGAGGTCGGCGATCAGCAGCGGCATGGAGAGCGCCGCGCCTGCGGCGGCAATCCACCGCGCGTCGCGCACGAGATCGCGATCGGCGCCGGCGGTCTGCGCCGCCGCCCCCACCACCGCAGCCGCCCCCGCCGCCCCGCCGACGAAGAAGTAGAGCGGCACTTCCCACGTCCACACCGGAGGCTTGAGCAGCGGCAGGCCGTAGTAGCCGGTTTCCGCGGTGGCTTGCGGAAATGGCGAGCCGATGGGCTTGATGCCCTTCGCATCGACGCTGCCGGTGCGCTCGGCTTCACGGCGGATTT
>QHVS01000079.1:19276-22743 GCA_003223635.1 Acidobacteriota bacterium | reverse complement strand
CAGCCGGCTGAATCGTCAGGGTCCCATTCAAGGTGACCTGCGCATCTGAGGCCTTCAGAACCGCCCCGGTTATAACTGCGACGCCCCTGGTCTGGATCGGGAACGTTGCCTTGGACTGGCCTGGTTCTATTGTCACTGTCGCAGGCGCGGTCACGACAGCGGGTCTGTCGTTCGACAATTTGATCACCCTATTGCAGCCAACCACAGATCCGCTCAACGTGACGCTTGCCTGCGAAGAAACTCCGCCAACGACGCTCTCCGGCGCAAGAGAAAACGAAATCAAGGTCGGATCAGGAAGCTGAAGCTTTACGCCAGGGGCCAGGGGCTTGCGGCAGTCTGCCCATCCCTCTGCCGCCAGGACGCAAAGAATCAACACATGGTGAACGGCAACTCTGGATGTCCTCATTGTCATCTTCCTCTCGCCGAGATTGAGTTCCCCATGCGCCCGAATCATTACCAGAGGGGACGGCGAGCACCGGATTATGGACCGCGCCGAGCGGGAGAGGGGAGCTCGAGATCCTTCTCCCCGCACGGGGAGAAGGTGCCGCGAAGCGACGGATGAGGGGCCGCGCGAGACCCCGCGACTACCGTTTCAGAATGTCCTCGATGGCCGCGAGCGCGCGCGGATCGTGCTTCTGTCCGAGCCAGAAGATCGCTTTCTTGCGAACCGCTGTGCTGCGATGCGTATTGGCCAGCTCGATGAGCATGGGAATGCCTTGATCGTCCGGAAGCTGCGAGATGGCGAACACCGCATGGGCGCGCACATCCTCCTCCGGATCCTTGTCGACCGCGTCGCGCAGCGTCGATGAGGCCTTCTCGCCCGCTTGTTGCGCCAGCCAGAACAACGCCTTGGAACGCATGTCGCTGCTGGGATTGCGTCGCGCGATGTTGATCAGCGGATCGATCCCGCCGGCATGCAGCGAGAGCGCGAGAAGCGCATCTCGCCGCGCTCGTGACGTCCCGCCATCGACGACGCGCGTGAGAAAAGCAAGGCTGTCTGACGGCGCGACATTCTCAATCCATTGAACGGTCTGCCCGGCGGCGTCGAGCGTGCAATTCGGCGAGAAGTAGCGGAGCCGCTCGACCTGTCGATCGCGGATCCGCGCGAAGAGCAGGATGCGATCTCCGCCCGCGGGACCAATGTCGTCCTTGTCGTGCCGCGTGACGGAGAAGCTGTGGTCGCCATCGAGCCGGCACTGATCGCAATGCGACCAACCGTCGCAGCAGGAAACATAGAGAGGATGCGCGGTCGCGATCGAGTAGCCCACCCACGAGGGGCCGGCGAGCGATTCCGCCTGGGCGATCGAGGCAACGGTCTGGACGTTCCCATTGATGATGCGCGGCGGGGCGGCACCGAGCGGAGCGGCGAAGAGAGCGAGCGCGAATAGACTCAGCTTCATGGCCGGTTAGACTGGCTGGCGGCGCCGCGGTTAGCTGCGTTCGTTGTTGTCTTTCCATGACACTGGAACGAGATTGATCTCATGCGCTCAATGATCCTGACAATCAGCGCCGTTCTCTGCCTCTCATGCTCGGATAGCAATGTTCGAAATCCTGCCGCGCCCGCGGATCGGAGCACCCAGGCGATAGGGACCACCGCTCGCCATCGCGCCGTGACGCACCCACCGAGCAGAGCGGCGCTGTCCGGAGAGTGGGGTGGAGAACATATCGCCCTGGAAGTCCAAGACGGCGCAGGGCGTCTCGAATTGGACTGCGCGCACGGCAGCATCACGCAGGCGATTGTTCCCGCCGCTGACGGCACCTTCTCGGTTCTCGGAACCTTCACACGGGAGAGCGGCGGGCCAGTTCCGCGCGAAGGCGAGGACGTTCACCCCGCGCGCTACAGCGGAAAGATCTCTGGAGACAGAATGGATCTCACCATCGCCGTTGATGGCACCGAATTGGCGGACAAGTTCGTGCTGGTAAAAAACCAGTCCCCCCGAATCGTGAAGTGCTTGTGAGTCAGAGGGGCTCCGCAAGTGCGAAGCCCCTCCGGTTAGCGGCTAATGAGCGGCGGTGCAGACCGTCGTCTCGGGTACCAATGCGGTGAACGGAGTATTCGTGATTCCGGTGACGGCTACGTTGTCGATGTCCCAGCCCGGAGCTCCGACTTCTTCATCGGCACCGATGCGGAACCGGATCATCACATCCTGGTTCGCGTAAGCAGCGCCGAGATTCAGCGTGACATTGGCGAAGTTCGGCCATCCGGCGATGCGATTGACGAACGCCGGCCGGTTGCGGCCGATCGGAGTATCCGTGAACGCATTTGTCTTGCCGTTGTACGCGGTCGTACCGATGTCGACCCATGACGAGCCGCCGTTGGTGCTGATCTCGATGACGCCACCATCCCATCCGGTCGCCTCGAACGAGAATCGATGCTGAAAGGAGATCGATAGCGGACCGGTCCCCACGTGCATCGTCGGGGATACCAGGATCTGCTCATCAACATCCTCGGCCCTCTGATCGTCGATCTGCCCGTTGTTATCGGGTCCCCACCAGACATGCTGAGTGGGCGAGAGCGCACGCCGCTGCCACGCGTCGACGTTCGGCAACTCCTTCAGGCCGCCGGTGATCGACCAGCCGTGATTCGCCGATTCCACCGACTCGGTTGCGGACCCCTGGAGTTGTTCGTCGTAATTCAAGCGATGTGTGGAGACCACATTGAACGGCGGCACGCTCAGTTCCGGCGAGGCGATCGCAATCTGGAAATCCGTGGTTTCGATCGCCACCGCGCCATTGAGCGCCACCTGAATGGAGCCTGTGCTCACGCCGTTTTTTTGCACCGGCGGGAAGTAAAGAACGTTGCCCTGCGGGAACGTCACGTGCGGGTTGCTCGAGGTCACTGTCAACGTCACGTCATTCACGTTGTTCGGCCCCTGGTTTTTCAGCGTGATCATCAGTCGTCCGGTCTCGCCGTTATCCAACACGCCGTCGGAATCACAGGACGCGACGTCATCAGAGAGTTGCGCGCTGACCAACTCGAGCTGCCCGAGCTCCCAAATGCTTCGGCCGTACGTTGCGATGCGGATGAAACTGCCATCGGGCGGCATATAGATGTCGCTGACGCGCACAGTCGGAAGTCCATTTCCGTACGGCGCCCAGTTCGCTCCACCGTCGGTCGTTCTGTAGATGCCGACGTGCGTCGCCGCGTAGATCGTGTTGCGGGATGCGTCGCGTGGATCGAAGTACACGCGCGTGATCGGCAGGTCGGGCAGTCCGTTCTGCCTCGCCGTGAACGTGGCCGTCGACCAACTGGCGCTCGGAGTGGCAATCGACGCTTTGACCACGCGTACCGCGCCTGGGGCCTGGGCCACGGAGGTGATCCAGAGATTCTGATTGTCCTGCCAGCTCACGTTGGTGACGAAGCCCTGATAGCCGGGTACGCTGGCGATGAGATTGATGTCAGTCCATGTAGCGCCGCCGTCGATAGTAATGTCGATGAACCCACCCGCAGAGCCCATGGCGATGCG
>QHVS01000079.1:9236-19234 GCA_003223635.1 Acidobacteriota bacterium | reverse complement strand
ACGAGTAGGCGGCAGGCCAGGCGACGTGGGCGGTGTCGCAGATGCGATCCGCGTCCAGTTCAGCCCACCATTGACGCTCCTCCACACGCGGGAATTCGAGAAGTGGAAGAACAGGCGCCCTGTGGCGTCCAGGTTCGCCGGCGCGGGAATGATCGCGGTGAAGAAACCGAAGCCGGCCGGGTCGCTCAACCCGCTCGTCGCGCCCGCGAAGTTCTGGATCACCTCAGGCGGATTGTTGCTCAGGTTCGTGCGCATCGACGAACCTTGTGCGCTGCCAAGGACCGTATTCGTATTCGCCTGACTGTAGGCCGTGCCCATGCCGTCGCCGCCGACGACCTGGTTGTACGTGGTGCCATTCCCGGTGCGAAGTCGTGTTCCGCAGTCTTGCATACCGCCGATGACGAGGTTCGAGAACTGCGGACTGCCGGCGACCGTGTAGTACAGATGCGACGCCAACCCGTTGTTCTTGTCGCTGCTGAATGTCGCGCCGTTGTCCACGCTGATGTTCATCCCACCGTCATTGCCGAGAATCACTGTCGGTGTTCCCGTGGTCTTGAATGCGGCGGCATGATGGTCAGCGTGCGCATATGGCAGCGGCGGATCCAGCGGGCGCGCCGTACTGATCTGGCTGTACAGCCACCACGTCATGATCGTCCAGTTGGTCCCTCCATCTGTTGTTCGCGCCGTCCCGAGATCGCCGCCGATCCACACGGTGTTCCGCGACGGATCACCTGGATCGAGGAGAATCATCTGGTTGTACCAGCACTGCCCGTGGCAGATGTTCATGTTGTTCATGGTGGAAGCGCCGGTCATCGGATTTGTTGGGACCTTGGTCGAATTGACGCCGTTCGCGACCCAGGTCTGTCCCCCGTCCGAAGAGCGGTAGACGTCCTTCATCGCCGACTCTGTAACCGTGCTCGAGTACGCGTAGACGACGTTATCCCCAGGAATAGCGACGCCCAACGTCGTGCGGCCGTTGCCAGCGAAGACGTTGCCGGCATTTGTAATGGGTGCCCAGGTTGCTCCGCGATCCACGGAGTAGAAGAGCGTCGTTGGCTGTCCACAGATAACGCCGACAGCCGCTGCGGGACACGGTTGCGCGGAAACGAGCCATCCCGCGCTGCTGCGCGCGATGCTCCAAACCGACAAACCGTTGAACGTCGGAACGGCGGAATACGTCGCTCCCTCATCAGCCGACCGATACAAGCCGTTTTCCGTCGCCACCAGGACGATGTCGCGATTTGTGCTGGTGTCGACCTTGACCTCGCGAACGGAAACCGCGTTGCCGAGCTCGATCAGCGGGCTCCAGTTCACGCCGCCGTCCTTCGACTTCACCATCGAGCCACCGACGAGGATCTGATCGAAAAAATCGCCGAGACCGAGGTAGAGCGTGTTCGGATTGCGGCCGAAAGCGACCGATCCGCCACCGGTAGTCGGCAGGTCGTCCGTCAAGGGCGTCCACTCCGTGTTGGGTGCCGTCCAGTTGTTCGTCCGCCAAAGACCGCCGCCGGAAGTCAGAAAGTAGACGACGTCCGGGTTCGTGGGATGCGGCAGGATTGTGCGCGCGCGCCCACTGTCGCGTACGTGACCTGTGAAACTACCGTTCTGCTCGTAGTCGCCACCAGTCGGTCCGATGTTGACCCATTTGGGGCCGGGCGCATTCTTCTTGTCCGAATGGTTTTTGCCTTCCTTCATGGCGTTCGCACGGAATGTCGGAGTGACGACACCCCACGCCCCACGCTCCCACGCGAGGCGAGCCGTCGGATCATCCTGCTCGGCACCAGCCGATTTCGCGTCCGACTCTTCCTCGAACGTCCGCATGAGGCCGGGCGTGTCATCGACCGGCCGTTTTTCCTCTTGCGCTCGAGCCCACGGACTGACGATCGTGGTCGAGAGCGCGACGATGAACGCGAGAGCTGGCATACGCCAAGACAATGTCCTCATAGAATCCCCCTGAATTTGTTTTTTTGCTGCGACCCCTTCATGCCGCCAGTGCAGCGGCATGCTTTGCCACCTGTTTGCTAATGGAAGGCGGCAGTCTACATTGAATGAGCAGCCTGAGGTCAAGTCACATTCCGAGTGGAGGACGGCGTTCTCAAGGAACCTTGCCGCATCATTCAGGACGCCTGTCAGAATCCTGGACTGGTGCGAACTGTGATGGTTCGCTATACTTCGCCGCGAATGCGCCCGACGTGCAGCTCCCCGCCCTGTCGATGATCATCAATTGATGAAGATCAACTGACAGGGCCGAGAAATCGGCCCTGTTTCATTTTCTGGAGAAATATGCAGGTCCAACTCCCCGATGGTTCCTTCAAAGACGTCCCCAACGACGCCACTGTGGCCCAGGTGGCCGAGTCGATCGGGAAGCGCCTGGCCAGAGACGCCATCGCCGGAAAAGTGAACGGCAAGATCGTCGATCTCACGGAGAAGGTTCCCGACAACGCAAAGGTGGAGATCCTCACTCCCAAATCGAAGGACGGCGTCGACGTCATCCGTCACTCGACCGCACACCTCATGGCTATGGCCGTGCAGGAGCTCTTCCCCGGCACGCAGGTGACCATCGGGCCGGTCATCGAGAACGGCTTCTACTACGACTTCGGCACCGATCGTCCATTCAGCGACGAGGACCTGCGACGCATCGAAGAGAAGATGGCAGAGATCGCCAAGCGCGATCTGCCGATCAAGCGCGAAGTATGGAGCCGCGATGACGCGATCAAGCTCTTCGACAAGATCGGCGAGAAGTACAAGGTGCAGATCATTCGGGATATCCCGGGCGACGAGATTCTCACCATCTATCGGCAGGGCGACTGGTTCGATCTTTGTCGCGGGCCTCACGTCCCCTCCACCGGCCGCCTCGGCGCGTTCAAGCTGCTTTCCGTCGCCGGCGCGTACTGGCGCGGCGACGAACGGAATTCCATGCTGCAGCGCATCTACGGAACCGCCTGGTCGGACGAGAAGGAACTGCAGGAATACCTGAAGCGGATGGACGAGGCGAAGGCCCGCGATCACCGCAAGCTGGGCAAGGAGCTGGGCCTGTTCCACTTCTCGAATCTCGCTCCAGCCATGCCCATCTTCCTGCCGAAGGGGGCGGTGATCTACAACGAGCTGATCGACTTTGTGCGCAGTTTCTATCGGCGCGACGGCTACAGCGAAGTAGTCACTCCCCTCTTATGGGACACCGAGCTGTTCAAGACCTCGGGGCACTACGACAACTATCGCGACAACATGTTTTTCTCCGAAGTGGAGGAGCGCGAGTACAGCCTCAAGCCGATGAACTGCCCTGGAGACATTCAGATTTATGCCATGGAGCGGCGTTCCTATCGCGATCTGCCGATCCGGCTCGCGAATTTCGCGCGCTTGCACCGGTACGAGCGCTCCGGCGTCACTCACGGGCTGACTCGCGTCCGGTCATTTGCACAGGACGATGCGCACATCTTCATCGCTCCGGAGCAGATTCAAGCGGAGATCGAGCGCGAGCTGAATCTGATCAAGGAGATCTACGACGTTTTCGGATTCACGGACGTGAAGATCGGCCTTTCCACCCGGCCTGAAAAGCGGATCGGCACCGATGCCATGTGGGATTCCGCGGAAAAAGCGCTGGAAGAGGCGCTGAAGAAGCGGGGATTGTCATATCAGGTCAATCCCGGCGAGGGTGCGTTCTACGGGCCGAAACTGGATTACCAGGTGACCGATGCCATCGGTCGCCCGTGGCAGCTCGGCACCGTGCAGGTCGATTACGCGCAGCCGGAGCGGTTCAAGCTGACCTACATCGGCGCGGACAACTCCGAGCATCGGCCGGTCATGATCCATCGGGCCATCCTCGGATCGCTGGAGCGCTTCATCGCCATCATCATCGAGCACTTCGCCGGCGCGTTTCCGGTCTGGCTGGCGCCGGTGCAGGCCATCGTGCTGCCCCTTTCGGAAAAGTTTCTGGATTACGCGAACGACACCGCGGCCAAGCTCCGGCAGGCCGGCTTGCGGGTCGAAATGGACGGCAGCAACGAGAAGCTGGGAGCGAAAATCCGCGATGCGCAGCTCGAGAAGATCCCCTACATGCTCATCGTCGGGGAGAAGGAAGCCAGCAGCGGGAGCGTCAGCCTGCGGAAGCGGAGCGGCGAGCAAAGCTCGATGAGCGTTGACCAGTTCGTGTCCGAAGCCCGGCGCGCCATCGAGTCGCGCGCGTTGACTTTGTAAGAGTTTATTCGTAGATTCTGCCCCACGAGCGAGCGGCGAGTGGCGAGCAGCGAGCGGGTTGGAATTCCTGTTCGTCGCTCGCTGTCTGTCGCTCGCTTCTAAATTCAAACGAAAGGAATTGCAGGAGGAACGTATTTTCCCACCACGCAGAGGATCACGATTCGACCGTAGACCAGCAGAACCCCAATCGAGAATCAACGACATGATCCGGTCCGCCGAGGTCCGGCTCATCGATCAGGAGGGAAAACAAGTCGGAGTCGTGCCGCTGCAGCAGGCGCAGGACCTGGCCAGGGAAAAAGACCTCGACCTGGTGGAGATCTCGCCGACCGCCAACCCCCCGGTCTGCAAGATCATGGACTATGGCAAGTACGTCTTCCAGCAGAAGAAGAAACAGAGCGAGGCCAAGAAGAAGCAGAAAGTCATCGTGGTCAAGGAGGTGCAGTTCCGGCCTCGCATCGATGAGCACGATTTCGAGTTCAAGAAGAACAACATCGTCCGCTTCCTCCAGCACGGCGACAAGGTCAAGGCCTCCATCCGCTTCCGCGGACGCGAGATGACGCACATGGAGCTGGGCAGGGCGGTCCTCGACCGGCTGCTCATCGACATCAAGGCGTACGGCGAGGCCGAGAGCCCAAACCCCGACGTGCAGGGCAATCGGATGACCATCGTGATCGCGCCGAACAAGTAGCGGTTGGCGCTTAGCGGTTGGCGCTTCGCGGCCAAACGCCAGAAGCCGACCGCCGACTGCCAATAGGGAATTCATTTACAGCTCAGTCAGTTAGGAGCCGACGCCATGCCGAAGCTGAAAACTCATCGCGGCGCCGCCAAGCGGTTCAGGAAGAGCTCAAAGGGCAAGATCCTGCGCAGCCACGCCTTCCACTCGCACATCCTGACCAAGAAGCGCCCCGGCCGGAAAGCGGCCCTCGGTTCGGAAACCGAAGTGTCGAAAGCCAACCGGAAGACCGTGAAGCGGATGCTTCCGTATCTGTGAGCGCGGAGCGCGATCGGGCACGCATTATCTCCTGGCCTGACCGCTCGAAAGAATAGAAACGAGGAGAGTCATGCCGAGAGTCAAACGAGGTCCCAAGAGAAAGAACCGCCGCGCCAAGATCCTCAAGCTGGCCAAAGGCTACTGGGGGATGAAGTCGCGGGGCCACCGCATCGCCAAGCAGCAGGTCGAGCGCGGACTCAACTCCGCCTTCGCCGGCCGCAAGGATCGCAAGGGCGATTTCCGCAAGCTCTGGATCAGCCGGATCAACGCCGCGGCACGGGCGAACGGCATCTCCTACTCCCAGCTCATGGCCGGCCTGAAAGCGGCGGGCGCGACAGTCGATCGAAAGATCCTCGCCGATCTGGCCGTGCGCGACAGCGGTGCGTTCACGGCGCTCGTCGACGCAGCACGCAAAGCGCTGGACAAGGCGAAATCCGCGGTCGCGCGATAATGCGCGCATGCTCGATCAAATCGCCCGGACCGGCCGCGAGTTCGACAGCGCGTTAGCTTCCGCCAGCAGCGCGAAGGAAGTTGACGATCTCCGCGTCCGCTACTTCGGCCGCAAAGCGGGCCTGATTCCCGCGCTCTTCGCCCGCCTGAAGGAAGTTCCCAAAGAGCAGAAGAAGGCGGCGGGTGACGCTCTGAATAAGCTACGCGATCGGCTGGAGGAAGCGCTCAGGCAGAAAACCGAGCGCGTGGCGGGGGAAGAAGCGACCCGCAAAGAAGCGCGCGAGACCCTCGACGTCACCCTCCCCGGCCGCAAGCCCCGCCTGGGTCATCTCCATCCGGTCACCATCGTGCGCCAGCAGATGGAGGATATCTTCCGGGAGATGAGCTATTCGATCGATCCCGGCCCGGAGGTGGAGACCGACTGGTACAACTTCGAGGCGCTCAATTTCACCCCCGATCATCCGGCGCGCGACACCCAGGACACGTTCTTTGTCGACGTCGATCAGCTCCTGCTGCGCACGCACACGTCGAACGCTCAGATCCGATCGATGGAGCGATGGAAACCGCCGGTGAAAGTCTTCTCCGCGGGACGCGTCTATCGCCGGGACGAGATCACCATGCGCAAGTCGCCGATGTTTCATCAGGCGGAGGGGTTCCTGGTGGACAAAGGAATTCACATCGGCCATCTCCGGGCCACGCTCGAGCATTTCATCAAGCGCGTGTTCGGCGAAGGGCTGCAGATGCGGATGCGTCCCAGCTACTTCCCCTTCACCGAGCCATCTGCAGAAGTTGACATGTCGTGCGTCTTCTGCAAAGGCGCCGGGTGCGGGACATGCTCGCAGACCGGATGGATGGAGATCCTCGGCTGCGGGATGATCCATCCTCAAGTGCTGCGCAACGTAGGGATCGATCCCGACGAGTGGAGCGGCTTCGCATTCGGCCTGGGACTCGATCGAGTGGCCATGATCAAGTTCGACATTCCGAACATCCGCACGCTGTTCGAGAACGACCTGCGCGTGTTGCAGCAGTTTTAGCGACGGATCGGGCTTTTTTGCCCTGTGGTCGGATTCCACGTCACGAGCCGGCCGTCGCGCGTGGCGCAGAGCGTCGCGTCGGTTTGCACTGCGAAGTTGGGCTCGAACCAATTGCTATATGCCGCCGGGTGAAGATCCTTCTCCAGGCGAACGATTTTTCCGTTGGCAACGTCGATCAGAGCAATCGCCATCGGTTGCTCGAGTTCGACAAGCAGCCGGTTGCCGTCGAGAGTTGCCACCAGCCGACCATCCGCGTAGCGGGGAATCTCGATGCGCGGACCCGGGACACCGGAGGCATCGAACGTACGAACGGCAACGCCGGATGTGTTGCTCTCCAGTGCCGCGATTGACCCATCGCCGAGCCAGCGGAAGCTGACGAAACGCGCGCCGGCGGACGATTGCAGCGTGGCCAGCAGCGATCCGGACGAAGCATCTCGCAATTGGAGAGCGCCAGTCGCCCTGTCCACGATGGCCATGCGCGTAAGGTCGCTGTTCAGCCGCGGCCAACTCCGCATCGGCAACTCGCCGGTCATTCGCAAAGCTCGCCGGGAAACGTCGTACTGCAAGATCTGAAGCTTTGCCTGGTCATTTCCGCGAGCCAGCGTGCGTGCGTAGATTCGGAGTTGATCGGGCGTGACGAAGTGAGCCACGGCGAACGTAACGTCGGCAAGGTGGATCGATCCCAGCGATCGCCTGGACCCGAGTTCGTAGACACTGACAGTGTTCCAATCATCGACGATCGCGGCGCGCGATCCATCGGCCGACAACACCAGCCAGTTGTTCGGTGGAAACGTCAAGTCCGTCTCGATGGGTCGCGGACTTTCGGAGTCGAGCCGGGCCACAAGCAAGTCTGACTTGTTCTGCAGAGCCGGCCGCATCCACGCGGCCGTCCTTCCGTCGGCGGAAAACGTCACGCTCCGCCAGGGGAATGAGGCCATCCGGACATAGCGCCCGTCGGTGACTCTATAAAGAAAGGAAGGAACATAATCGCCACGATTACGCGCGTGGCCGGTGAGAAACATCCAATTGCTTCTCGACTGCGTGCCGTGGGCTCCGATGAGATCCGCCGGCGTTGCGGAGACGACCCAGGCCACGAATGCGCAGGCGATCAACAGCGCAACGGCAATGGATGACCAGAGAAAACGCGACAACTCGAAATGACTGCGCGTTCGATCCGTTCGTCCGACGGCGAGCTGCCAAGCGCCCGCGGCGACGATCGCCGCGGCGACGTAGATCGCCAGCGTCGTTCCGGCTGTTCGCAGCAGACCGACGGCGGTGCCGAGGATCAGCGGCCGTGCCAGGAACCAGAGCGAGAATCCGGCCGCCACTGCGGCGAGAAAGTCGAGGGCGAGCAGCAGGGAGCGAGATCGGATGAACGTTCCGATCACATGAGTGACGAGTAGCAGCGCTGTCGCGGCGATCAGCACCGCGGCAACGAACTTGCCCATCTCGGTCGTCGACGCGTGCTTCACCGCTTGCGCCCCCGACAGAAGAGCCGGAGCGGCGATGATGAAGAACGAGGCAACGATCAAAAGCGATGACGCGATGAGCTTACCGAACCAGATGGCTGTCGCCGCCACGGGCTTCGAAAAGTAGAACGAAAGCCGTCCGTCGCTGAGATCGCGCCCGATAAAAGTCGCGCCAAGGATTGCGGCCAGCCCCAGGGTGAACGCGGTGGCCAGAATTCCGGAGCTGACGATCATCACCTCGAGCTTGCGGCCGCCGTGCGCCGCGGCAACGAGTGGGATGATCAACGAAAGGATCCCGAAGGCCAAGGCCGCGAGAAGAATGAACCGTTTGTCGGCCAGATCGCGCCTGGCGATCACCAGAGTGTTTTTCATGACCGGGCTCCTTCCGTCTCGCCGGCGACGGCGATGAAGATCTCTTCCAGAGACATAGGTGCGACTTCGGCATTGCCGAGGTGGGCGAATGCGACCTCGTTGTAATTGCTCACAATCGCTTCAGAACCGCCTCCCCAGTTCCGAACCGCCGCTGCCCCTTCGAATGCAACCGCGCGCGACGCGACTCGTATCCGTCGAAACCGCGCCTTCAGCGCGTCGAGATCTTCCTCCAGCATCAGGCGCCCGTTCTTCAGGATGGCGATCCGATCGGCGATCGTCTCGATGCCGCTCAGATCGTGCGTGGTGAGGAAGACTGTGATTCCGCGATCGGCCAGCTCGCCGATTACTTCGTCGAAGAGCGACTTGCGGGCCACGACATCGAGGCCCAGCGTCGGATCGTCCAGAATCAGCAGATCGGGAGACATGGCCAGGGCCAGCGCGAGCAGCACCTGCTTCTTCTCACCCTTGGACAGCGATCCGAATCGCGCGTCGGCGCGGACGCCGAAGCGTCGTAAACGTTCCTCCACCTCGTTCCTGTCCCAGCGCGTATACAGCGCGGAACAGAATCGTTCGATGGCCGCGACGGTCATGTCCGGCGGCGCATCGGCATCTTCGGTGACCACACCGATGCGCTGCATGAGCGCGGCGCGTTCGCGCCACGCGTCGTGATTGAAAAGTCGGATCGACCCCGCGGCCGGCTTCTGCTGGCCCAGGAGGCAACGCACCAGCGACGACTTGCCTGCGCCGTTGCGGCCGAGAAGGGCATACACGGCGCCGCGGGGGACGGCCAGCGTCACGTCGTCGACCGCCTCATGGCGCCCGTATCGCACCGTGACGTTCGCGATTTCGATTGCCTGATCACTCATGCCGGTCTCCTATGCTCGCGTACCAACCGATCGAATGCGGCCTGCAGCTCGTCGCATGCTTCATCGGCGTCGGCGCCGGCTGCGATCGCTGCCCGCGCGTAACGGACCGCCGCATCGCGCAACATCCCGTGCTTTTCGGCCTTGCGCGGTCGGGCTGGATCGTCGGCCACGTACGTCCCCTCGCCGCGCCGCACGGTTAACACTCCACGCTCAGCGAGACGCTGATAGGCGCGGGCCACGGTATTCGGATTCACGCGAAGATCGCGGGCCAGATCGCGTACCGAAGGAACCGAGGCCCCGGGAGTGAGGGCGCCGAGGGCCACGAGCCGTCGAACGCCATCCTCGATCTGCCGCCAGATCGGATCCGGATCAGACGGATTGATCGCGAACATCTAGCGCATTTCCCAGAAACGGAACAGCCATCTTCCTTCGTTCGTAGCCACGGCATCGGCAGCAAACGACGACATGCTGCCGCCAACGGACCACGTTTCCCGCTGAAAGCTGCCATCGGCGCCTGCACTGATGACGCGATATCCGTTCGCGTTCGACTCGATCTGATACGGATGACCCCAGGCATCGGCCATCGGCGCGTGAAGGATGTACATCGGCTCCACGGCGGCGC
>QHVS01000079.1:0-9211 GCA_003223635.1 Acidobacteriota bacterium | reverse complement strand
TGGATAGACCTTGTGGTCCAGCTTGTAGGCGTCGAAGGAGGTACGCCAACTCTGCAAGTCGTACATCGTCCACCGAGCGCGTTCGGCATCGGTGGGAACGTAGGGGTCCGAGGCGAGAAGAGTCAGAGGGAGAAGGGCAGCGACAGCGAGGACAAGGCGTTTCATGTTTCGCTCCTGTTCCAGTGTATTAGATCGCTAATACAGTAAGGCGGAGCGAGCGGTTTGTCAATCTGGAGTGCGGTCGCCATGCGACCGCTCTGAGACCGAGAGCGGCGGCATGGCCGCCGCACTCCAGACCTACATCAATAGATGTAGCGCAAACCCAACTGCAGCGTGCGCGGCGTGTACGCCGTGCTGGTGATGCGGCCGAAGTTCGCTGAGTTGAAGTCGGTGGTGGGGAATCCGTACGTCACATGATTAGTGACGTTGAACACGTCGAGACGCAGCATGATCGAGTCGCTGCGCACTGGCACTCTGAAACTCTTGTAGAGCCCGAGGTCGACCGACTCGAAGCCGTCGGTGTAGTAGGTGTTGCGCCCCACCAGGTCGCTCAGCGTGTCGCCGTACACCGGATGGCGGAACGACTTGCGTTGCAGCTTGTTCTGCGAGTCGACCGGACTGTCAACATGGATGCCACCGCACCCTTTCGGATCGATGCACACGGGACGGAGATTGCTCGCGCCGTCGAAGTCGACGTCCAGAGCGGCACTGTCGCTGACCGTGAATGGCGTCCCCGACGACAGCCGGATCACCGTGGCGATCTGCCATCCGCCAAGCACCGCCTCCAGCAAATCTTTCCGGTCGCGGAAGAACGGAAGCAGATAGGTTCCGGTCATGGTGAAGCGATGCCGCGTATCGAAGCGAGAGAGGCCGCGGCTATACGAGCCGGCATTGGGCGGGAAGAAGTTGACATCGCCGGTGCCGCTGCTCGTTGCCTCAGAACCGACATCGAGCGCCTTGCTGTACGTATAGGTAACCCTTCCCTGAAAACCGCGGATCACCCCGCTCTCCCACTCGAGCTCGCCGGCGTGGTACGAGGAATCGGCGAGGTTGGAGACGATGAGGTTCGTGAGGTAGCGCGCGTCGGGACGCCGTTCGTTGGTTCGCGGAACGCGGATACTCACTTCGTTCGCCGCGATGGGAACCGCATTGGGGCAGGTCGCGTTGGTCGGCAGGTTGAGGCCGGCCTGGCCCGTGCCGGCGCAGAGCCAATCATGGGCTACGACCCAGGTCGAATTGCTTCCCGGAGGCCCTGGCTTGACCGGCAGATTGTCGAATCGATACTGCAGCAGGTTCTTGCCAAGCGTGCCGATGTAACTGAGGCGGAGACGGGACTGAGAGAAGACCTGCCGCTCGAACGTGAGGTTCCACTGCCGCGTCTCCGGCATCTTCAGATTCGGATCGGCGGTCGTCAGACTGACCCGTCCCGTGGGAGGTTTTCCGGGGACGAAGACAATGCCATTTGCTGCGAGAGGATCGGCCAGATTGAGCGCCACGACGTTATAGCTGGCGGCGTTCGGGGGGTTGTATCGAATGCTCGCTCCGACCTGGGAGAAGACGGACTGGAAGACGCGGCCGTGGAATGTGCCATAGCCTCCGCGGATCGAAAATTTTCCGCTCTCGCCGGTGAGCGCTCTCCAGAACCGATTGCCGTTCCAGTCCGGCGTATAGGCAAAGCCCAGGCGCGGATCGATGTAGTCGCTGTTCTTGAAGCCGTAGTCGATCAGATGATCTTTCTCCCGAGGAACCCCGACCCACTCGTAGCGCGCGCCGAGGTTGAGCGTCAGGTTGTCGCGAATGCGCCAGTCGTCCTGGCCGTAGCCGTTGTATTCCTTCAACTGGTTCTGCAGGTAGGCCGGTCCAAAACTTTTCTGGAAGGAGCTGATGCATCCATCCATGAACATGGCGTAACCGTTCGGATAGGTCACGCCCTGGCACGTCAAGTTCGGCGTCCCGAATGCCCAGAAACCGCGGTTGCGATCCTCGGCGTGATCGTTCAGAGAAGAGCGACGAATGTCCGTTCCCAACTTGAACGTATGACTGGCCCAGCGAGTCGTGGAGATGTTGTAGACGAACTGCTGATCGCGCTGAAAGCGATCGATGGGAAAGGCGCTGGCGTTGCCGAGAATCGTGCCGTTGGCGATCGAGGTTCCGAAACGTACGATCGGCGTATTGTTGCCGGCGTAGATGTCCCACTTGGTGGCTCGCAGACCGAGCCCATAACGACCCTCCTGCACGGTGTTCGAGGAAAGGATTCCGGTCCACGTCAATCCGAAGTTCGATTGGTGAAGGTCCTGGACGCCTTGTTCGCCGATGATCAGCTCACCGTTGGGAAGAAGCTGCTGCTTGCTCTTCTGATATCGAGCGATCACGCTGTTTGACTGCGTATTGAAGTCCAGCCGGCTGGAGTAGTCGCGTGCCGGACGGTTCAGCGCCTGCGGGTACTGATAGGCGCGCGGATTTCCAGTGATTGCTGCCGCGTTCGGGGCGAAGTTCGGGTAGCGCGCCAGGATCGAATCCTGCCAGGCCCGATTCTCCGGCGTGTCATTGCCGCGAGTCAGACGCGGCAGAGCCAGATCGGAAGGCAGCCAGAGAGCTCGCGTTACGATCGAGCTGCCGTTGTCTTGCACGATGTCCGCGTTGACGAACGCGAACAGTTTGTCCCGCATGATCGGAAATCCGGAAGTGAGACCGTAATCGCGGCGATAGTGCGGCGGCTTGAGGACATCGAGCTTGCTGCGGGCGTTGTAGCGGTTGTCCTGATCGTAGCCGTACAGCTCACCGCTCACGTCGTTCGTGCCTGATTTGGTCTGCACCAGGACGACCGCGCCGGATCCGCGCCCGAACTCGGCGCTGTAGTTGTTGCTCAGAATCTGGAATGACTGGATGGTGGCCAGGGCGACGCCCTGGCGGTGCTGATTTTCCGAGGAATCGTCGTTGTTCACGCCGTTGATCTGGAACGTCGTGCCGCGCGTTCCCGTGCCGTTGAACACGACCGACGAGCCGGTGGAGAGTGCGGGATTGTCAGCGGAGATGCCCGAGCCGAAGGCCGGCGGTTGCTCCTGATAGCCGCCCATGATCGAGGCCAGACCCAGGAAGCTGGTCTGCGTCGACTGCGGAATGTTCATGATCTCTTCCGAGCGCATCGTCTGCTTGATCTCGCCGTCGGTGACATCGATGTGCGGCGCTTCCGCGTTGACTGTGACCGTCTCGGTCACAGCCGGATCGAGAATGAAATCCTGGACCACGGTCTGATTCAGATCGACGCGCACATTCTGATGGCGCATGGCTCCGAACCCAGCCAGCTCGGCCTGGACGTTGTAGCGGCCGACCGAAAGAAACGCCGCGTTGAAGAATCCCTGTTTGTCTGTGACCAGCACTCGCTCCAGGCCGGTTTCCACATTGCGGACGGTGACCGTCACGCCGGGAAGGGCTCCCCCCGAACGGTCCGTCACTGTCCCCTGCATCGTGCCGGTCACGGTCTGAGCCAAGGCCGGAATGGAGAAGAGACAGAGAAGGAGAGCCAGGACAACGAACAACCGAAGGGACAATCGCCGGGACACGATCATGATCGCCTCCACCGTGGTCGTTGAAATGTTTGGGAGCGAAAACTATCTCGCGCTCTAAGTGGAGTCAACCCCTCACCCGGCGCTTCGCGCCACCCTCTCCCCGCTGCGCGGGGCGAGGGCTCTCGAGATGAGGGCGTTACCGCAAACCGTGGCCGCGCGGATACAAACCGGGGATCGTCACCGGTAAACGACCGCTGAACGCGGTCTCACCGAAGATCGCAGAAATCGCGGCGACCTGCATCACCGGCTGAATCCCGTAGGCGCAGATGTAGGTGCCTACGGTTGGAATGTCACGCAGCAGATAGGGTGTGCCGAAGGAGATGGCCACGATCGGTTTCGATCCGAGCGCCTCGACGAGCTGACGGACCGCGGGCGGGACGGCGATCTGTCCTGCGCCGGAGCGTGCCCGAACGGCGAGCGCGAGAATGATCACGTCGGCGTTCAATCCGATCGAAGCGATGTCGCCTCCGCCGGAGCGCGAATCGATCAACGCGACCTGCGGAGTGTTTTTCAGCCTTCTTCGAACTTCGCGCTCGAAGTCGGCCAATGGGGTCACTACCTCCGGAAAATCACTGACGAAGACGACTGCGGCGTTCACATCCGGGCGCAAAGGAAGCACGCCGCTCTGCTCCCGGACCAGCGTCAAAGCCCGCCGCGCGATTTCGCCGGCCACATCGCGATGCTCTTTGGAGTCGATGATGCGGAAGATCCGCTGCGGATCGACTGGCGGCGCTCCGGCGAACTGCTTCGCCGCCAGGATGCGGCGCACGGACGCATCGATCCTCGCTACCGAAATGCGCCCGCTCTTCACGGCTGCTTGCACCGCAGCGATTGCCGCGTCGGTATCGGGCGAAAGAAGGATCTGATCCTCCCCCGCCTCGATGGCCCGCACGGCCGCTTCACCCGGATCGAAATGTTCGGTCAGGCCGCCCATGTCGAAGGCGTCGCTGACCACCAACCGGTCGTATCCCAGCTCGCGGCGGAGCAGCCCTTCGATGATGGGGCGGGAGATCGTCGCGGGCATCGTGCCGTTGCGCGTCATCTCCTGCGGCGTCGTGCCGTACGGATTCTCCCCGGGCGCCAACGTGCGCAGCGGCACCGGCGTTGGATCGAGCGCCGCAACGGAGAGATGTCCCATCATCATCGACTCGACATTCGCCGCGATCGCCGCGCGGAATGGCACGAGCTCCACGCGCTCCAGGCGCTCGCGGGTGACATCGAGCACCGGCAGCGTGCGATGCGAGTCGACGTGGGTATCGCCGTGGCCGGGGAAATGCTTGGCGCACGCGATCACGCGTTCGCTCTGCACGCCGCGAGTGAACGCGGCGACGTAGCGGCTGACATCTGTCGGATCCTCGCCGAAGCTGCGCGTGTTGATGACTGGATTGTCCGGATCGACGTTGACATCGGCGACCGGCGCCAGGATGTGATTGACGCCGAGCGCTCGGGCCTCGCGCGCCACCACCCGCCCTTCCTGCTCCGCCAGCGTTGGATCGCCCGTGGCGGCGACGGCCATGGCCGAGGGCCAGAAGGTCGTGTCGGCGAAGCGCATGCCCATCCCTGCCTCCAGGTCCGCGCTGATGAGAAGCGGCACGCGCGCCGCGTGCTGCAGCTTGTCATTGAGCAACGCTGTCTCGTAGACATTGGAGACGAACCAGATGAAGCCGCCCACATGGTTGTCCCGGAGGTGATGCAGGAGCTGCTGGTACGCGGCGGACGATTCGCCCATGAAGACGCCTCGCGCGCCGACGGAGAACATCTGTCCGATTTTCTCGTCGAGCGACAACTCTTCCAGTCGGGGAATGCGCTTCTCCTGCGACGGCACGGTTGCGCACATCGAGACGAAGAAGACTAGCATGACGGATGCGGCCGTCCGGAAGCGATGCACGGCGACGAAGAATAGCGCGGTAACGCTCCGTGTCGATCGGCAACTCAATTCATGGAGGACTCTCATGCTCGCAGCGATGTTGGCCATCCTGGCCGCAGT
Source organism: Acidobacteriota bacterium (assembly GCA_003223635.1). Taxonomy (GTDB): domain Bacteria; phylum Acidobacteriota; class Thermoanaerobaculia; order Gp7-AA8; family Gp7-AA8; genus QHVS01. The sequence continues at coordinate 3,655 of QHVS01000079.1, read as the reverse complement.
CACCGTCCCACAGAAACAGCTCCAGCCCCGCTGCACCAACCCCACTCCGATCAGCGCCTACTTCCTAAAGATCGAGGGAATCCCGGGCGACTCTCGCGACACTTGTCATCGCGACGAGATCGAAGTGCGACAGTTTCAGTACGGCGGCAACTCGATGACGGTATGGAAGAAGATCGACATCACCTCGCCAAGCCTATTTCTAGCCGCGCTCACCGGCCGCCATTTTCCGCAGGCAGTGTTGACGGTCCTGGAGCAGGGATCCCAACCGCGCTTTGTCATTTACAAAATGAAGGATGCCCAAGTGACGTCGATCGACCAGGCTGCCGGATCGACGAGCAATGAGCAGATCGTGCTGCGGTTCCAATCGATGATGATGGAAACCGAGTCGACCTCCGCAAGGGCTCCCGCTCCTGGAGCACTCCCCGGCTTCAATCTCTCCATGAACATCTCCACCCTGGGCTCAGCCTCGTTTGCCGTGTCTTTGATGAACGACGGGGCCAGCGGCGGTCAGTTTCACGATCTGATCATCAACAAACAACTCGACGCTGCCTCTCCGAAGCTGATGTTGGCGTTTCAATCGGGGCAGCATCTGCCCGAAATTACGATCACCTTGACGCCGGCAGGCGGCGGTGAACCGCTCATCTACAAGTTGATGGACGTCGTCGTGGTCAGCGACACGCAGCAGGGAAGTGCTTCATCGCAAACGGAGGTTGTGCGCCTGAAGCCGTCGAGAATTGAAATCGAATACCGCTCGACCGCCCGCGGGCCGGTCAAGGCCGGCTACGACGTGAAGGCGAACAAGGCGGTGTAGAGGCACAGTCACTCTTATCTGCGCCCGTCGCGCCCATTGAATGCAGAATGCAGAATGCAGAACGCAGAATAAGGAAAGGCGACGTCTTCTCAATTCTGCATTCTGCATTCTGCATTCTGCATTCATGTATCCACGGCTCGTGAACCAAAGGTCCCCTTCACCGACGGATCGCTCTTCGCCGTGACGTCGATCTGCTCCTGCAGCGCTCCACCTTTCGCCCGGGCGGCGTCGACCGTGACCGTGATCGTCTCTTTCCCCTTCGCCGGAAGCTTGCCGTTGTAGTCGTAGAAGAGGCAGCGGCATCCGGATCGCGCCACCATGAAAGTGAGCGGGTTGCTGGAGGTATTGACGATCTCGAACTGCCGCACAGCGCGTGTTCCCTTGCGGATCGTCCCGTAGTCGGCGAACGCCGGCGTGATCTTCAGCGCCGGGGCGGGCGGGGGGGCGGGCGTGACGGCGGGGGGCGGGGCGGCGTTCGTGCTGGTCATCCCCGGCGCTTCCACGATCGGGCGCGGCTGCTGCCGGCGATCGGAGCTGGCGCGCCAGATCAGCCATACCAGCAATCCCAGAACCACTGCGCCGGCGATGATGATCATCGCGGCGCGAGTCTGCGGTGCCGTGGAGGCGGTCGGTTCGTAGCTCGCGCCGGAGGACGGCGCGGCCTCCTGCGTGCGAAGGAGCGGACGGGTTCCGGGAGCCGTCGTGCCGGGAGCGGTCCCGGCCTTGAAGGCCGGATTCGTGTCGGCCAGCGTCGTCGCCGGGATTTTCCCTTCCACCTCATCCAGCTTGCGCATCGAGACATCGATCTCCGAGATCAGCCGCTGGTATTCGTTGGCCAGGTGCTCCGTCGGCGCGTCGGCCACCAGCCGGCCCAGACTGTCGCGGTGTCTGGTGTAGTGCTGCCGCAGAATCTCGATCTCGCGCGCGCGGTGTCTCATGCTCATCGTGCCGAAGTCGTCAGACATCCCTCACCTCCGAGCGCCGGTGATTGTTGCAAAAAACGGGGCGGTTGGCATCCTTCGAGCGGGTTAACGGTTAACACAAGCGTGAAGATCTTCATCGGCCAGATCAATCCGACCGTCGGCGCGCTCAGCTCGAACGCGGAGCTGATCCGAAGCGTGTACGACGAGGGTGTGCGCGCCGGGGCCGACGTGGTCATGGTCCCGGAGCTGGCGGTCACCGGATATCCGCCTCGCGATCTTCTCGACCGCGAGGTGTTCGTCAAGGCGGCCCTCGAGGTGCGCGACGCGCTGGCGGCAATGACCGGCCGGACCACACTCATCTTTGGCTGCATCACGAGGAACGGCGCCTCCTGCGGAAAACCGCTGCACAACAGCGCGATCGTCGCCCAGAACGGCAAGATCCTGCAGGAGCAACACAAATCGCTGCTGCCGACTTACGACGTCTTCGACGAACTGCGCTACTTCGAGCCGGCCACTTCTGTGCAGACGTCGAACGTCGCGGGGTCGCGCGTCGGCATCTCCATCTGCGAGGACTACTGGTTCGACGACGAGGTCCTGGGCGTCAAGCTCTACTGCGACAACCCTGTCGATCAACTGGCCAGGCAGGAGGCGCGCATCCTTCTGAATATCTCCGCCTCCCCTTTCAACGCCGGCAAGCGGAAATCGCGCTACGAGCTGTTTTCGCAGATCGCCAGCCGCTTCAACGCGCCGCTCGTCTATGTGAATCAGGTCGGCGGCAACGACGAACTGCTGTTCGACGGCTCCTCCATCGTCATCGATGCGAAGGGGCAGACGGTGTTCTGTGCGCCGGCGTTCCAGGAACATCGCTCGCTGGTGAATCTGGAAGGCTCACCGTGCAACTCGCTGCTCGCCGCGGACGAGGCGGAAGAGATCGGACGCGGTCTGATCCTCGGCCTGCGCGACTACATCCGCAAATGCGGATTCACAGACGTGGTGATCGGACTTTCCGGCGGGATCGACTCCGCCGTCACCGCTGCGCTGGCCGTCGATGCGCTCGGCTCGAAGCACGTGACCGGCATCGCCATGCCGTCGCGCTTCTCCTCACCGGGGAGTCTCGACGATGCTCGCGCTCTGGCGAAAAACCTCGGCATCGCCTTCCACGTCGTGCCCATCGATGCGATTTACCAGCCGTACGAAGCGTCGTTCAACGAGCTGTTCGGCGACAAGAAGTTCGACACCACGAACGAAAACGTTCAAGCCCGCATCCGCGGAAACCTGCTCATGGCCTGGTCGAACCGCACCGGCGCGCTGGTGGTCTCGACCGGCAACAAGTCGGAGCTGGCCGTCGGCTACTGCACGTTGTACGGCGACATGGCCGGAGGCCTGGGGCTGCTGGGAGATGTCTACAAGACCACCATCTATCGCATCGCCGAGTGGATCAATCGGAAGGAACAGATCATCCCCCGCTCGTCGATCACAAAACCCCCCTCGGCCGAGCTGCGGCCCAATCAGACCGACCAAGACACGCTGCCCCCGTACGAAGTTCTCGACGGGATCCTTCGCCTCTACATCGAGGAGTGGAAGGAAGTGGACGACATCGCCGCCGCCGGCTATGAGCGCGCGCTGGTCGAGCGCATCCTGCGCATCGTCGACACGAACGAGTTCAAACGCCGGCAGGCCGCGCCGACGATCCGCGTGTCGACGAAAGCATTCGGCAGCGGACGTCAGATGCCGATCGCGCAGCGCTGGCGAAGAGAGCCGGCCAAGTGGGTGAGATGAAGTGTTGTACCGCCGCCAACTTGGCGGCGGGTGCGCCGGCAACTTGCCGGCGCGGGCTGGTAGCCCGCGCACCCGCCGGCTGGTAGCCGGCGCTACTGCCCGGCTGCCGCTCGCGCCGCTTCCAACCGTCCAATCTGGATCT
>QHVS01000078.1 GCA_003223635.1 Acidobacteriota bacterium | reverse complement strand
GGCCCTCGAGAACCCTCTCCCCGCTTGCGGGGAGAGGGCAGGGTGAGGGGCTATCAATTTTTTGCACCGACCGCGATCCACGATGCGGTGCGATTCAAGGCCGAGAACCCCGGCTGCACGATCATCCAGGGGGCGACCGACGTCGGCGTCTGGGTCACGAAGCGCGCCTTCACCGCGCCGGCCATGCTCTACCTCGGGAAGATCGAAGAGCTGAATGAATTGAAGGATGGAGCCTCGATCACAGTCGGTGCCAATGTCTCTCTCGCAGCGTTCGAGGTCTTCATCCGCGATCGCATCCCGGAGCTGTATCGCATCCTCAACGTCTTCGGCTCACCGCAGATCCGCTGTGCCGGCACGCTGGTTGGCAACATCGCCAACGGATCGCCGATCGGCGACACGCTCCCCTATCTTTTCGTAGCCGATGCGCAACTGGAGCTTGCCGGAACCACAGGAACACGCGTCATACCTGTGGCTTCGTTCTACCGCGGGTACAAGAAGTTCGATTTGAAGCCGGACGAGATCATCACGCGCGCTTTCATCCCGGTCGTCAAGGACACTCTCAAGCTCTACAAAGTTTCCCGCCGTCGCGATCTCGACATCTCCGCGTTCACCGCGGCGATCCGACTTCGAGTGAATGGCCGCATTGAAGAGGCGCGCATTGCGTATGGCGGCGTCGCGCCGACTGTCGTACGCATGCCGAAGGTGGAAAAGTTCCTGACTGGAAAATCGCCGCTTCTGGAGACGTTCCAGCGCGCCGGGGCCATCGCTCGCGCGGAGATCAAGCCGATCACCGACGTGCGCGGCTCGGCCGACTATCGGCTGCAGCTCGCCGAGAATATCCTGTCGAAGTTCTGGCACGAGGCCTTCCGAAGTTCTGGTACGAGGCCTTCCCATGACGGCTGTCGGCAAGAACATCCCGCATGACTCCGCCCGCGGCTATGTCACGGGCGAGGCGATCTATGTCGACGACACGCCGTTCGCGCGGAACGAATTGCTCGTCGACTTCTTCTGGTCTCCGATCGCGCACGGACGCATCCGCGCCCTCGACACCACCGCGGCCTGCAAGGTTCCCGGCGTCGTGGGCCTCTACACGTTTCGCGATCTCCAGCACAACCTCTTCGGACCGATCATCAAAGATGAGATTCTCATCGCCGAAAGCGAGGTCACCTTCATCGGCCAGCCGATCGTTGTGATCGCCGCGGAGACGCGAGAGGCGATCGCCGCGGCAAAGAAGGCGATCAAGATCGACATCGAGAAGCTCGACCCGATCTTCACCATCGAAGAGGCGAAGCGCCGCAAGCAGTTCATCGGTCCGACGCGCCGCATCGCCCGCGGCGACGTCAACGCGGCGTTCGCCTCCGCCGACCACGTCCTGGAGGGAACGTGGATCAATGGCGGGCAGGATCACTTCTACCTCGAGTCGCAGGCGGCCATCGCCTGGCCCGGCGAGTTCCGTGCACTCAACGTTCTTTCCTCGACGCAGAATCCGTCCGAAGTGCAGGAAGTGATCGCCCACGTCCTAGGCCTGCCGATCAATAAGGTCGTCGTGACCACCAAGCGGATGGGAGGGGCCTTCGGCGGAAAGGAATGTCAGGCCACGCATCCGGCGGCCCTCGCCGCGCTCGTCGCGCAGAACACCGGCCGTCCCGCGCGCATCGTCTACAACAAGGATGACGACATGCGCGTCACCGGCGGCCGTCATCCGTTTCAGAACGACTGGAAGGTGGCATTCACGCGCGACGGAGTGCTCACCGCGCTCAAAGTCGATCTGTACTCCGACGGCGGCGCATACGCCGATCTCTCCCCTGCGGTCATGGGCCGGGCCATGACCCATGTCGACAACGCCTACTACATCCCCAACGTGGAGATCACCGGCACGGTCTGCCGCACGAACTATCCGCCGAACACCGCGTTCCGCGGATTCGGCGGCCCGCAGGGCGTGGCCACCATCGAGAACATCCTGCAGGAGATGGCCATCGTTCTCCATCGCGATCCGATCGAGATTCGCATGAAGAACTGCTACGGCATCGACGATCGCAACATCACGCCGTACGGGCAGGTGGTGAAGAACAACATGCTCCCCCGCCTCTTCCGGGAGATCGTGGAGCGCGCTGATTATCACCGCCGCGTCGCCGCGGTGGCCGAGTTCAACGCGGAATCGCCGACTCATCTGCGCGGCATCGCCTGCACCGCCGTGAAGTTCGGCATCTCCTTCAACACGAAGTTTCTCAACCAGGCGAACGCGCTCGTCAACATCTACCTCGACGGATCGGTGCAGGTCTCCACCGGCGCCACGGAGATGGGACAGGGCGTCAACACGAAGATCCGCCAGCTCGTCGCGGACGAATTCGGCATCGATGTCGAGCAGGTCGTGCTCATGCCGACGTCGACGGAGAAGAACAACAACACTTCGGCCACCGCCGCGTCGAGCGGGGCCGATCTCAACGGAAGTGCGGCCGTCGACGCGTGTCGCAAGATCAAAGCGAGACTGGCCGCGGTCGATCTCGGGCGGAAGCTCCCCTGGCGCGATCTCATCTCCGCCGCCTATCACGATCGCGTCAGCCTCGGCGAGCGCGGCTTCTATTCGACCCAGGGAATCGACTGGGACATCGACAAAGGCTGCGGGACGCCGTTCCTCTACTTCACGCAGGGAACCGCCGTGTCTGAGGTGGAGATCGATCGCTTCACCGGGATGATGCGGATATTGCGCTGCGATCTGTTGATGGACATCGGCAAGCCGATCAATCCGGGCATCGATCGCGGCCAGATCACCGGCGCGTTCATCCAGGGCGTCGGCTGGCTGACCACGGAAGAGAAGCGCTGGACGCCCGACGGCGATCTGCTCACCCACTCGCCGACGACATACAAGATCCCCAACATTCAGGATCTGCCGGAGATCTTCAACGCCGACTGGATCGTGAACGAGGCGAACACGATCAACCTGCGCTCCAGCAAGGCCGTGGGTGAGCCTCCCCTGCTCCTGGCCATCTCCGTCTTCATGGCCGTGAAGAACGCGCTGTCCTACGTTTCCAACGGCGCGATTCCGAAGCTGAGCGCCCCCGCCACCGGCGAGGAGATCCTGATGCGCCTGACGGAGATTTCCAGGTGGAGCGGCGGCCTTCCGGCCGCCGTCGGCGGGCTAAAGCCCGCCGCTACACCCGTCGTATAGTAATCGTCATTGCAGTTCACTAGCGGCACGCGCATTGGCGGATACGAAGTCGTCGAGCCGCTCGGCGCCGGCGGAATGGGAAACGTCTACCGTGCCACGGATAGCCGTCTGGGCCGCGATGTGGCCATCAAGACGCTTCCTCCCGATCTGGCTCGAGATCCGGCGGCGCTCGCTCGCTTCGAGCGCGAAGCGCGCTTTCTCGCCTCCCTGAATCACCCGAACATCGCTGCGATCTACGGGATCGAAGAGTTCGGCGGCGAGCGCTTCCTCATCCTCGAGTTGGTCCCCGGAACCACGCTCGAGGGACCGATTCCCGTCGGTGAAGCCATTCGCATCGCCATCGACATCGCCTCCGCGCTGGAGGCGGCGCACCAAGCGGGGATCATCCATCGCGACCTCAAACCGTCGAACGTGAAGATCACCCCCGATGGACGGGTGAAGACGCTCGATTTCGGGATCGCCAAGCACGTCCCGGGAACGGCGAAGGATCTCACCGGCCAGGTCACCGTGGAGAGCGATCTGACGCGCGACGGATCGATCGTCGGAACGCCCGCCTATATGAGTCCGGAACAGATCAGTGGCGGAGAGATCGATCGCCGCGCCGACATCTGGGCCTTCGGCTGCGTGCTCTACGAGATGCTCACCGGCAAACGAGCCTTCGGCGGACGGACATTCATGGAAGTGGCCGATGCCGTTCGACACAAGGATCCCGACTGGAGCGCGTTGCCCCGCGACACGCCGCAGCAGGTGCGGCACGTTCTCTCGCGCTGCCTGAAGAAAGATCCGCGCGAGCGTCTGCACGACATCGCCGATGCCCGCCTGGAGCTGCAGGAAATCGCCGGCGATCGTCGGACTCCGGCAGGTATCGGCAAACAAAATGCTGGCCGCATGGTGATCGTGCTCGCGGCCATCGCCGTCATCGCCGCGGCGATCGTCGGCTGGCGCTTCATGGGAACCCGCGCCGGGCACCGAGCCACCTCTCCTACGGCATTGAAGCTGACGCAGTTCACCGTCGCCGCGGGACTTGAAGAATTTCCATCCTGGTCGCCGGATGGAAAATCGATCGTCTATGCCGGCGATGTCCACGGAGTCCGAAAACTCTTTCTCAAGCACTTCAACGGCCAGGAGTCGCAGCTCACCTCCGGCGAATCCGATGATCTGCAGCCGGCCTGGTCGCCCGACGGTCAGCGCGTTCTCTTCGTCCGCGCTCGCGAGCCGAACCGCCGCATGGAGCCGGGCGACGTGTTCGGAATCTACGAGCCGAAATCGGGCGACATCTGGTCGATCGACCTGCAGAGTCGCCGCGAGTCGCGGCTGATCGAGGATGCGTACAGCCCCGCCGTTTCGCCCGACGGCGCGAACATCGCCGTCGATGCGTCGTGGGCCGGGCCGCGACGGATCTGGATCGTCGACGCGCGCGGCCACAACCCGCAGCAGGTCAGCTCGGATACGTCGGAGGCCGTTTCGCACATCCTGCCGACGTGGTCGCCGGATTCGAAGAAGATCGCCTATCAACGGCAGGAGCGCACCACATTCGACATTCGCGCAGCCAACACTGCCACCCGCGAGACGTTCGCCGTCACGCCACCCACGTATCGCGCGATCAATCCGGCCTGGTCGCCGCTGGGAAACTTCGTCTACTTCTCCTCCGATCGCGGCGGCGGCATGAACGTCTGGCGCATTCCGGTCGGAGCCGAGGGAAAGCCGGCCGGGCCTTCGCAGCAGATGACCACCGGCGCAGGGCAGGACATCGAGATTTCGATTTCCAGAGACGGAACGCGTCTGGCCTACGCCACCCTTCGTCAGAATGCGGACGTCTGGCGCATGCCCATCTCGGAAGAGGGGAAGGCCGGCGCGCCGGAAGCGCTCATCGCCACGACGCGTGAAGACAGCCGCGCGGCGTGGTCTCCGGACGGCCAGACGATCGCCTTCAATTCGGATCGGGCCGGCGACATGAACATCTGGCTCTATTCGCTCGCCGATCACACCGCGCGTCAGATCACGCGCGGAAGCGGCGGTGACTTTCAGCCGAGCTGGTCGCCCGACGGCCGACAGATCGTTTTCTTCTCATCGCGAAGCGGGAACGCCGATATCTGGAAGGTGGATGTCGCGTCGGGCGCACTGGCGCAACTGACGCGCAACAACGCGCTGGACATCAATCCATTCTTTTCGCCGGACGGAAGCGAAGTTGCGTATCAGTCCGATGCCAGCGGCCGCCTCGAAGTCTGGGTGATGCGCAGCGACGGATCGCAGCCGCGTCAGCGCACGGATGTCGGCGTCTCCGGGCACTTCAGCCGCTGGCTGCGCGACGGCTTCATCTACTTCCGCTGTCCGTGCGGCGCCTCCCCGCAGATGATGAGACTCTCGCCGACGGCCGGCGATCCGCAGCCGGTGGTCGCACTTGCGCCGGGGGCCGGCGCGCACATCTCCTTTTCGCCGGATGCGTCGAAGTTCATCGACGTCGTGCGCCACAAGATTCTCTGGATGTATGACCTGCACGGCACAGCGACGAAACTCTTCGCCTTCGATGACTCCGATGTGCGCATCGATTATCCGGTCTGGTCCCCCGACGGCCGTTGGCTGATGTTCGACCGCTTCAAGCCGGAGGGTGGAGACGTCTGGATCGCGGACGGCATCGACTGATGATCCTCCGCAGCCGCACCGTGGTCACGCCGTCCGGCACACGCGCGGCGACGATTCACATCGAGAGCGGACGCATCGACCGCGTCGGCGAGCACGGGGAAGGCGCCGATGTCGACTACGGCGACCTCGTCGTCATGCCCGGCCTCGTCGACTCGCACGTCCACGTCAACGAGCCGGGGCGGACGGATTGGGAGGGATTCGAGTCCGCCACGCGGGCGGCCGCGGCGGGCGGGGTGACCACACTCGTCGATATGCCGCTCAACAGCATCCCGCCAACGACTTCCGTCGAAGCGCTCCTGACCAAAGCCGAGGCGATGGAGGGGAAGTGCTGGATCGACGTCGGCCTTTGGGGAGGCGCGGTTCCCGGCAACGCACGCGAGCTCCACGCGATGCTGGATCACGGCGCCCTTGGATTCAAATGCTTCCTCGCCGATTCCGGCGCGCCGGAGTTCGAGCATCTCGACAGCGACGGACTTCGCGACGCGCTGAACGCGCTGGCCGGAACGAACGCTCCCCTCCTCGTGCACGCCGAGCTGCCGGAAAAACTGCGCTTCATCGACGGCGATCCGCGCTCCTACCGCCTCTATCTCGCCTCACGACCGCCCGAAGCGGAAGACGCGGCGATCGAGCTGCTGTCCGCCGAATGCGCCGCGAGCGGCGCGCGCGCGCATGTCGTCCATCTCTCGTCGGCCGGCGGCCTGGAGATTCTTCGCCGCGCGCGCGACGCCCGCGTGCCGCTCACCGCGGAGACGACCCCGCACTATCTCCACTTCGAAGCCGAGTCGATTCCCGATGGCGCGCCGGCATTCAAGTGCGCGCCGCCGATCCGCGAACACGCCAATCGCGAAGCGTTGTGGCGCGGCGTGCACGAAGGGCTGCTCAGCGCAATCGTCAGCGATCACTCCCCCTGCCCGCCGGAACTGAAGCGCCTCAGCAAAGGCGACGTCGCGCACGCCTGGGGCGGCATCGCCTCACTGCAGTTCGGCCTGCCCGTCATCTGGAGCGAGCGAAGGCTCACGCTGGAACAGATTGCGGAGCTGATGTGCAACGGTCCCGCCCGGGTCGCCGGTCTTCAGGATCGCAAAGGGAGCATCGCTCCCGGTCTCGATGCCGACTTCGTCATCTTCGATCCCCAGGGGCGCTTCGCCATCACGCCGGAGATGATTCAGCATCGCCACAAAGTGACACCGTACGCCGGCGAAGAACTGCGCGGCGTGGTGAAGACCACCTGGCTGCGCGGCCGCAAAGTGTGGGAGGATGAGAAGCCAATCGGAACAGCAACAGGAAAGTGGATACGGCGGTGATGTCACGTGTGGCACAGACACTCTTGTCTGTGCGGTCCGCCTCACGGCACAGACAGGAGTGTCTGTGCCACACATGACCGACTTTCATGAGCTTCCCGATCTCGTCTCCGAGCGGCTCGGTGGCTCGGTCCTCTACGCTACCGATGATTTCTTTGCCGAAAAAGAGAATCTGATCAAGCCGGCCGCTCCGGTCTGGAAGGAACACGAGTACACCGACCGCGGGAAATGGATGGACGGCTGGGAGAGCCGCCGCAAGCGCACCCCCGGTCACGACTTCGCCATCCTCCGGCTCGGCGCGCGCGGCGTGGTTCGCGGCATCGTGGTGGACACCAGCTTCTTTCGCGGCAACTATCCGGAGGCCTGTGCCCTCGACGTCTGTTCCATGCCTCCCCAGTCGAGCGTGGAGACTCTCGTCGCTGCGCCGTGGATCGACATCCTTCCGCAGTCTCCGTTGAAAGGCGACTCTCAGAATTCTTTCGACGTCGACAGCAGGGTCGCTATTACCCATCTTCGCTTTCACATCTTTCCGGACGGCGGTGTGGCGCGGCTTCGCGTGCATGGCGAAGTCGTTCCGGATTGGCATCGTCAGGGCGGATTGCTCAACGAGCTCGATCTCGCCGCGGTCGAGCATGGCGGCGAGGTCCTCTCCTGCAGCGACATGTTCTTCGGTCCGAAACACAACCTGATCATGCCCGGACGCGGGCGCAACATGAGCGACGGATGGGAAACGCGGCGGCGGCGCGGGCCGGGAAACGATTGGGTCATCGTCAAGCTGGCGACAGAAGCCACGATTCGGCGCATCGAGATCGACACCGCGCATTTCAAGGGAAACTATCCCGATACCGCCTCCCTCGACGGCTCGCGCGATTCGAAGGAGTGGTTCGAGGTTCTGCCGCGCACGAAGATGCAGCCCGATACGCGTCATGTCTTTCGCGATGAACTGAGTGGCCGCGGGCCGCTGACGCACGTTCGCCTCAACGTCTTCCCCGACGGCGGCGTGAGCCGGCTGCGCATCTACGGCCTGGCCACCGAGGAGGGAAGGGCGGTGGAGGTGGTGCGGCGGATCAACACGCTGACCGATGATCAGGCTGACGCGGAGCTGCGAAGCTGCTGCGGATCGTCGCAGTGGGTGCGGCGGATGATCGAGGCGCGGCCATTCCGCGGCTGGGACGATCTGATGAAGCGCGCGGAGAAGTTCTGGCGCGATCTCGATGCCGCCGGCTGGCGTGAGGCCTTCGCCGCCCATCCGCGCATCGGCGAATCGAAGTCCGGCGGTCGCTGGACTGCCGGCGAGCAATCGGGAACGACAAGCGCGTCATCGAAAACGATGAAGGAATTGGATGAAGTGAATCGCGCCTACGAAAAGCGATTCGGACACATCTACATCGTCTGCGCCACGGGAAAGAGCGGCGACGAGATGCTGGCCATTGCCCGCCAGCGCCTGCAGAATCGTCCGGAAGAGGAATTGAAGGTTGCTGCTGAGGAGCAGTGGAAGATTATGCTTCTTCGCTTAATGAAGCTGGTGGCGTGAAAATGCAGAATGCAGAATGCAGAATGCAGAATTGGGAAACCCAGCCCACCGCATCGTTTTCTGCATTCTGCATTCTGCATTCTGCATTCTGCATTCAATAGAACAAGCATGATCACTACTCATGTACTGGACACGTCCCGCGGCAAGCCGGCCCCCGCGGTTCCGGTCGTTCTGGAGCGGCAGATGGCGGGTGGCGAGTGGCGGGTGATCGGACGCGGCGAAACCGACGCCGACGGCCGCCTCAAATCCCTCACGTCGGAAGTTGACCCCGGCATCTACCGCCTGACCTTCGACACCGGGACGTATTTCCGCGAGCGTCACGTCGAAAATTTCTACCCGGAGGCAACGATCGTCTTCGAAGTGCGCGACGCGGCGCAGCACTATCACGTGCCACTGTTACTCAGCCCGTTCGGTTATTCGACGTATCGAGGTTCGTAGCGATCAATTGCCGCCCGCTCGCCGCTCGCTGCTCGCCGCTCGCTCGCGACGACCGCGAAGAATCTTCACGAAACTGCGGCTGCGCAGCTCCTCCACCGTCAGCCCCGTGGCCAGCGCCTCCTGCTCGCTGATGGCGCCGCAGTTCATGGCCCGCAGGAAATAGTTGAGCAGGCCCTGGCCGGTTGCCGCGTCGTCGAATACATCGCCCACCAGCGTGGCCTGTCCCGCCTTCTCGATGAAATTGCGGAGGCGCTCGGTCGCCGCCGAGAGTCCCTCCAGAAAGAACGAGTAGACAGCGGCGTAGCGCGTCGGAAGCTGGGCCGGATTCAGATCCCATCCTTGATAGAAGGCATTCACCAGCGAGTGCCGGATGTGATCGACATGCAGACGCCAGGCGCGATGAACAGTCTCGCGG
>QHVS01000355.1 GCA_003223635.1 Acidobacteriota bacterium | reverse complement strand
GACTCCTATCTTCGTCCTCTCCGATCTCGACCTCGGGATGAACAACTGGATGTCCGATCCGTTCCAATATCCGGACAAACCCTATCGCCGCGGAAAAGTGATGACCAAGGAGAAGCGGGAGGCGCTCGGTGGAAAGTGGGGCCGCTACGCGGACGTCGATGGCGACGGAATTCCGTGGCGCACACTTCCCGGCACGGATCACCCCGATGCATCCTATTTCACGCGGGGATCGGGCCACGATGCGTATGCGCGATATTCCGAACGACCGGAAGACTACAAAGCGCTGGTCGATCGCCTGTCGAAGAAATATGAGACGGCTCGGAAGTATGTGCCCGCCCCTGTGGTCGATCGGCGGGGAGCCAAGATCGGCTTCATTGCCTACGGCACGACGGACTTTCCGCTGCAGGAGTCGCGGCACCAGCTCCGCAACGAGCGAGGAGTGGAAACGGATTACCTGAGACTGCGTGCGTTGCCCTTCACGCATGACCTGAAGGGCTTCGTCGCCGATCACGATCGCGTGTACGTCGTAGAGCAGAATCGCGACGGCCAGATGGCCGATCTGATTCGGCTCGAAGTCGGCGACGATCAGAAGAAGATCCGCAAGATCCTGCACTACACCGGCCTTCCCTGCGATGCCCGCTCGATCACCAACGCCGTTCTGCAGATGGAAGGCAAGACTACTGAAAAGATCGTCCGCATTGGCGTAGACAAGCGCGTGGCGGCGAAGGCAGCGGGGGAGGACTAATGGCTGAATCTGTATTGAAAATCGGAACCGAGGCGCCGAAAGAGAATCGCGTCGGGCTGAAGGTGACCGACTACCACGGCGGCAAGTCGACGTTGTGCGCCGGCTGCGGGCACGATGCGATCAGCAATCAGATCATCCGCGCCTTCTACGAGATGAACGTCAAGCCGCAGAACGTCGCCAAGTTTTCGGGCATCGGCTGTTCCTCGAAAACACCAGCGTACTTTTTGTCGCGGGCGCACGGCTTCAACGCCGTGCATGGACGCATGCCGGCGGTCGCTACCGGCGCCGCGCTGGCCAATCACTCGCTGCTCGGCATCGGCGTTTCCGGCGACGGCGACACGGCATCCATCGGACTCGGCCAGTTCATGCACATGGTCCGGCGCAACATCCCACTGATCTACATCATCGAAAACAACGGCGTATACGGTCTGACGAAGGGCCAATTCTCCGCTACCGCGGACGAGGGCTCGAAGCTGAAGACGGGCGTGATCAACGACCTGCCGCCGATGGATCTCTGCGCACTGGCGGTGGAGCTGGGATGCGGATACGTCGCCCGAGGGTTCGCCGGAGATCCGAAGCAGATGATCAACATTCTGAAGGGGGCCATCGCCCACGACGGGCTGTCGGTCATCGATGTGATCTCTCCCTGCGTCACCTTCAACAATCACGAAGGCTCGACGAAGGGCTACACGTACGCGAAGGAACACGATGAGCTGCTGCATCAGATCGGATTCGTGCAGTCGTACGAGCAGATCGAGATCGACTACGCAGCGGGCGAAGTGCGCGAAGTGACGCTGCACGACGGCTCGCGGATCCTGCTCAAGAAGCTGGAGGAGGACTACGATCCTTCCGATGCCGTGCAGGCCCTGCAGCGGCTGCACCGCGCCACGGAGGGCGGCCAGATGCTCACCGGCCTGGTCTACCTGCAGCCGGAGAAGAAGAGCTTCATCACGCTTCTGAATCTCGGCGATCAGCCGCTGTACTCGATCGACGAGTCCAGCCGCCCGTCGCGCGAGGCGCTCGACAAGATCATGCGCGACCTGATGTAGCGGGAGCTGACTACGGCTTCAGCTTGCACCGCAGCGTGATGCTATTCAACTGCTGGCATTCGATGATGGTTCGTTTGACCGTGTAGCTGTACGTCGCGGGGTAGTAAGCAGACATGATCCGGACACCGTATCCGCACGAGATCCGCTGCCCGGATCGAGAAATCCCTGACGACGTCGCGTGGAACGATGTTGGGTTCGTGCTACCCATTCCGAATGCTGGATCCGAACCGATCTTGTTTGGCAACTTCAGTCCGACCGTCGGGTAAGTGGGGCAACTTATGTCCTTCAGAACATAATCGGTGGCCTGTGCGCTTGAAGTCGTCCAGAAAATCGATGCGACAAGGATGTTGAACAATCGCCGGTTCATCAAACCCTCCTAGTTCTTCACCGTGCAGTCGAGGATTCGTTCTCCAGCCGGCGTACAACTGACGATCGTGCGCTTGACTTTGTAGGAGTAGGACCCAGAGGGACCAGCGTTCGTCTGGTAATAACAGACGATCCATTGCTTGTCTTGTTGCGCGATCCTGAGAAATTTGAACGTCATTTCCTGCTCCGGCGCTAATTCGTGCTCGAAGGTCGGATCCTCGCCGATCTTGTGTGGCCACGAGATAATGGCTTTCCACTGGGCCGGGCACTCGATCCGGGCTACCGTCACTTCATCCCCAGCAACGGCCGGTATCGGTACCACCATCACTACTGCCAACGACAGAACAAGAAGTAGCATCGTTCTCACGGCGTAGTTCCTTTCTATACAGAGGTCCCGAAGAGGGCCGATCGTTACACTCATCGCGGCG
>QHVS01000077.1 GCA_003223635.1 Acidobacteriota bacterium | reverse complement strand
ACGTTGGTGGCCGAGCTGACCGCCGAGCTGGCCGCCGCGCGTGCGGCAACGGAAAACGAAACGAAACTGCGGGAGCAGTACGAATCGGAGCACGAGAATCTGGAGATGGCCGCGAGTCGCGCATTGGAAGATGTTCAGCGCACGCGCGCGACCAACGACGAGCTGCGCAGCGCGCTCGAAGACGCTCGTGCCCGTCTGGCCAAAGTGACTGCCACGTACGAGCAAGTGACGGTGGAGTTGGCCACCGAACGCGAACACGCGCGCGCCGCGGCGGCCCGCGTCCACGAATTGCAGCAGTCTCACGGACGGGCCGACGGCGTCCGTTCTCAACTGGAGCGGGCGAACGACGAGCTGCGCCGAAAGTTCGAGGCAGAAGTGCAGCGCGTGCAGGGTGAGTCGAGCGAGAAACTGGCCCAGCTCGATCGGCAGTGGGGCGAGAAGCTCGAGAAGATCGTCGCCGAGCTGGCCAGCGATCACGAGAATGACCTGGGCGAAGCGGTCGCCGCACGCGAGCAGGCGCGCGCGGAAGTGCGCAGCCTCAGCTCGCGCGTGCAGGAGTTACAGCACCAGTTGGAAGGGGCGCGCGGCCGGCCGGAAGTCGACGAGAAGTCGTTGCGCGCGCAGATCGACGCCGAATGGGGCGCCAGGCTGCAGAAGATCGTCAATGAGCTGGTGGCTGATCAGGAAAATGCCATCGGCGAGGCTGTTGAGCTGCGCGAGAAGGCGCGAGCCGAGGCGCGCAGCCTCAGCATCCGAGTGCAGGAACTGGAGAAGTCGCGCGCCGAATTGAAGAGACAAACACAGGAGCGGCCGCTACCTCCGCCTGCAATCGATCGCCAGCAGATCGATGCCGAGTGGAGCGCCAAGCTGCAGAAGGTCGTCAACGAGCTGGCCGCCGATCATGAGGCCGATATCGGAACGGCGATTGAGGCGAGAGAGGCGGCCCGAGCCGAGGCGCGAAGCCTCGGCGCCCGAGTGCAGGAACTGGAGAAGCGGCTCCGGGACAGCGAAACCTCGCGCGCCGACTTGAAGAAACGAACAGAAGAGCGCCCTTTGCCTCAGGAAACGGCAATCGCCGCGGCGATCGAGGCGAGAGATGCGGCTCGGGCCGAGGCGCGCGACCTCAACATCCGTCTCACTTCGCTGCAGAACAGCATGGAGAACGAACTGCGGCGACTTCACGCCGAGCGCAACTCGCTGCTCTCGCACATGCAGGTGCTCGAGCAGGAGATTGTTGCCCTCCGTTCGCGGCCGGAGCCGGCGCCTGCGATAGAGGAAGAGTTGCCCTTTGGACCGCTCGTATCGCTGCCGGACTCGCCGCCGCTGGAGAGCGAAGAGGAGCGTCGCGCGCGCACCGACGTTCTTCAGTTTGCCGAGCAGGCAAACGCGGCTCTGCGACGGGCCAGCGCTCCCGAACCGCAGCCGGCGGATGAACACAAGCCGCTGATCGTTCTGGTTCACCACGATCCGGCGCTGCGCAATCTCTACCGCGACAAGCTGCTGGGCAGCGGGTTCCGGGTGATGACCGCTGCCGACGGCCTGGAAGGAATGCGTCTGGCAACAAAGCACAAGCCCGACGTCGTCATCGCCGACGCGGTGATGCCGAAGATGGACGGACATGAGCTGTGCCAGCTGATCAAGTCCAATGCGGAAACCGCGTCAGCCAAGGTCGTGCTGATGACCGGCGTCTACACAAACGAAGTGCCGCGCGTAACCGACGAGCGGGCCTTCGAGCCGGATGAGCTGTTGCGCAAGCCGGTGAAGTTCGACGCGCTCAAGAACGTGTTGACGAATTTGCTCGCAGCGAAAACAGCGTAACGCAAAGGAGCGCCGCCAGCTTGGCGGCGGGAGCGCCGGCAACCTGGCGGCGCCACACACAGACTCCTGCCGCGATCAGGAGTGTTGTTCGCCTAATACGACTGCTCGTCGAGCCTCGACTTATCCGTACTGATCGTGTACATGATGCGAGTATGCGGCAGTTCGTTGACGAGTCCCTTTTGCGCCGCGCGCACGATCGCGCGGTCGACTTTCTTCGCGCTCTTCCCCAACGCCCTGTCGGCGCGCGCGCTTCGCGTCAGGACCTTCTCGCCGCACTCTCGGTGCCGTTGTCGGATGAGGGGCAGGACGCAGTACAGGTGATCGACGCGCTGAGCCGCGGCGCGGACGGCGGAATCACGGGAAGCGCCGGTCCCCGCTACTTCGGATTCGTCATCGGCGGTTCTCTCCCAGTCGCGCTGGCCGCCGATTGGCTGACCAGTGCCTGGGATCAGAACTGCGGGATCTTCGTCACCTCTCCGGCCGTGTCGGTGATCGAGGAAATCTCGCGTGAATGGCTGCTCGAGCTCTTCGATCTTCCTCGCACGGCCAGCGTGGGATTCGTCACCGGCGGCCAGATGGCGAACTTCACAGCGCTCGCGGCGGCGCGTCATGCCGTGCTGCGAAGCGCAGGGTGGAACGTCGAGGAAGAAGGGTTGATCGGAGCGCCGCCGGTGAACGTGATCCTCGGCGCAGAGGCTCACATCACGATCTATTCGTCTCTGCGGATGCTCGGCTTCGGCAAACGATTGCAGCAAGTGGCGACGGATGAGCAGGGCCGCATGCGCCCCGCGGAGCTGCGTCGCGTACTGGCCTCGCTCTCCGGTCCGATCATCGTCTGCTCGCAGGCCGGAAACGTGAACACCGGCTCGGTCGACCCGATGGGCGAGATCGCGCCGATCGTGCATGAGCGAGGCGGATGGCTCCACGTCGACGCCGCGTTCGGACTATGGGGCCGGGCCAGCCGCGAGAAGCGCGCACTCCTCGAAGGAGCGGAGCTGGCCGACTCGTGGGGCACGGATGCGCACAAGTGGCTCAACGTGCCGTATGACAGCGGAATCGTCATCGTGCGCGACTCGGCAGCGCATCGCGCATCGATGACGGTCACCGCCGAATATCTCGAGCAGAGCGCGGGGAAGGAGCGCGATCCATTCGACTGGGCTCCGGAATTCTCCCGCCGCGGCCGGGCCATTCCGATCTACGCCGCGCTCCGGCACCTCGGCCGCCGCGGAGTGGAGTCGCTCGTCGATCGCCTCTGCGCGCGCGCCAGGCAGATGGCGGCGCTTCTGGCCCGCCACAAAAGCGTCCGCATCCTCAATGATGTGGTTCTGAACCAGGTGCTCGTCCGCTTCGCCGATTCCGATGAGACCACGCGCGCGGTGATCGTGAACGCGCAGAAGGAAGGGACGTGCTGGATGGCCGGGACGACATGGCACGGCATGGCCGCGATGCGCATCTCCGTGTCGAACTGGGCCACGAGCGAAGAGGACATCGAACGGTCCGCTGCCGCGATCTTGAAGGGGATACGATGAATGCAGAATGCAGAATGCAGAATGCAGAATGAAGAAAGAAGCCCTTTCAAACTCTTCATTCTGCATTCTGCATTCTGCATTCATGAAGCGTTAGTGCCCTTCCGGAAGCAGAAGGAAGACTGGGCTACTCTTCTGCCTCGAACGCGCTACTGACCGCTGCGGCGATTTCTTCCACGACGGTGGTCTTGGCGATCACGCGCAAGTGCTCCGTGAATTGCTGATCGGAGCTGGTCATCAGGATCACGTTCTCCAGGTGGTCGCCGTTCTCCTCGCGCAGGTACGTGAGCACTCCGTAGCCGCTGTGGCGCGGTAGATCGGTGTCGATCACAATTGCCGCGTAGCTTTCGTTCTGCAGTTTCTCAATGGCGTCCCAGCCATCGGTGGCCACATCGGTGCGCAGGTTGAGGCGCTGGCCCGCCTTCTCGATTGCCGCGGCGATGAGGGGATTGTCCTCGACGATGAGAACTCTCTCGTCTCTCTTCATGGCGGTCATCTTGATTTTTCGTTCCTGCGAAAAGCAAGCTCAACGGTCGCCGCGCAACACCTTCGCCACGCGTGCGAGAAGCACGTTGTTTTTCACAGGCTTGCGGATGAAGTCCGCGGCCCCGACTTCGAACGCTTTCACTTCGACCTCTTCGCCTGGAACGCCGGAGATGAAGATCGCCGGAATCTCCAGGCCGTTCTCCCGGACCGCCTGCAGCAGGCTGTGGCCGTCGATGAAGGGGAGATCGACGTCGAGCAGCATGAGGTCAACCGTCTCCCGGCCGATCATCATCAGCGCCTCCGCGCCGTCTTTGGCCACCAGGACCTGATAGCCGGCCGCCTTCAGCAGGGCGTTGGTCAGCTCGCGATTCAGGACGTTGTCCTCGACGATCAGCACCGTGTTGTGCTGATCCTCTCCCTCCCGCCCTTCCGCGCTGCTCTTGGCCCGCAGTTTGACGATCTCGTTGTAGAGGGACCGCGTTTCCGCGTCGGGGTCGATGCGCAGTTCGCGTTTGAGCACTTTGGCGCACGTTTCAAACTGCTGCAGGGCGTTCACCAGATCGCCGCTCTGCATGTACAGCCGCATCAGCGAGCGATGGACGGGCTCCTGAAGGATGTCGATGCGCAACGAATGCTGCGCCGTGGAGATGGCCTCGTCGACGGCGCCGCGGCGGGACTGCATCTCCAGGAGCTGCATGTGCGCGCGAAGCGACATCCGATGCAGTCGGTCGCGCTCGGCCAGCACCCACTGATCGAAGCGCTCCTCGCTGATGGCGAATCCATCGAGGAAATCTCCGCGATAGAGTTTGGCCGCCTGGACCAGCGCCTCTTCGCTGCCGGTGGCCACCAGCGATTCGAAGGCGGCCACATCGCATTCGACCAACGACTCATCGAGGCCTAGAAGGTCGTTCTCCTCCACGAGGATCTTCTCGCTCGCGGAGATTTGCGCCAGCTCCTTGCGCAAGGTGGAGAGAGTCTGCCGCAGACTCTGGCGGGCCTGATCCGGTCCGGTGCTGCTCCAGAGCAGGGTGGCGATTTTCTCGCGAGAGACGCGCTGCGATGGCTTGACGCCGAGGTAGGCGAGGAGAGCCTGCGATTTTTTGGCGGAAATCGTGACCAGCGATCCGGAGTCGGATCGCATCTGCAAGTCACCGAGCAGTTCGAGGCGCAGCAGAGCCATTCACGGTCTCCCGTCATTATCGCGCGAAATCGGGTTAATCTCGGAGCGGAGGACGGTTGCATGCCCGAAACGGTCTCGGTCGGCGACGCGCTGCGCGACATCATCCATCAGCGGAATTGGGATCAGTTGCGCGAGCGGCTGCGCGAATTGAATCCATCCGACGTGGCCGACCTGATCATCGCCCTGCCGGCGGAAGAAGAAGCCTTCGTTTTCCGCGTGCTGTCCAAAGAGCAGGCCGCGGAGGTCTTCTCCTATTTGCCGCCCGATCATCAGGAGGAGCTGATCGCTTCCCTGACCAACGAGCAGGTCCGCTCGGTGCTGCAGTCGATGACCCCGGACGACCGCACGCGATTGCTCGAGGAAATGCCGGCGGAAGTGACGCGGCGCCTGCTGACCACACTCTCGCCGGACGAACTGAAGAACGTCCGATTCCTTCTCGGCTATCCGGAAGACACCGCCGGCCGGTACATGACGCCGCGGTACGTCACCATCGAGCCGGAAATGACCGCGGGGCAGGCCCTGGAGCACATCCGCAAGACGGGCCGGGGAAAAGAGACAGTCAACGTCGTCTACATCGTCGATGCCAAGGGGAGGCTGGTCGAAGACATTCGCCTTTCCTCGCTGGTGCTGGCCGATCCGGAGACGAAGGTGCTCGACATCCAGGATCCGCCGATGGTCAAGATTCTGGCCACGGACGATCGGGAAGAAGTGCTGAAGGCGTTCGAACGATACGATCGACTGGCGTTGCCGGTCACCGACGCGGACGGCCACATGCTCGGCATCATCACGGTCGACGACATCCTCGACGTCGCCGAGCAGGAAGCGACGGAAGACATCCAGAAGTTGGGAGGCCAGGAAGCGCTCGATGCGCCGTACCTCAACGTTGGAGTGTGGTCGATGGTTCGCAAACGCGCCGGCTGGCTCTCCGCGCTCTTTCTCGGCGAGATGCTGACGGCCACGGCGATGAGCTATTTCGAAGGGGAGATCGCCCGCGCCGTCGTGCTGGCGCTGTTCGTGCCTCTGATCATCAGCAGCGGAGGCAACTCCGGCTCGCAGGCCACGTCGCTCATCATCCGGTCGCTTGCGCTGCGCGAGCTGCGTCTTCGCGACTGGGTCCACGTGTTTCGCCGCGAGCTGATCTCCGGTCTCTGCCTCGGCACGCTCCTGGGGGCGATCGGATTCATTCGCATCGTCTTGTGGGAGAAGGTTCACTTCACCGACTACGGCAAGCACTACATGCTCGTCGCCTTTACCGTTTGGGCCGCGCTTCTCGGCGTCGTGACCTTTGGCACGCTGGCCGGCAGCATGCTGCCGTTCATCCTGCGCAGGCTGGGATTCGATCCCGCCACCAGCTCCGCTCCATTCGTGGCCACGCTGGTCGATGTGACGGGACTGTGCATCTACTTCACTGTGGCGCTGCTGATCTTGAAGGGGACGCTGCTGTAGGCGCCCCTCATCCGCCGCTTTGCGGCACCTTCTCCCCGCGCCGCGGGGAGAAGGCTCTCGAGTTCCATCGCCCCGCCAGGTGAGGCCCTCACGCCACGCTGAGGACTGGCTTGAGGCTCAGTCCCAGAAAGGCCTTCAGCTCATCGAGGCGCGTCTCCACATCCCGCTCGCCGAGCTCGATCAGAGCGCGCGTGTAGTTCGGCTCGAACATCATCAGCGACATGAAGGCGGGTGATTCAGTCTCGCGCGATCCCAGGGCCCGGGTGAAGATCTTCATGCTGCGCGGCAGATTCTTCTCGTATTCGCCGGCCAGCTTGCCCAGGTCGCGCGACGGGCGGAGAACGAACAGCTCGATCGGTTTGAACCCGTTGTGATCCTCCGGAGGCAACTTGCGGATCATCTCGTTCAGCCTCTCCATCCGCACTACATCCTCGTCGATCACATCGAGGAAGATGGCATTGACCAACTGGCTGAGGAGCTGGGCGGCGGGCGGGTAGCCTTCCACTTCCGGCGTACTCGCTTCGTCCGGAGTGCGTTGATAGCCGGTCGACATGGCCAGAATGCGCCGGGCGCCGAGATGGACCGCGGCGGAGAGCGGAGCGGACAATCGAATGCCGCCATCGCCGTGGTAGCGGTCGCCGATGCGGACGGCCGGAAAAACAAACGGCAGAGCGGCTGAGGCCAGAACGTGTTCGACCGTCAGCTCGGTCGCCGCACTGCGTCGATTCGGACCTTCGAACACGTCGACAACGCGGCCCTGTACCCATCGCACGCTCTGGCCGGTTGTGTAGTCGAGGGTCATCAGCGCCACGGCACTGATGTCGCCTTCAGCAAGATTGCGCTTGATCCCATCGATCGGCATGTTCCGGATCGGACAAAAGAAGATCCGGCGCAGCAGGGCGGCCAGGGGAGCGGCGTTGAAGAGACCATGCGGGTGTTTGCCGCGAAACGGAATGAGGGCGGCGAAGTTGGGGCGAAAGACGTGGTCGCATTCCAGCGCGCGCCAGAAACCGGCGAGCTGCTCCACCTTCTCGGCAAGACTGCCGTGACGTGATGCGAGAAAGATCGCGTTGATCGCGCCGGCGGAGACGCCGGTGATGATCTGGAATCGGAGATCCGGAAAATGGCGAGCCAGTCCCTTGAGCAGGCCCACTTGATACGCCGCCCGCGCCCCCCCGCCCGTCAACATCACAGCAAGTTCCCCAGGCGACTCTTCCGGAATTCCACCTTGCACCCACTGCAAATCCGGCAGTGCCACGTTTACAGTGCATTTCAAGCGGCAGGCCAACTGCCTTCGGCGTGCGGCTGTCGACTGCGACAAGCCGCCGAACTCCGAAGGCGGTTACGATTTGCTCGTGCGCGTCGCGGTCATTGGTGGGGGGATCAACGGTTCGGGCATCGCCTGGGAGCTGGCGAGGCGGGAGTACGACGTCACCCTCTTCGACAAGGGCGAGTGCGGCGGGCAGACCTCCTCGGCCACCACGAAGCTGATCCACGGCGGTTTGCGTTATTTGGAGCGCCTGCACGTCGGGCTGGTGCGCGAGTCACTGCGGGAGCGCGCCTGGCTGCTGGAGCACATCCCGCAGCTCGTGCATCGATTGGAGATTCTGCTGCCCATCTATCGCGACAGTCCGCGCAGCCTGGCAACGATTCGACTCGGCCTGGCCTTGTACGATCTGCTCGCCGGCGCGTCGAACATCCACCGCCATGAATCGCATAGTGCCCGCGAGTTGGTCGCACGCGCGCCGCTGGTTGCCGATGATCTTCGAGGCGGCTTCAGCTATTGGGACGCGCAGGTCGACGATCACGCGCTGGTACAGGTAGTTGTGAACTCGGCGAGGCGGGAAGGGGCGGAAGTGCGGGAGCTGACCCGCGTCGTTGCCTTCCGCCGCCATCGACGCGAATGGAGTCTTTGGACCGAAGCGGGCGAGGAGCTGCGATACGACTTCGTGGTCAATGCGGTCGGCCCCTGGATGAACGAGCTGCTGTCGCTCAATCGCATCCGCTCGCGATATCGGCTGTCGCTGGTGCGAGGATCGCACCTGGTTCTGAAGCGGCGCGTAAGCGAGGCCGGCATGCTCCTTCAGTCGGTGAGCGACCGGCGGATCTTTTTTGTTCTGCCGTGGAAGGACACCACGCTTGTCGGGACCACCGAAGTGATGCAGCGCGGTTCACTCGACGACGTCCGCGCGTCGGCGGAGGAGATCGAATACCTCATCGCCCGCTTCAATCGCTATATCCGCGATCCGATCACGAGCGACGATGTGGCGTCCACGTTCGCCGGCGTGAGGCCGCTGGTCGGACGCTCCTCCAACCCGAGCGCCATCGGACGTGAATATCGCATCCAGCGCCGGGGAAGCATGATCAACGTATTCGGTGGGAAAATGACCACCTTCATGTCTCTGGCGCGCAAAGTGGCCATGCGAGTCGATAATTACTTCGGCACTCCGCGCCCGGCACGCGAAGCGCATTTTGTTTTATGAGCTACTCCTCAGTGGATGACCTGACCGGCGACCGGAAGCCGAGACGAATGCCGTCGCGCGAGCTCGAGGCGTTGGAGATCCGCGTCCTGGGAAGTCTGGCCGAAAAGCAGATGTCGACACCCGAGTACTACCCGTTGACGCTCAATGCGCTGATCGCGGCGTGCAATCAGAAGTCGAATCGCGAGCCGGTCATGGAAGCCTCCGAGGCGGAGGTTCAGCGCGCGCTCGATTCGCTGCAGGAAGAAAAGCTGGCCTGGAAGGTGGTCGGCGGACGCGCCGTGCGCTGGGAGCACAACCTCGACACCGCACTTCAGCTCGATCCCGCCTCGAAAGCGATTCTGACGCTGCTGTTTCTGCGCGGAGCGCAGACTCCCGGCGAGCTGCGGGGCCGAAGCGATCGACTGCATCCGTTCGGCAGCATCAGCGAGGTGGAGGAGATGCTGCAGCGACTCGCTGCGTCACCCGATCCGCTCGTCCGCGAGATCGCCCGCCGGCCGGGGCAGAAGGAATCGCGGTGGATGCACCTCCTTGGATCGGCCCCTCACCCTGACCCTCTCCCCGCAAGCGGGGAGAGGGGACACGACAGGCCCATTGCCGCGCGCGTTCAGCGGCTCGAAGAGCAAATCACCGCGCTCCTCGAGGAGATGAACGCGCTCAAGGCGAAGTTGGGCGAGTAGCGCGGTCGGTCCGCAAGCGGAAGAACGCGAACACGCTCTGCGGCTTGTGTCCGTAGGTTGGCTGCAACTCGGGATTCCCGCTGTGATAATCGACGTTAGCGCCGATGCCGGCGCGATAGCCGGTGCGGTGCATCACATCGAAGATGTAGCCGAACGTCACGTGCTTGGTCCGTGTCATCTTGAAGTTGAACACGCCCGGAGGCCGATCGACCGACTCCCCCCGCGCCATCACGGTGTGCCGGCCTCCGCGCAGCGTCGCTTCCAGTCCGTACGCGGCGAGCTCGTCGCGCTTCGTCCAGAGAGCGGTGGCCGCGAGGGCCTTGCCGTTGTAGGAAACCGAGGCGCTGCTCAATTCGCTCTTCTCGTCTCCCAGGCGGCCGATCGAGAACTGTCCGGAGAATAGCGATCGCGGCGCGATCGTGGCGCGGGCGCTCCAGGAGTCGATGTTGCCGTTGTCGATCGACGTATGCCTGCCGGTGGAGAGCGCGCGATGGAAGACTCCGTACTCCAGATCGACGAATTGCGTGATGACCCCGCCGGCGATGACTCGCGTGGCTACGTGAAACGCCTCCTGCAGGTCATAAGCGAACGGCGCTTCGGCGAAATCGACCGAGGAAAATCGCTGCGCATACGGCTCCGCGCCGAGGGGCGGTTCGCCGACCGGGGCGATATAGAGTTGCAGCGGCCGCCATTCCAGTCCAACAGCTACTTCCTCGACCAGATCGTGAGCGCGCTGATGATCGATCAGCGGGCCGCCGTTCTGAGGCGACACGTACTGCAGCAGTTGCGGGTAACCTTGGCGCGGGATCGTCAGCGGCTCGAGCGTGAACCGTCCTCGAAACATCACCGCTCCGCGCTGCCCCACCTGGCGTTCCGTGCCGACGAGAAACCAGTTCGTGGAAAAGAGTCGATTCTGAGGTTCGCGCGGGCCCGTCTCCGTGACGTACGTACCGAACAGCGCCCCGTCGAAGTAGCTGCTCCACTCCTGAGCGTGCGCCGAGAGCGCAAGGAACAACATCAATAAAAAACTGTTACGCATGCGCCGCGACGAGTGCAACACCGCTGCCGAACGTACAATCGTTGCATGAAACGGCAGCCGCCGATCGTGATTCCCCGCGGGAAGCTGCGACCGAACCAGCGCGCGCCGATCATCCAGACACGCGTGGTCGAGGACAAGCGCCGACGGATCGGCCGAAAGGCGAAACACAAGAAGGATGCCGGCCGTGAATGAGTGTGCTCGTGAGCTGATCGATTACTTCGAGCGAATCCGCGAACGGACCATGCGGGTGATCGCCTGCATTCCGCCCGAGAAGACCGATTGGTCCTACATGCCCGGCAAGTACACTCTCGGAGATCTGGTGCGCCATCTCGGCGCCATCGAGCGTTGGATGTTCGCGGAGAACGCGCAACGAAGAGCCAGTCGATATCCGGGTCATGGTCCCGAGCTGGCCGACGGCCATGAAGCGTCCGTTGCATACATCCGGCGGATGCACGACGAATCAATGGCCATCTTCCGGACGCTTTCGGATGACGATCTCGATGCGAAGTGCGTTACGCCCGGTGGCGTCGAGCTGCGCGTGGGCAAGTGGCTGCGATCGATGATCGAGCATGAGGTCCACCATCGCGGTCAGATCTACATGTATCTGGCCATGCTCGGGGTGGAGACGCCGCCGATGTATGGATTGACTGAAGAAGAGGTGCGCCGGCGGAGTACGGGGTAAAAGGCGGCGGCAAGCCGCCGCACTCCCAAGGCCTGCGGCGATATCATCGGCTCACGTTGAGAAGTGTGATCTTGGGTCTCACCCTCTTCGCGGCAACCGGTGCCGCGGCACTGGAGGTTTCTGCCCCCGCGGCCGGCTCGACACTGCGCGGCGGCTCGGTTGCCACGCTGGCCTGGTCGGCGGAGGCGCTGCCCGCGAACGTTGAGGAATGGGAAGCGTTTCTTTCCATCGACGGCGGCGCGCACTACGCATTTCGGATCACGCCGCATCTCGATATCTCCCTGCGGAGCATTACCTGGCTCGTGCCAAACGTCGACGCTCCCGACGCGCGTCTGCTGATTCGCACCGGTGATGAGCGGAAGGAGCGGACGTTTGTCTTGCCGCTCTCGTTCGCCATCGCTCGCAACTCGAGGGCGCGCATTGCGCTGCGGCCCATTGCTGCGAACA
>QHVS01000353.1 GCA_003223635.1 Acidobacteriota bacterium | reverse complement strand
GACGCGTCTTCTCGAACCGGTCCACGAACCGCACCGCCTCGTCGATCACGTCATCGAAGCTCTTCATCGGCGATGGTGCCGCGCGACGCAATCGATCGATGTGTGTTCGATATTTCCCCGCTCGCGCCGCCGCTTCGCGCAATCGCGCGGCGAACTTGTCGTCGCGCTGCGACTTCTCGCGCACGAAAGCCTGGATGTCCGGAACGCGCTCGATGTGGCTGCAGAACAGAACGACATCGTTGCCGGCCAGGAGCGAGCGCTCGGTGATCATCTCGTATGGTCCGAAGTCGGACACGGCGTGCATCTCCATGTCATCGGTGACGGCCAGCCCCTCGAAGCCGGCGACATCTCGCAACAGCTCGGTGGAGATGCGATGACTCAGCGTGGCCGGAAGATCGGGCTCGTCGATTTGCGGATAGGTCCCGTGGCCGATCATGATCGCGCCGGCTTCGTTTCCCAGCCGGGCGAAGGGAGCGAGCTCTCGCTTCGTCAGCTCCTCCAGTCCGACGTCGATCACTGTCGTGCCGTAGTGCGGATCGGCTGATCCGACGCCGATGCCCGGGAAATGCTTGAGACACGATGCGGTGCCGGTCGCGTGAAGCCCGCGCATGAACGAGCCGGCCAGATTGATGACGGTCTCCGGATCACGGCCGAATGTCCGGCGCTCGAGTCCTTTCGGCGCGCTGTCGCCGCGGATGTCGACGACCGGCGCGAGATCAACCTCGATATCGAAGTAGCGGAGCGCCATGCCGATCAGCCGGCCCAGCCATCCGGACAACTCGACCGGCTCTTCGCCTTCGGCAAACGCTTCCACGCTCGGCAATCCAGGAAGGAGGTGGCGGAGGCGATCGACGCGGCCTCCCTCCTCATCGATCATGAAAATCGGCGGCCGCCGGGCCAGCGACTTCACCTCGCGCACCAGGTCGCAGAGCTGTCCCGCGTCGGCGATGTTGCGGCCGAAAAGAACGACGGCGTACGGGCTCGTCTCGCGGATGATCCGACGTTCGAGATCCGTCAGCGACTTGTCCGTGAGACCGATGCCGAGGAAGTCTGAATGCATCAGCGCCATGCTAGCAGGGTGCTCGGTGCTCAGTGCTCGGTACTACCGCGCACCGAGCACTGAGCACTAAGCACTACTGCTCCAGCTTTTCCTTCAGCCTCTGTAGCTCATTCAATGCCTGAATCGGCGTCAGGGCCTCCGGTTGGATCGCGCGAAGGGCGTCGATGGTGTCGCGCTCGCGGGAGTCGAAGAGTGAGAGTTGCCGCGAGACGGGGCCCCCGCGTCGAGTCTCTTCGACCAGATCGCGCTCTTTGCGCTCCAGTGTGCCGAGGATTTCCCGGGCGCGGTCGATGATGACGGCGGGGATGCCGGCCAGCTTCGCCACCTGGATTCCGTAGCTCTTGTCGGCCGCTCCCGGGACGACCTTGCGCAGAAAAATAATCTGATCGTTCCACTCCTTCACCGCGACGTTGTAGTTCGCCACGCGCGACTTGGTCTTCGCCAGGTCCGTCACCTCGTGGTAGTGCGTGGCGAAGAGCGTGATTCCGCCGCGGTCGGGATGATCGTGCAGATATTCGATGATGGCCCACGCCAGCGAGAGCCCGTCGAATGTCGCCGTGCCACGGCCGACCTCGTCGAGGATGATCAGCGAACGGCCGGTGCTGTTGTTGAGGATGTTCGCGGTCTCGTGCATCTCCACCATGAACGTCGACTCACCTCGGGCGAGCTGATCGGACGCGCCGACGCGAGTGAAGATGCGATCGAAGATCCCCAGCCGCGCTTTCGCCGCCGGAACGAAGCTCCCCACCTGGTTCAGAAGGACGATCAGCGCCACCTGCCGGAGGTAGGTCGACTTCCCTCCCATGTTCGGGCCGGTGATCACCTGAATGCCGTTGCGATCGCGGACGATCTCGCTGTTGTTGGGGATGAATCGCTCCGCGGCGATCGCCTCGATCACCGGGTGGCGGCCATCCTCGATGACGATCTCCACCTCATCGCTCAGCGTCGCCCGAACGTACCGATTGCGTACGGCGATCGCGGCCAGCGAGCCGATTGCATCGACCTCCCCCACCGCCCGCCCCGTCGCCAAAACGTTGAGGGTGAAACGCGACACGGCCTCCAGCAGCTCCTCGTACAGCCGCACCTCGATGGCCACCGATTTCTGCTCGGCGCCGACGATCTTCTCTTCCAGCTCCTTGAGGTCGGGCGTGATGAATCGCTCTGCGTTGACCAGCGTCTGTTTGCGAATGTAATCGCCGGGCACCTTCGGCAAGTTCGACCTGGAAACCTCGATGTAATAGCCGAAGATGTTGTTGTAGCGAATCTTCAGCGACCCGATGCCGGTGCGCTGCCGCTCGCGGGCTTCGATCTGAAGCAGGATGGATTTCGAGTCGCGGGCGATGCTCCGCAGATCATCCAGCTCGGAATCGACGCC
>QHVS01000076.1 GCA_003223635.1 Acidobacteriota bacterium | reverse complement strand
TCGTTCTGCGTTCTGCGTTCTGCATTCAAGGTGAGAACCCGACAACCGCGCCTACGGAATGGTGTGTCCTCACCGTGTGCAACTGGCGGCGGGCTTTTTTCATCCCCTTGTCAGTTGAATGGAGTAGAAGTGCTTCGCATGAACGAGCGGTCGCGCGGCGCATCGTTCGAAGAGGTGGCCCTGCCTCTCTTCGACGCGCTGTACAACTACGCTCGCTGGATGACCGGCGACCTCACGGAAGCCGAGGATCTGGTGCAGGAGACATATCTGAAAGGACTGAAGGGATTCGGCTCATTTACCCCTGGAACGAACTTCCGCGCCTGGATGTATCGCATCCTGCGCAACACGTTCCTTA
The DNA here is from genome assembly GCA_003223635.1 of Acidobacteriota bacterium. GTDB lineage: Bacteria > Acidobacteriota > Thermoanaerobaculia > Gp7-AA8 > Gp7-AA8 > QHVS01. Next base: position 11,580 of record QHVS01000076.1, on the reverse strand, counting down.
CGTCGCGCACGGGCTTGCGCGCGGTGCCGCCGATCTCGATCGACGAAGACGCCGAGCTGCTCGAGCAAATGACCGATGAGGAGACTCCGGAGTGGCACCTCCTGCAGCGGAGAAGCGGCGAGGCGCTGCGCCAGGCAATCGAGGGACTGTCGTTGCCATTTCGCGAGGTGCTCCTCCTCTGCGACGTGGAAGAGATGAGCTACAAGGAAATCGCCGAGACATTGTCGATTCCTGTGGGGACCGTCACCTCACGACTGATGCGCGCTCGGCAAAAGGTTCGGAATGCTTTGCGGGGGCTGAAATGAGCGTTCATTTGACTGCGGAAGACATAGAGCGCTTTGCTGATGGAGAAGCGGAGGAGAGAACGATCGAGGAGCATTTGCCGGAATGCTCGCGTTGCGCCTCCGCGGTCCTGGCCGTGATGCAGATGAAACGGGCGATTCACGAGGATATGCCGCGCTACTCGGCGCCGGCCACCTTGCGCGCGCGGGTGATGCAAACTACCCGGCCGCGAACGGCCGCGTCGTGGTGGTTTGCGGCCGCCGCGGTCATCGCCATCGCGGTCGCATCTGCGGTGCTGGTGCGATCACGAAATGCCGCGATGCGGGAGCTCGTCGATCTTCACACCACGCTGCTGGCCAGCGCCAATCCCGTCGACGTCATTTCCACCGATCGGCACACCGTGAAACCGTGGTTCGAAGGGCGCGTGCCGTTCGCCGTCCCCATCCCCGATCTGTCCGCGACGCCGTTCCGTCTCATCGGTGGCCGCGTGGTTTTCTGGCGGCGGCAGCCCGGCGCGTATCTTCTGCTGGGCAAGGCGGCACATCGCGTCTCGCTTTTCATCTTTCCGGACGACGTCGTGCCGCAGTCCATCGCCGCGCCGCGTGAGATCACCATGGAGGTGTGGCGCTCGAACGGCCTGGTCTACGTCGTGGTTGCCGACATTCCAGCAGCCGATCTGGCGCCGCTGCACAAGGCGTTCGTCGCGCGAATCTAACCTTTGACCACGGCGCGAACTTCCGGGTGGTGGATGCGCCCGCCGAGGAGCGCGGTGCGGGCGACGACGGAGAGGCTGAACAGCACCGCCAGCGCGATCAGGACGTCCAGCCAGCGAAAGCGCTCGCCGCGCCGCCAGCCGATGATCAGCGAAATGAGCGCCAGTCCTGCTGTGATGTAGGAAGCGGTTTCGAAATATCCGGCCGCTTGCTCGTGCGGAGTGATCAACGCCTTGTCCACTCCGGCGATGGGAGGCGACTTCTTGATGATCTCCGCGGCGCCGTCGCCGCTCCAGGCGGTCGCAAAGGCACAAAGTGCAGCGACGATCGCGACAACAAGACCGGCAGTGACGAGCGTTCGCTTGCGCGCGAGGAGTCCAATGACCAGCAGAACAAACGCGAACAGCTCGCTAAAGAGCGGCGAATGATTGATAGCCAGATGCAGATCTACGAGATTCACTTCTTCGCCGCCTCTGCCGCGCGGCGCTCGCTCGCTTCCTTCTCCGCCTGTGCGCTCATCGGCGGATTGTACGCCGGGATTCCGGTGACCGCCTCGCCGATGATCAGATTATGGATGTCGTGCGTCCCCTCGTAGGTCTTCACCGATTCCAGGTTGAGCATGTGCCGGATGATCGGATATTCATCGGAGATGCCGTTGGCGCCGAGGATGTCGCGGGCCATGCGGGCGCACTCCAGGGCAATGTGCACGTTGTTCATCTTTCCCATGGAAACATGATGCGGTTTCAGTTTGCCCTGGTCCTTCAGCCGTCCCATCTGCAGCGCGAGGAGCTGACCCTTGGTGATCTCGGTGATCATCCAGGCCAGCTTGTTCTGTACGAGCTGATGCGACGCGATCGGCTGTCCCCCGAATTGAATGCGCGATTTCGAATATTGCACCGCGGTGTTGAACACGCCCATCGCCGAACCGAGCGCTCCCCAGGCGATGCCGTATCGGGCCTGGGTCAGGCAACCGAGCGGATACTTCAGGCCGTTCGTCTCCGGCAGCAGGTTCTTCGCCGGAATGCGGCAGTCCTCGAAGAAGAGCTGCGACGTGACCGACGCGCGCAGCGAGAACTTCCCCATGTGTAAGGCGGTGGAAAACCCGGGCGTGCCCTTCTCCACCAGAAAGCCGCGGATGGTTCCCTCCGCCTTGGCCCACACCACAGCGACATCGGCGATGGAACCGTTGGTGATCCACGATTTCGCGCCGTTGAGGATCCAGGAGTCGCCGTCACGGCGCGCATTGGTGCGCATGGCGCCTGGATTCGATCCGAAGTCGGGCTCGGTCAGTCCGAAGCAACCGATGCTTTCTCCGGAGGCGAGCTTCGGAATCCAAAAGTCCTTCTGCTCTTTCGATCCGTAGGTGTAGATCGGGTACATCACCAGGCCGGATTGCACGGAAGCGAATGATCGCAGCCCGGAGTCGCCACGCTCCAACTCCTGCATGATCAGTCCGTAGGCCACCTGATTGAGCCCGGGCAGGCCGTACTCATGGATGGTCGCGCCGAACAGCCCCATCTCCGCCATCTTCGGGATCAGGTGCATGGGGAACTTCTCTTCGCGATGGGCGTGCTCGATGATGGGGAGCACCTCTTCGTCGACGAAGTCGCGGACGGTCTGGCGGACCATCAGCTCGTCTTCGGAAAAGAGCGAATCGATTTCGATGTAGTCGACGCCGGGGAACGTGGCCATTGTCGGGATGATACAGCGGGGGTCGTAAAAACAGAATGCAGAATGCAGAATGCAGAATGAAGAATTTAGAAAGACTTCAAGGATCGGTTTTTTTCGTAATTCTGCATTCTGCATTCCGCATTCTGCATTCTTAGCTATGCCCTACGCGCCACATAGAGGACATGTGCATGCGGGTATCCCCGATCGATGCGCTTCGCCGTCGCGGACAGCCCGTGGCGCTCCAAGCGCCGGACGAAATCGTCAGGAGTCTCGTAGCTGAACGCTTCTCCGAGAGTCAGCCGGAGGGCGGAGGCCAACCTTTCCTGAAAACGGTTCCAGCGGTGTTTGATCCGCGCGGACGGGTCGTGCTCCTTGATCAGCATGACCCCGCCCGGCGCGAGGCGTTCCGTGGATCTCGCCAGTAAGCCGTCCCACTCTGCAATGGGGATTTTGTAGAGGACGTCGACGAGGGCGATGACATCAAATGTGCCGCGGATGCAGTCATCGAATCCGATGACGCTGTCGATTCCAGTCAACCGTCGCATTTTCCGCGTGTCAGGATCGACGGCCACGACTCTCGACGCGCGCGAACGCGCCAGCACGGAGAAGACGCCGTGGCCGGCGCCGATCTCCAGGACGCGCGCGCCGATCGGTACGGAGCTGACCACCGGCAGAAAGGGGCAGGTGAGGAAGCGAACGTCGACGTGCACGCGATCGCGCAACGGGAAATCGCGGTAGGCCCGATGAAGTACTCTTAGCGCCCTCATGAATTCGCCCACGGTGGGAATTCTAGGGCGATGGTGGCGCGAAATCGTCGGCGCCCTGATCGTTCTGGTCTCTCGCATCCTCACCGCGCCGAGAACGCCGTGGGAAAACGACGAGTTTTTGTTCGCCGAGGCGGTGCGGAAGTTTGACCCGTCGCGATACCACCCGCATCCTCCCGGCTACCCCTTGTACATCCTGATCGGAAAGGTCTTTCACGCGCTGACCGATGACCCGTGGCGCGCGCTGATCCTCTTCAGCATCGTCGCGGCGCCCATCGGATTCATCGCCATGGCCCTGGCATTCCGCCGCTGGCTGGGCGATCCCGACCTCGCGGTGCCCGCCGCCCTCCTCTATTACTTCTCCTCGAGCATGCTGGTGCACGGCACGCTCGCTCTGTCGGATGGACCCTCCATCATGTTTCTGGCGCTGGCGCTGCTGGCGCTGAGCCGGCTTTCCGACGCCGATCACGAACGCAGCGCCCTGGCTCTCGGCATCTGGTCGTCGGCCGCGATCGGATGTCGCCCGCAACTGGTCGTTCCATTGATCCCGATGTTGCTCGTCGCCCTGTGGTCGATGCGCAGCATGCGGCAGCGCATCGCCTGCGTGCTGGCCTTCGCGTTCGTTTCGATCATGTGGTTCCTCCCGCTCGTCGATGCCGCGGGCGGGTTGGCGAAGGTGATCGCATACGAGAGCAAGCAGGCAGCGTACTTCACCTCGCATGACGCGGCGCTGTCGCGCGGCGCGAAATCGTCGTTCGAGATCGCTACCCGATTCATCCTCCATCCATGGGGCACGAAATACATCACCATTCCGCTGGCGCTGCTCATCCTTCTCGGAATTCCTGCGGCGGCACGCCGGTGGCGCGCGCTGCTTCCGTTGTTCGTCTTCACCGCCGTGCAGCTCATGTTCGAGCTCGGCTGGATGGATCCTTCCGACGCCGCGCGATACAGCCTGCCGGCCATGATCGCCTTCGCTCTGGTGGCGGCCTTCGGGTTCGATGTCATCCGGAGGAGCACGCAATTGCGCGCGGCGCCGTGGATCGCAGCGGCGCTCTTCGCCGCGATTTCGATCTGGTATGTCCGGCCGCTCCTGGCTGCGCGAAGAGGAGGACCATCGCCCGTGGCCGCGGCCGCCGCGTATGCGAATTCTCATTTCGCGCCGAACACCGTCATCGCGTACGAGCTCTCTCTTCGCCCCCACGCGGAGTATCTGATGCCGCGCTTTCGATCGCTGGCCGTCGAGCCGGCGCTCGCCGCGTTTTACGATCGCAGCGAAGTGCCTCTCGTTCTCTTTGCCGACGGCGGCTCGCACGCGCCGGAGGCGAGAGTCTTCTCCTGGCCGGAGAGTGATGCGTTTGGAAAGCTGACGCGCAACCACTATCGCGAGGTGTCGCTGGATCCCATCCGTCCCGCGGAACGCTATCTGCCCCTCGGCGGTGTGTATGCGCCGGAACGCACGATCGCCGGCGACGAATGGCGTTGGCTGGCGCGCGACGCGGCCATCCGCCTTCCACATGACCATTCGAACAAGATCACGCTCGCCTTCCGCCTGTCGCCCGACACGCCGTACGACTCGAACGTCGTGCACATTGCCATCAATGGAACGCCGGCCGGAACGGTGGTGGCGCGGAAGCAGGCGGCCCCGATCACGCTGCCGCTTCCCGCCGGTCCTGCAGAGATCGAAATGCACTCTGATCAGGCCTTCGCGCCGGCGACCGTCCTCCGAAATCAGGATCCTCGAATCTTGGCTGTGCAGCTCGTTGGCGTAGAGCAGCGATGAGCACGCTGGACTTACAATGCCCGAGATGCGCACGCCTTCGGTATCGTTGGTCATCCCGATGTTCAACGAGGAGGAGAACATCGAGCACGCCGTCGACGCGGCCGTCGAGGCGTTGACGAAGTACACCGACGACTACGAGATCGTGATCGTCGATGACGCGTCGAGCGACTCATCGCCCATGCTGGTGGCGCGTCGTGTAGCCGAGAATCCGCGCATCCGGATGATCCGTCACGAGAAGAATCGCAAGTTGGGCGGCGCGCTCAAGAGCGGCTTCGCCGCGGCAACTAAGGATCTCGTTCTCTACATGGACGCCGATCTTCCCTTCGATCCCGACGTCCTCGGCCGGGCCATGCGCGCCATGCAGGTGACCGGAGCGGACGTGATCGCCGGGTATCGCCTGGACCGGACGATCGAAGGTCCGAAGCGGACTCTCTACTCGTACGTCTACAACGCTTTGATCGGCGTGCTGTTCGGCTGGCCTCATCGCGACATCAACTTCTCGTTCAAGCTGATGAAGCGGGAAGTGATCGAAGCGATCGATCTGAAGGCGGAAGGATCGCTGATCGACGCGGAGCTCATCGTCAAGGCCAAGAACCGCGGCTTCGCCATCCAGCAGATCGGCCTCGATTACTTTCCGCGCATTCGCGGCCAATCGCATCTCTCCTCTCCTCGAGTGATTCTGAAGATCTTCGCCGAGCTGGTGAAGCTCTATCCGGAGATGCGACGCCGCATGCCGCGGCCAACGACGCAGAGGCCGCGCGCGGTCGAGCCGATCGAAGAGGCGCGCTCCCGCCGCAAGTGAAACGCCTCATCGTCACCGCCGACGATGTCGGACTCGATCGGGGGATAACCGCCGGCGCCATCGAGGCGCACCGCCATGGCATCGTGACGGCGTGTTCGATCGTGGCGAATGGACAGGAGTTCGACGACGCGGTGGCCCGACTGCTTGAAGCGCCGTCGCTCGAAGTGGGCGTCCATCTCACTCTGGTTGAAGAGCGAGCGCTGACCACCGGCGCGTCGATGCCGCGAAATTACCTCCGCTTTCTCCTCTCGCCACGCCGCGACGTCGAACCGGAGCTGCGGGCGCAGATCGAGAAGGTGCTGGCCACCGGGCTGCGCGTCACGCATCTCAATGGCCATCAACATCTGCATCTGCTGCCACGCATCTGGCGCGTGGTGTCACGCCTGGCGGACGAATACCGCATCGGCTACGTCCGCGTCGTTCACGATGTCGGCGGCCGAGGGCGCCGAGTGCCGATGGCGATGCTGAATTTCCTTTCGAGACCGGGCAGCATGACCATCGGGGTAGCCGAGGCAGGGCACTTGACGGCGGAGCGGGTGGTGCAGCTTCTGGAGCACGTAAGCGAAACCACGGAGCTCGTGACGCACCCGGGCATCGGCGTGAGCAGCTATGCGCATTGGAAATACGATTGGGAAACCGAGACCCGGGCGCTCTGCGATCCGAGGGTGCGCGAAGCGCTCCGCGCGCGCGACATTCGCCTGACAACGCCGTCGGAAGTTGACGAGAACCCTCGCCCCGCGTGAGCGGGGAGAGGGTGGCGCGTAGCGCCGGGTGAGGGGCACCCCTGAGATCGCGTGCGATAATCGCGCCCCCGTGAGCAAAAAAATCGCCGTCATCCCGGGAGACGGCATCGGGCCGGAAGTGATCGCCCAGGGGATGCGCATCCTGGAGCGCGTCAACGGCGCGCGGCGGCTCGGCCTGGAGTTCGTTCACTTCGGATGGAACGCCGACGAATATCTGCGCACCGGCGTCTCCATTCCGGAAGGCGCGATGGATGATCTCCGGAGAAATTACGCCGCAATCTATCTCGGGGCCTTCGGCGATCCGCGCATCCCCGACATGAAGCATGCCGCGGACATCCTTCTGGGCATGCGCTTTCAGCTCGACCTCTACATCAATTACCGCCCGGTGAAGCTTCTCGACGAGCGACTCTCGCCACTCAAAGAAAAGAAGAAGATCGACTTCGTGATTTTTCGCGAGAACACTGAAGGCGCCTATGTCGGCATGGGGGGCAACTTCAAGAAGGGAACTCCCGACGAGATTGCCGTGCAGGAAGACGTCTCCACGCGGAAGGGCGTCGAACGGATCATTCGCTATGCATTCGATTTCGCAAACCGTAGCGGCCGCAAATCGGTCTGCATGTCCGACAAGAACAATGTGATGCGCTTTGGCGGCGACCTCTGGCTCCGAACCTTCGAAGAGGTGGCCAGGGAGTACCCCGGCGTCGAGCACTTCCACCTGTTCGTCGACGCCCTGGCCATGCAGATGGTTCGCGCACCGGAGATGTTCGAGGTGATCGTCACCAACAACATGTTCGGCGATATCGTCACCGACCTCGGCGCTGCCCTGCAGGGCGGGCTGGGCGTGGCCGCCTCGGGGAACATCAATCCGGGGAAGGTGTCACTGTTCGAGCCGATTCACGGAGGCGCGCCGAAGTACGCGGGGAAAGACGTAGCTGACCCGATCGGCGCCATCCACAGCGCGGGGATGATGCTCGACTATCTCGGCCACGCCGCGGAAGCGAAATCGATCGAAGACGCCGTCGTCGCCGCGGTGAGAGCAGGAGAGACGACGCAGGATCTCGGCGGGAAGTTGGGAACACGGGCGGCGGGGGAGGCAGTTTTGAAGCGCCTGACAACGAAAGACAACGCAGCGATATAATCCGCTTCCTTCCGGAGGAGTCTCACATGTCTGGCCATAGCCGATGGAGCACGATCAAACACAAGAAGGGTGCGGCCGACGCAAAGCGCGGCAAGCTCTTCACCCGGCTGATCAAAGAAATGACCGTCGCCGCGCGGATGGGCGGTGGAGACATCAATGGCAATGCGCGTCTTCGAGCGGCAGTGACCGAGGCGAAGGCGAGCAACATGCCGAAGGATACGATCGACCGGGCCGTCAAACGTGGCACCGGCGAGATCGAGGGCGCCTCGTACGAAGAGGTGACCTACGAGGGCTACGGGCCGGGCGGCGTGGCGCTGATCGTCGAGGCGATGACCGACAACACCAATCGCACCAGCCCCGAGATCCGCCACATCTTCGAGAAGCACGGCGGCAACCTCGGCACTCCGGGCTCGGTGCGATTCCAGTTCTCTCGCAAGGGATACTTCGCCATCGAGAAGAGCGCGGTCAGTGAAGATCGGCTGATGGAGATCGCTCTCGAAGCGGGCGCCGACGATCTGCAGACCGACGCCCCGGAGGTCTTCGAGGTCGTGACCTCGCCCGACAATTTCGAGAATGTCCGCCAGGCGCTGGAGAAGAACAAGATTCCGACGATCGAGGCCAAGCTCGGTCAGATCCCGTCGATGTACGTGAAGCTCGACGATCAGAAGTCGAAGCAGATGATGCGCCTCCTGGAGATGCTCGACGATCACGACGACGTGCAGAACGTCTGGTCGAACTTCGACATCCCCGCGGAGATGATGGAGTCGGCCTAACGCTTTCGTCCGGCGGCCAGCACCGACACGGCCGCGGCCACCGCCAGCGCCGCTCCCACGTTGAACGCCGCGCTGGGCGAAACGTTCTGGTAGAGCAGGCCGAAGATCGCCGTTCCGATCAGCACGCCGACTCCCGTGACCAGATAGTAGACGCCGTAGCTGCGTCCGCGCAGTTCGGCCGGCACGAAGTCGCTGATCCACGCCCGCTCCGCCCCTTCCGACAGCGTGAATGGAATCGCATAAGCGATGAACAGGACGAAGAATGCGGTGATGGAGTGGGCGAATGGAAAGAGGAAATAGATCACCGCATACGTCGTCCATCCCGCGACCAGGAGGTATCGCCGGGTGAAGCGATCCGACGCGGCGCCGGCGTGCGTGGAGAAGAGCGCCTTGATCACGTGATGCGAGGCCCACAGCAGCGGCAGCATTCCCGTTGACACTCCTGCCGCGTGCGCCTGCAGAATGAGGAACGCATCGCTGGAATTGGCGAGCGAGAAGAGCGCGATCGCGGCCAGCGCGCCGTAGAAGGAGCGGGGGAGTGGTGTGGCGACCTTCAGGCCGTCGACCGGTGGGCTGAAGCCCACCGCTCCACGCGGCTCTTCGCGCAGCGCGATCATCAGCAGCACGACACCGATCGCGCCGGGGATGACGGCGATCATGAACACCGACCGCATCGGAAACTGCAGCGCATTGAGAAACAGCAGCGCGAGCAACGGCCCGACGATGGCCCCGGCGTGATCGAGCGCACGATGAAATCCGAACGCTCGCCCGCGGCTCTCCACAGGCGTCACGTCGGCGATCATCGCGTCGCGCGGAGCGGAGCGGATTCCTTTTCCGGTCCGGTCCAACAGGCCAGAACGCTCGGCCACCGCCCGGCCACGGCGATCCAGGCGCGCGAAATCGCGGCCAGCGCGTAGCCGCCGACGATGAATGGCTTCCGCCGCGGCACGCGGTCGGATATCCAGCCCGCGGCGAGCTTGAGGATGGACGACAGCGCGTCGGCCGTCCCCTCGATCAACCCGACGATCAGCGGCGTCGCGCCGAGCGTCGTCGTGAGAAACACGGGGAGCAGCGGGTAGATCATCTCGCTCGCCGAATCGTTCAGCAGCGCGACGAGGCCGAGCAGAATGACTTGTGGGCGGAGGCGCTGACGCTCCATCTCGCGAGCATAAGGGATGAGGGATGAGGGATGAGGGATGAATTTGACTGAGTCATCCCTCATCCCTCCGCCCTCATCCCTCCCATAGAATGTCGCCCGCCAAAGGAGCGGACATGAAAATCAAAAAGGTCGGCGTGCTCGGCTGCGGCCTGATGGGCTCGGGGATCGCCCAGGCCGCGGCGCAAGCGGGCTATCCGACCGTGGTTCGGGAAGTCGAGCAGAAGTTTCTGGACAAAGGCCTCGGCGGCATCGGCAAGAGCCTCGCCAAATTCGTGGAGAAGGGAAAGATGAGCCCCGCCGATCGCGACGCGTCGATGGGGCGGCTCAAGGGAACCGTGGCTCTCCAGGATCTCGCCGACTGCGACATCGTCATCGAAGCCATCATCGAGAATCCGCAGCTCAAGAAGGAGACGTACGCCGCGATCGACAAGATCGTGAAAAAGGACGCCATCTTCGCCTCGAACACCTCATCGCTCACCATCACCGAGCTTTCGATGGCCACCGCGCGGCCGAAGCAGTTCGTCGGTCTTCACTTTTTCAATCCAGTTCCGCTGATGAAGCTGGTCGAAGTGGTGCGGACGATTCTCACCAGCGATGACACGTTCAACACCGCGTTCGAGTTCGCCAAATCGCTCGGGAAGGAGCCGGTGGCCTGCCGGGACAACTCCGGCTTCATCGTCAACCGGCTGCTGGTGCCATATCTGCTCGACGCGATCCGCGCGTATGAAGAGGGCGTCGGCTCAATCGAGGACATCGACAAGGCGATGCAGCTCGGCTGCGGCTATCCGATGGGTCCCTTCACGCTGCTCGACTTCGTGGGTCTGGATACGACGTACTACATCAGCGACGTGATGTTCAACGAGTACCGCGAGAAGCGCTTCGCGTCTCCGGCCCTGCTGCGCAAGATGGTGCTCGCCGGCCGCTTCGGACGGAAGACAGGCGCCGGCTTCTACGATCACTCGGGCGAGAAGCCGGTGCCATTCGATCGGGTGAAATGATGGCCTACGAAAACGTCAGAACCGAAGTTCGAGACGGGCTTCTCGTCCTCACGATCGATCGGCCGAAAGTCCTCAACGCGCTCAACGCCGCGACGATGGAGGAGATCTATGACGTGTTCGCCGCCGCCCGGAGCGATGAGAAGGTCAAGGCGGTGATCGTCACCGGCGGCGGCGACAAGGCATTCGTCGCCGGGGCGGACATCGGCGAGCTCGCGCAGAAAACGCCGACCACCGGCAAGGAGACATCCGAGCGCGGACAATTCATCCTCTCGTTCATCGAGCGCTTTCCCAAGCCGGTCATCGCCGCCATCAACGGATTCGCCCTCGGCGGCGGATGCGAGCTTGCGCTGGCCTGTCACATCCGCATCGCTTCGGAGAAGGCGCAACTCGGACTGCCGGAAGTGACGCTGGGAATCATCCCCGGCTACGGCGGCACGCAGCGCATGGCGCGTCTCCTGAGCAAGGGAAAAGCGCTGGAGCTGATCTGCACCGGCGATCGCATCGGCGCCGCGGAGGCGGAGCGCATCGGTCTGGTCAACAAAGTCGTCCCCACCGATCAACTGATGGCAACCGCCGAAGAGATGGCGCGGAAGATCATGAGCAGGGGACCGCTGGCCGTGCGGGCGGCGATCGAAGCGGTGATGAGCGGGAGCGACATGCCGTCGGCGGAAGGACAATTCCTGGAGGCCACGCTCTTCGGCCTGCTCTGCTCGAGCGAGGACACCAAAGAGGGGATGAAGGCGTTCCTGGAGAAGCG
>QHVS01000352.1 GCA_003223635.1 Acidobacteriota bacterium | reverse complement strand
ATTCGGGAGAAAAGCCGCCGAAGTAGGGATCGCGATAGTTGTGAATGATCTTCAGTTCGACGCCCGCCTCGAGCAGGAAGTAATCGAGATAGTCGCGCGCCGTGCCGTAGAGCGAATCGATGGCGATGCGCAGGCCGCTCTTGCCGAGGATGTCGGAGTCGACCTTGTTGCGCAGCTCGGAGAGATAGCGGTCCTTCGGGTCGATGGTCTCAATGAGCTCGGGCTTCTCGTAGACGTCGAGCTTTTCGTTTCGCTCCTGCAGCGTTTGAATCTCGCGCTCGATCTGCTTGGTGATCTCCGGAAGGGCCGGCGCGCCGTTGGCCGTGGAGTACTTCAGGCCGTTGTACTCGGGCGGATTGTGCGAGGCGGTGAAGTTGATGGCTCCCATGGCCTTGCGCCGCACGGTCTCAAATGACACGCACGGCGTCGGCACGTCGCGGTTGCAGAGAAAGGCCTTGAAACCGTTGAAGGCCAGGATGCGCGCTGCTTCGTAGGCGAATTTTTCGGACAGGAAACGACCATCCCCGTCCCTTTCTGCTTGGATTTCTTGAGGTAATTGGCAATGCCCTGGCTGGCGATGCGGACGTTCTCGAAGGTGAAGTCTTCCCCGATGATGCCGCGCCAGCCGGAGGTCCCGAATTTAATCATCGAACCTTCCCCCCGCTGCGGGAACCGCTAACCTTAGCACAACGCTGCGAGTAAAATGCCACGAGGGCGCTTGGCGTTTGGCGGGTGGCGATTGGTGGCCCTGATCGAGCCAAACGCCAACCGCTAACAGCCAACCGCCACATCACGTGAGGGGAAAACCCGGCGTTTCGACCGATCTGGATCTTCGCTCCGCCGGAGCGACCGACAGCCGCTTCTTCGAGCTGCTGCAGCAGCTCCCGGTCGGCATCGTCGTGGTCAGCGCCGACGGCAAGCCCTTCTATGTGAATCCGGCGGCCACGGAGATCTTCGGCCCGGAGATCCTCGATCAGCTCACCGTCGCGCCTCTGGCCGATCTCTACGACCCGGTCATCGCGGGAACCGACGAGAAGTATCCGCGCGAGCAACTCCCCATCGCGCGGGCCCTTCGCGGCGAGCCGTCACGAGTCAGGGATCTCGAGATTCGCCGCGGCGATCGCAAGATCGTGCTCGACGTTTCCGCCGTTCCCATCCGATCCGCCGACGGGCAGATTTCGTTTGCCGTCGCCTCGATGCACGAGATCACGCAGGTCGTGCGCGCCGAGGAGGAGGCGCGGGAAAGCCATCGCGCCTATCGCGCGCTGTTCGAGAACGCGCCGGTGGGCATCTACCGCACCACTCCGGAGGGGAAGGTCGTGCTGGCCAATCGCGCTTTCCTTCAGCTACTCGGCTATTCGTCGCTCGAAGAATTCGCCACGCGCGATCTGGAACGCGAGGCCGTCTACGTTTCCTACGATCGGGCCACGTTCAAGCGGCTGATGGAGCAGAACGGCGAAGTGCGCGGTTTGGAGAGCACCTGGCGCCGCCGTGACGGAACGATCATCTACATGAACGAGAACGCCCGGGTGATCCGCGGCGACGACGGCCGGATCATGTTCTACGAAGGCACCGTCGAGGACATCACCGATCGCAAGGAGACGGAGCGCGAGCTTCGCAAGTCGCGCGAGCAGTTCCGCCACTTCGTGGAGAACGCCACCGACATCATCTATCGCGCCGACGTCCATGGAACCTTTCGCTACGTCAGCCCCGCGGTGCACAAGATCACCGGCTACACCGAGGAGGAGCTGGTGGGGAAACATTTCCTCGAGCTGATCGAGCCCGAGTACCGCGCCCTGGCCGAAGATTTCTACCGCACGCAGTTCCGCACCAAGGCGCCCAACACGTACTTCGAGTTTCCGATTCGCTCCAAAGAGGGCCAGCGCGTTTGGATCGGCCAGAACGTGCAGACGTTGCTCACCGGGGAGTGGATCATCGGATTTCAGGCCGTGGCCCGCGACATCTCCGACCGCAAACGGATGGAGGTGGAGCTGGCCCAGGCGCGCGACGCGGCGCTCGAATCGGCCCGTCTCAAATCAGAGTTCCTGGCCAACATGAGCCATGAGATCCGCACGCCGATGAACGGCGTGATCGGAATGGCGGACCTTCTCCTGGCCACCGCGCTCACCGGCGAGCAGCGCGAATACGCGGCCACCATCCGCACCAGCGCCGACGCGCTGCTCGCGCTGGTCGACGACATTCTCGATCTCTCCAAGATCGAGGCCGGGAAGCTGAGCATCAAGCCGGTGGACTTCGATCTCGACGAGCTGGTCGACGGCATTACCGAAGTCTTCGCCGAGCGCGCCGCGACGAAGGGTGTCAAGTTCCGGGCCATCATTTATCCGGACGTCTACCGCCACCTTCACGGAGATCCGCTCCGCGTGCGCCAGGTGCTGATCAATCTGGTCGGCAACGCCGTGAAGTTCACCGAATCGGGCGAGGTCAACCTCTCGGTCATGCAGGAGAACGACACTTCCAACCAGGTCATGCTCTGGTTCCTGGTCAACGACACAGGCATCGGCATCACCGACGCCGATCAACAGCGCCTCTTCACTCCGTTCACGCAGGCCGACGGGACCACGACGCGCCGCTTCGGCGGCACCGGCCTCGGACTGGCCATCTCCAAACAGCTCGTCGACATGATGGGCGGGCGGATCGGCGTGGCCAGCGTCTCCGGCGAGGGATCGACATTCTGGTTCACCGCGTCCTTCGCCAAAGTCACAGGTGAAAGCGAGCTGAAGACGGCGCTGGCCGGCGTCCGCGCGCTCCTCGTCGATTCCAACGAAGTGAATCGCCTCGTGCTACACCGGCATCTCACGTCGTCGTCCGTCGCGGTAGAGGAGGTCTCCACCGCCGCCACCGCGCTGGAGGCCTTGCGCAGTCAGGCCGCAAAGGGGAACGCCTTCGACGTCATCATCCTGGAGATGCAACTAGCCGGAACGGACGGCATCGCCGTGACGCGCGCCATCCGCGCCGATCCTGTGCTGAAAGAGACGCCCATCGTCCTGATCACGGCGATCGGCCGGCGCAAGAGCGACATCGATTTCTTCAAAGCCGAGAAGATCGATACCTTCGTCATGAAACCCGTCCGGCGGGCGCAGCTAGCCGCGGCGATCGCGCAGGTGATCCGCCGTCAGCCGGTTTTCGAACCGCCGAAAGAAGTCAGCGCTGCGGTATCCACTCCGGCGCGCATCCTGGTGGTCGAGGATAACCTCGTCAACCAGAAGGTGGCGGCGGGACAGTTGCGGCACTTGGGTCACGATTCCGAGGTGGTGGGCAGCGGGACGAATGCCATCGAGGCCATCCGACGTCAAAGCTGGGATCTCATCCTCCTCGATTGTCAGATGCCCGACATCGACGGCTACGATGTGGCTCGCGCCATCAGGCGCATCGAGGGCGGCGCGCGCCGCGTTCCCATCGTGGCCATGACCGCGCACGCGCTGGACGGCGAGCGCGAGAAGTGCCTCGCCGCGGGAATGGACGACTACCTCTGCAAGCCGGTCAGCACACAGCGGCTCGGGGCGGTGCTGGCGCGATGGCTGGGAACGCGCGACACCGAGGTGGTCGACGCGGAGAAAGTGTCGGTATTGAAGGAGCTGGCCCGCAGCAATCCG
>QHVS01000358.1 GCA_003223635.1 Acidobacteriota bacterium | reverse complement strand
GTTGAGGGCGTAGAAGACCCCCTCGGAGCGCAGATACGCGACCGCCTCGAACAGATTGCTCCGCAACGGCTGGATTTCGCGATGAATCCGCTCGTTCATGCCGTACGCACCAATATGCGCCCTCAGGCTGACGCCCGGGAATTGGCATTCGATTTCTTCGCTGATGAAAAAATCGTCGGCATCCGGATGCCGTTCCAGGAATTCAAGACAGCCGTCGATGCTATCGTGATCCGTAATGGTGACGATATCCATGCCGCGCGCCTTCGCCGCGCGATAGACCGCTTCCGGCTCCGAATAGCAGTCGCGGGCGCGCAGAAAGTTCAGCTGGCCCGCATAACCAGAGTGATAGGAGTGCACGTGCAGATCGGCGCGCAGGACACGTTCGTGGTGGCTTTTCACAGCGGTTTCAACAACAAAACCTGCAGAACCGTCGAACCCGCGCCGCGATAGACGGTCGGCAGAACGCTCTTGCCAACATCGAGCTGCAGAATCGTGCTGCGCGGTGCTCTCAAATTCAGACGGATCCCCGTTCCGGTCACCTGCCGCCACGTGTTGTCGCCGCGCGGATCGCGTCCTCTTGCCTGGTCGAGAAAGAGGTCGAACCGGTACTGGTCGAACACATTGAACGAGTACGATGCGCGGAACATGCCCAGCTCGGCGAAACGGACGGCAGATGGAACACCATGCATCCGCGTCGGATCGAACAGGCCGAACTGATACATGCTGAACCGATCGAGGCGCTGCCCTCCGAAATACGAGCCATTCAGGTGGATGGTGTGGAACGTGGCGAAGATGAAGTCCTTTGAGATTCCGACGTTGTATTTTGCGAACGTGCGATCGTCAGGATCGAACTCACCGCCGAACCCCCACGCCTTCCAGGTCGTCCGCTGATAGGCCGCGACGTCTGCGGTCAGCGAATAGCCGTGACGCCGATATTCATATCCGGCGCCTTCGCCATTGGTCGCCGTACTCGGCGGGACGGCGAACTCCTGAACGGTTGCTGCATCGCGGAAGTACGCATCATATTTGAACTCGTAGTGGCCGCTGATTTTTTGAAACGCGGTGATCTGATAACCGACATTGAGGCCTGTTGCCACCGGAATTCGATTGACGCGCTCCCCAGCACGTTTGCCGTGGCTGTCGAACACATCGTCGTTCGATTTCAAGGCCAACCCGAAGAAGTCGACGCTGGCGTCGAATTTGCCTCCCCACAAGTTGGCGTGCTGAATATTGCCGAGCGCAATGACCCCACCGTACAGCAATGCCAGCTGCACATCTCGATTCAAGAAATTGAAGTCGAGGATGTTGATGCCACCGATTGGCAGCGGATAGTCAAACGATGGATCGATGTCGGTCCCCATCGCGAAGGCGCGGGCCGAGGTCGTCAGCTGATTACTGACGACGCGCGTCTCGCCCTTCTTCACAAGATACCGGACGCCGGCGTCCGTATCGCGATACATGATTCTGTTGCTGGCGCGCGCCGCTGAGCGTGCCGTCTCGAACTCGGAGGCGTTGAGGACAACATCCGAGAGATGCACTTCACGTTCGACGAGGACATTGCGGCCAGCGATCAGGAAAATCTGTTTGCTGACCAGATGACTCAAAAGCCACACGGGCCGTCCTTGGAGTTCGCCCGCCGACGCGAACACATGCGTCTCGTCATTCGAGACCACGGGACCGTTCAACTTCGTTTCGACCGCTTGGATCTTGAGCCGAACGAACGTGCGACGATCGATCCACACCGTGCCGCGATAGAGTGCGTGCTGTGAATCGATCGGATCAAAGCGGACGATGAACGCGGCCCGTCCATTGACGAGATCAACACCGTCCAGTCGGTACGCGTAGTCTTGATTCAGCCGCAGGTCCAGCGGCAGCGACAGCACCTTTTCGGGTTGAATGAGCGGAAATGCAGGACGGTTGGCGGTCCACTTCGCGCCGTTCAGCTCGAAGCTCAGCTCCTCCCATTCGACCACAACATGATCCCAGAACAGACGGTTCTCCGTCACGACGTTGTACGCGGGATCGGCTGGGGACGGATGGAAGTGTTGCTCGATTCGGACGTGAGCGATGTAATTCTGCAGGACGGCGTCCTGCGCGGCCTGCGCCTGCTGATGACGAAAAATGATCTCCTCAACGCGTGGCAACGCCTCTTGCTGCACATCGACGGCCGCGCCGTAGCTGGCGCTGGCGCCGTAGTTGAAATCCACAATCATCGGATGATCGGCAAGCGGAAGCCCCATCCGGAGCCGATTCTCCTGCGGGAGCCTGTGAAGGCGCATCGGTGTCTCAGATGTTCCGGTGATCGGATCACGCACCATGGGCGTCATCGCGTTGGCTACGGTGATCTCGAGGTCGAGAGGCTCTCCGTTCGGCGAGCCCCAGTACACCAAGAAGGTGTCGAACCCAGTCAGGCTGTACAGGAGCCGATGCGTCACGGCCGAGGTGACGTTCGACGTTCCGCGCACGAGCTGAAGATCGGCCGCTCGTTCATCGAC
>QHVS01000075.1 GCA_003223635.1 Acidobacteriota bacterium | reverse complement strand
GGATGCCTTTGCGCACCAGCAGCGCCGCCAGGCTGTGGAGCAGGATGCTGTTCTCGACGATCATCTGCTCGAGCTGTTCATCGTCATCGGCGCCATCCCCATTGCGCTCAATGTCGTCCATCTGCATCTCCTTTTTCCGGCGCACGGTGTATCACAAAACGGGCGAGCAGCAAGCAGCGGGCAGATAGAATCCGCCACCCATGCAACGACTTCTGGCGATTGCATCAGGAAACCAGGACTCCCGCGGAGTTCGAAGAGGGATTCCGCTCGTACGGAGCGAAAGGATCTGGCTGGGCAGGAAAGAAGGATGAGCGTCTGAAGCCGACCATCTCGCCGGCCACGCTGGCCGAAGTGGCGCGGCTGGAAAAAGAGATCAAGCTGGCACCTTCACCGTGCCGCGAGGAAAGTTCTAGCCGCTAGAATTGCGGTATGCCACCCACCGCTGCCGGCCAACAGGTTGCGGAATTCGTGCGCGTGCTGGCGCTCGGATGGAAGAATCTGTCCGCCTACCCTCCCGGCCACCCGGCCCTGGCCGGGTCGCTCGACCTGATCTACCGGCGGCTGACCGATCTGCGCCCGCCGGCGGGCGACGTCGTCTTCGGCATCGCCCGCGACGGCCTGGTGTACGGGAAGGAGAAAGTGGATACGACCGGCGCTCAGAAATTCGCCCAGGCGCTCTACACGCGCGGCGTTGCAGTTCTCCGATTCGAGAGCGAAGTGCAGCCGCAGGACATCGAGACATTCCTTCGTCTCCTCGGCGGCGTTGCGGAGGGTCGCCGGCCCATCTGGGAAGAGTTGACCGCCGCCGGCGTCATCAACATCCATCTGCAGCCGGTCAACTATTCGGCAGTGCAGGTGACGGACGATCTCGCCGCGCCGCCGCCATCGAAAGCGCAGTCGCAGTCATTGTGGGAAGAGATCCTCCGCGCGCTCGTCGCCGGCCGCGAGCTCTCACCGGAGGGACAGGAGATTCTGTCTCGGGAGATTCGCTCCATCGACCAACTCACCGAGCTGGTCGCGGAGTTCCTGCAGACTGCCGACGACGCGCCCGACATCGAATTCGATCCCGCAGCCACTTTCGGCATCAAGCACATCGCGCGCGTCCCGGGCGTGGAGACGCCGGAGGTCATCAGCTCGCGCGTAGCGGAGGCCATCGGGCTGTTCGTCTCGCGAAGCTCGCCGCTGAAGAAGCAGCTCGTCGTCCAGCAGGTGATCCATCTTCTCCGTTCGCTGCCCGATCCGATGCGCGGAATGATCATGCGATCGGTCCTGCGCACGCTGGCCACCGATCCGGGAGCGGCGACACTTCTGCGCGATTTCACCTCTGCCATGTCGCAAGACGAGGTCCTGGAAACGCTGCGCTATCTGGCCACCATGACCAAGCTCTCCGATCACGCCGTGCGGCTGATGGAGATGCTCGTCCCCATCGACAAGCCGGCCGAACAGCCGAACCCGCCCTCGCCGACGGCGATCGCTGACCTGGTGCGCCTCTTCGGCGACGAAGACATCGACCGATTCAATCCCGAGGATCACCGCGCGCTGCTCAGCGAAGTGAGCGTGCACATTCCGGAAGTTCCGGCCGCAATGCAGCGCAGCATCGGAGAGCTGGGCGATCGCGTCGATTCCATCACCGACGATGCGCTGAATCGCCAGATGACCCGCACCATGCTCGATCTACTCCTGGGCTATGGTGCCTCTCGACCGCCGTACGCCATTCTCGGACGGATCCAGGGTCTGTTCCGATCCCATCTAGCCAACGGGCAATACGCCGATGCGGTGGCCGTCATCGAAGGGCTGCAGGAGATAGCCCTGACCACGGACAATCCCGCGCTGGCCGACGCGATTCATGATGCGTTCGAAGAACTGTCGAACGTCGAAGCCATCGGTGCGCTCATCGAGACGCTGCACACCGCGCATCCGGGAAGCGCGCCGACGATTCAGAAGCTAATCGAAGCGATGGGCACCGCCGCCACGCGCAGTCTGCTCATGGCACTGGCCGAAGAGAACAATCGATCGCGGCGGAGGCGGCTGTTCGATTTCGCCACGTCGCTGGGCAGCATCATCGTCCCGGAGGCGACGCGTTTCCTCTCCGATTCGCGCTGGTACGTCGTGCGGAACATGATCCTGCTTCTCCGCAGGATGAACGATCGCAACTCCCTGCCGGAGATCCGACGCTGCGCGCATCATCCTGACCTTCGCGTTCGACTGGAAGCAATCAAGACGCTGATCGCCCTGGAGCCCGCCGTTTCCGGCTCGCTCCTGAACGAGGCGATCCATGCCCGCGATCCGAAGCTCGCCGAGATGGCCGTCGCTCTGGTAGGAAACTACGGCATCAAGGAGGGAGTCGATCCGCTGCTGGACATTCTCGGCGGAAGCGATGCATTCGGCCGGCGACGTAGTCTCCGCCTCAAGGCCATCAAAGCCCTCGGTGAGCTGGCCCAACCGCAGGCGCTTCCGCGCCTGCATCGATTCTTTCGCGATTCGTTTCTCCCGTGGCCATCGAAGGAAGAGCGTCGCGCCGCGTACGAATCGCTCGCTGCATACCCGCCGGAAGCGCGGGCCGAACTGGTGGAGAAAGGCTTGCGCTCTCGCGACCCGCAAGTGCGCGAGATCTGTCAACGCCTGACGAAGGGCTGATCGCATGGAACATCTCGTCGTCCAGATTGCCGCCGCCACGAACATGCGCACGCTCTATCCGGCGAACCATCCGCGTGTGCGGGAGACTGTCGATCGGGTGATCAAGGCGCTCAAGCAGGCGCTCGAAGAACGGGAGAGCGACTCGCTCACGTTCCTCATCGTGGGCGAGGATCTCGTCGTCGACGACCAGCCTCTGCGAAAAGGAAGTCTGTCCCAGGCCCAATTCGTCGAGGCGCTAAAGCGCCGAGGCATCGAACGGCTCACGTTGGCCGCGGGGCTGACGCAGGAGGAGATGATCCAATTCATCGATGCGGCAGCCACGGGCCAGGCGCCCAAGTCGTCGGCGCACATCGTTCTCGGCCGCGTCCGCGTCACCATCGACAAGGAGAGTGAGGGAGGACAGGAAGAGGAGAAGAAGCATGAGGAGCTCTCCACCGAGCAGCTCGAGCGAGTGCGCGAGGCGTTCGGCCGTTTTCGCAGCGAGCGCAAGCTGCCTCTCAACCAGATCCAGGAGCTGGTATGGAGCTTTATCGACTCCCTTTCCCACACCACGCGGGCCATGCTCCCGCTGGCCAAGCTGAAGGAACACGATGAATACACGTTCGTGCACTCCGTCAACGTGTCGCTGCTGGTGCTGGTGCAGGCAAGATCATTCGGCATTCAGGGAGCGATGCTCCATTCGTTCGGCATGGCCGGCCTGCTGCACGACATCGGCAAGCTGATGGTTCCTCTCAGCGTGTTGAACAAGTCGGGCGCTTTGGAGCCGGAGGAGTGGAACCTGATGAAGACGCACAGCGAGCAGGGCGCGTGGTTCCTGAGCGAGATCGAAGAGACGTCGTCGCTTCCGGTGCTCGTAGCGTACGAGCATCATCTGCGCTATGACGGCAAACCGAATTACCCGCTTCTTCGCTCTCCGCGAATGCCGAACCTGGCCAGCAGAATGACCGCCGTGGCCGACGCCTACGATGCGATGTCCACGGTACGCCCGTATCAGCAACCGATGATGCGCGCCACAGCCATCGACATCCTCAAAAGGCGGAGCGAGACGTTTTACGATCCGCTGCTCACGGCGAATTTCCTTCGGCTGATTGGCGAGAGCGATGTTTGATGGTCGGTCTCAGTGTGGGGCAAGCAATCCTGCCTGCCCTCGTCGCGCCCCTCACCCGGCCTTCGGCCACCCTCTCCCCGCTTCGCGGGGCGAGGGCTCTCGCACGAGTGCCTTCTCCCCGCTAGCGGGGAGAAGGTGCCGCGAAGCGGCGGATGAGGGGCGTCAGTTTCGTCCCCAGCTGCCGAGCGAATCCCAGACGGTTGTCATCGGACGCTCCCGCGGAGCGGCGGCCAAAGCCACGGCGATCAGTGGGACTCGCTCATCGCTTGGCGCACGAAGCGATTCCTCGTGCTCGGCGATGAATGAGCTACTCACCTGTCCCTGGCGAAATATCTGGTGGGTGACGACGCGGCGCAGGAAGGAGATGTTGGTTTTGGTGCCGAGGACGATGTAGTCGCGGAGGGCGCGATCGAGGCGATCGATGCATGCGTCGCGCGACTCGGCGTAGCAGATCAGCTTCGCCAGCATCGGATCGAACTTCACGCCGATCTCGCTTCCCTGCGAAACGCCGGCGTCCACACGCACCCCCGGCCCGCCCGGCTCGGCGTAGAAACCGATCGTTCCGCTCTGCGGCAGAAACCGATCGTCCGGATCTTCGGCATAGACGCGCACTTCAATGGCGTGCCCGCGCTGCCACAAATCGGTCTGCTTCCAGGGCAGCGGCGCGCCTGACGCAATTTCGATTTGCGCGCGAACCAGATCAACTCCCAGAACCTGCTCGGTCACCGGATGCTCGACCTGCAGCCGCGTGTTCATTTCCAGAAAGTAAAACTCTCCGTCCGGAGCGACGATGAACTCGACGGTGCCGGCGTTCTGATAGTCGACGCCGCGCGCCGCGGCGATCGCCGCTTTGGCCATCTTCTGACGAAGTTTATCCATGTAGCGCGGAGCGGGCGACTCCTCGATCACTTTCTGATACCGCCGCTGAATGGAGCAGTCGCGTTCGAAGAGATGGATGACGTTGCCCTGAGCGTCGCCCAGGATCTGGAACTCGACGTGACGCGGCTTCTCGATGTATCGCTCCAGAAGCAGGCGGTCATTTCCGAACGCCTTGGCCGACTCGCGCCTGGCCGACTCGATCTGGCTCTGCAGCTCGGCCGCGGAGTGGACGATCTTCATTCCTTTCCCCCCGCCACCTGAGGACGCTTTGATCAGCACCGGAAATTCGATTCGCTTCGCTTCGCGCGCCAGCGTCGCATCAGACTGATCCTCGCCGTCGTAGCCGGGAACGACAGGGACACCGTGCTTCCGCATGAGGTGGCGGGCCTCGCTCTTCGAGCCCATCGCCGCGATCGAGGCCGCCTTCGGCCCGACGAAGATGATCCCGGCATCCGCGCAGGCGGCGGCAAGCTCCGCACGTTCGGCGAGAAAGCCGTATCCGGGATGGAGCGCATCGGCGCCCGACTGCCGCGCCGCGTCGATGACGCGGCCGACGTGGAGATACGTGTCGCGCGCATCGCCCGCGCCGAGCGAGATCGCATCGTCGAAGAAACGGCGCACGAAGTGGATGTCGTCCGCCTCTGAATACGCCAGGACCGACGTGATCCCCATCTCCCGGCAGGCGCGGGCAATGCGAACCGCGATCTCTCCGCGATTGGGGACGATGATCTTTGTGATTGAGGTCATCCCTTCGTCCAGGGAGCCTTCTCTTTCTTCAGAAACGCATTCATCCCT
The DNA here is from genome assembly GCA_003223635.1 of Acidobacteriota bacterium. Classification (GTDB taxonomy): domain Bacteria; phylum Acidobacteriota; class Thermoanaerobaculia; order Gp7-AA8; family Gp7-AA8; genus QHVS01. The sequence goes on along the minus strand of QHVS01000075.1, from coordinate 4,190 downwards.
TCTTGCCCTTCTTTGGACACGCGGCGGTTGGCGATCGCCTCGATCGTGTAGGGGATGGCATCAATCAATTCGTGGCTGGCGACGTGGGCGATCAGCTTCTTGCACTCGCGCACAGCCTCTGGTGCGGAGGTCTTGAGCTGGCCGACGACGTCGGCGACCGCGCCGTCGAGGTCGTCGGCGATGCGATGCACCAGCCCGATGCGCAGCGCGCGGGCGGCGTCGAATCGCTCGCCGGTAAGGAACAGCGCCCGCGCGTGCGTCTGGCCGATTTTGGCGATCATGTACGGCGAGATCACCGCCGGAAGAATCCCCAGCTTGACCTCGGCCAGCCCGAACTTCGCGTCCGCCGAACAGATTGCGATGTCGCACACCGCGACGAGACCTACCCCGCCCCCGATTGCCGCTCCCTGGATCCTGCCGATCACCGGCAGCGGGCATTCGTTGATGACCGCGTACATCCGCGCCAGGTTGGACGAATCGCGGACGTTCTCATCGCGCGAGTAGCGGACCATGCGCGACATCCAATTGAGATCGGCGCCGGCGCAGAAATTCGGCCCCATGCCGCGCAGGATGACAGCCCGCGCATCGCGGCTGCCGATGCCGCGGAAGACATCGATCGCCTCCGCGATCAGCTCATCATTGAACGCGTTGTGAACCTCGGGGCGATTCAGCGAGACGGAGACGACGCCGTCCGCCTCCTCGACGAGGAGGGTCTTGTAAGACATGCGCGGGCATTGTAGTGGACGGCTCTCAGTGATGCGTGGAGCGCCGCCGCGGCGGCGACGAATAGCTCACCGTCAACGTGTAGCCCGCGTTCGGGCCGATCGTTCCCGCCGGCTCGAGGCGCACCAATTCGTTCCCCGTTGTCCCGAACTCCGTGAAGCCGATCGTATCGGTCATTCCGGGGGCGATGGTCTTCGCGGCCATTTGCACGCCGTTGGAAAGCAGAGTCACCAGCACAGGCGTGTCGTTGGTGGTTACAGTCGCATTGACCGCGCCGGTGGCGGCGGAGAATTTGAAGTAGTCGACATCGCTCTGCGTGCAGAATCGCGCAGTGAGCGGCGAACCGCTGGATATATTGCCGAAGGCGGTCGCCGGCGTGTCGTTCGGCTCATACGAGTCCGTGCAGGTGTTGATCGCTCCCAGCGGGGCGTTGGCGATGAGCACGTAGCTCTGCGTCGGACCGTTGGCAATGTTCGTTCCGTCGATGATCAGGCGATAGGTTCCCGCGGCCGCATTGGCAACCTCGATCTCCTCGACGTTGTCGGTGGAGTTCACGCCTCGCGTCGCCGGAACCGACGGATTCGCCGGATCGAGCACATAGGGAAGGATCGTGTTGCCGCTGGGGTCGATGAGCTTCACGTCGAGATCGTTGACCAGCGTCTTGTTGGCCAGCTCATCGGCCGTCAACAGAACCTCGGGGTCAGCCCAGCCGAGTACGACGCGGAGCTTCCCCGGCGCGACTACGATCAGCGGCGTTTCAACTTCCTGCCCCTGCGACAACGTGCCGGTGCGGATCCGCGACTGCGTGTTGTTGTCCGCCAGGATCAGATCGACCGATGCCTGCGCATTGGCCAGGCCAAACCCGAAGGTGTAGTCCGGTCCGGGATTCCCCAGATCGTCGGCACCGGCAATGAACAGCGTCTTCAACATCTCGGGTGTCGGATTCTGGCCGCTGAACGTCTTGCGCCACTGCTCGACGAGAAGAGCGGAGATGCCGGTGACCACCGGAGACGACATGGAGGTTCCGTTCAACGAGCGGTACCCATTGCTGGGTGCGGTGGAAAACTGGGCCACGCCTTTGGCCACGACGTCCGGCTTCACGCGGCCATCGCGCGTTGGACCGCGCGAACTGAAATCGGCAATGTCACCATTGACATCGACGGCGCCGACGGCGACGACGTTCTTCGTGCCGGCCAGAACGCCGATCGTCGTGTAGGGCCAATACGTCGGATGTTTCGTTGTCTCGCAGTGGGTGACGCCCGCGGTGCAGGTCGGCGTCGGGCAATCTGTGCCGCTGCCGTTCTGCGAGTAGCAAAAAGTCTCGTTCTTGATCAGATCGCCGTTTTCGTCTGTGTGTCCGTGTGGCGACCACGGCGGAGTGAGACTCGGAGGCGAGGCATCGTTTCCGGCGGAGTGCACGAGGAGCGTCGGACCATTCTTCGCCACTTTGTCGTAGGGAGCGGAGTAGAAGCCATCGTATCCACCGAAGTACTCCTCCGACCCAAACCAGGCGATGCCGCTCGGCGCTGCCTGGACTGACTGCCAGCCGAGCTGGAATCCCCAGGAGTTGTTGTCCGCGACGACGCTCAGCGAAGGAAGCGTCGTCCGCTTGTCATTCATCCAGACCGCAGTTTCGACCTGGATGTCGAACTCCTGCAGCGTTGCTGCCGGCGCCCTGCCCTTCGCGGATGCGGCGAGCTCCGGAGTGCGATTCGGGTCCTGGCCCGACGCGATGAGGGTGCCGCCCACGTGGGTTGCGTGCGCCATGTCGTCGCTTGCCCCGCCGGCGAAAACAGAGTGAACGGTGTACCGTCCGCCAAACTGCGGATGAGTCGTATCCGCAGCGGCCAGCTCGAACAGCGACAGAACGACTCCGCTCCCGCTCAGGTTGTACGGCGCGCTAAAGAGAGGGGTGACGTGCGAAAGCCTCGCCGCGTTCGCATTGTCCGTCGCCGGATGCAGCGGCGGTCCGTAGATGGCGAACAGACGGTCATCCGACGCCAGCCACGTCAACGCCGTGCCGGGAACTCGAACCTGCACTCCATGCGGGACATCAAAATCGAGGGCCAGCGGACGCTCTACATAGCCGCCGGCGTCTTCGATCACCCTCTGCGCCTGCTCGAATGAAACGTCGTCATGAAACAGGAGTCGCAGGCGAACGACTGGGCGACCTCGGCCGACGTCGCGATATGCAGAGGGATGCAGCCTGGCTGACGGCGCCAGCGTCTGAGCACTTCGAATCAGCGGCTCGGCCTGGAGGGAGTCCGGATCAGCAGCGCGGACGATGTAACGATTCGATGGAAGAACATGCTGGATCTCAATGCCTTCCGCCGCGAGCTGCGCCTGTTCCGCCGGTCGAAGCACGTGCTCTGTCTGCACGATGTAGTGACGCGCGCGTTCGGCGTCGCCGGGCGCTGGGCGGTCAAATCGCGGCCGGTCATCGCCGGCAAAGAGGGAGGGAAGAAGCGCCAGGAAGGCCAGAAGGATCAGAGATCGTCGCATTCAGTACTGATGAACCGTAAGGTCCGTGCTCCGCATTGCAGGGTGGTGCCCGAGGTCGGATTCGAACCGACACGGGGCCTGCGCCCCGGCAGATTTTGAGTCTGCTGCGTCTGCCATTTCGCCACTCGGGCTAATCGTCAGGATGACGGCACCGCGTTCGATTCCTGCCACTTGCGCGCGCGGGTGTGCAACTCGTCATCAGTCAGGACTCGATTCGTCGACTTCGCGAGTTGGAACAACTCTTGAGCCAGCGACTCTTCCTGCGGATATCCATGCGACGCCAGCCAGTAGACGACATTGGACAGGCCGCTCATCGGACCCACTTCGATGATCTGCTGCAATCCGAACATTCCGGCCGGCACACCTGAGTAGACGCGGTCGGCCAGCCATTCGTTTCCCTTCTTCTTCGCTTTGATGATCGCAGCGGCGTGCACACCGGTGCCGGTTCGGAACGCATCGCGTCCGATCACCGGGTATTGATCGGGCAGCGGGACCTTGGTGGCTTGCGACACGAAGCGCACATACTCCGGGAGCGATGTCAGATCGTTGTCGATCCATCCCATGAGCTTGAGATTGACCATCAGCAGATCGATCGGCGTGTTGCCCACGCGCTCTCCGATGCCCATGGCGCAGCCGTGCACGCGATCCGCTCCGGCTTCCAGAGCGGCGATGGAGTTGATGACGCCGAGGCCGCGATCGGAGTGGCCGTGCCAGTCGACCTTCACTTGCGGATTGACGCGCTGCACGAGATTGCGGACGAAGCGGATCAGATTGCGAACGCCCCACGGCGTGGCGTGGCCTACTGTGTCGCAGACGCAGACGCGCTTCGCTCCGGCGTCGATCGCCGCGGTGTAGAGCTTCTCCACGTCCTGCGGCTTGGCCCGCGTGGTGTCTTCGGTCACGTACATGACCGGCAGTCCGTGGCCTACGGCGAAGCGAACCGCCTTCGTCGATTGCTCGATGAT
>QHVS01000074.1 GCA_003223635.1 Acidobacteriota bacterium | reverse complement strand
GACACCCGGAGGGCTGCGGCACGTTGTCCTTCGGCTACGGCCGGCAGAGCGGCGGCCACGTGGCCACTCCACCGGACGGTCCGCTCGGGGTGAATGTCTATCCGTTGCGCTTCTCCGATGCGATGAACGGTGGGGGAGGGGCGCAGATCGTGCGCGTCAATGCCGCGCCGTATCCCATCGGCTGCACGCAGGAGCACCAGAGCATCAATGTCCGCGACATCGGAGGCGACCGCGGCATCATCCGCGCTACGACGTTCGAGGAGTATCAGCGCGATCCGTCATTCGTGCGCGAAGCGCCAGGCGCCGAGGAGCAGAACCCACAGTCGATGTACCCGCTCGTCACGTACCCGTCGCATGCCTGGGCCATGGTCATCGATACGAGCGTGTGCACCGGCTGCAACGGCTGCGTGCTGGCCTGCCAGGCGGAGAACAACATCGCCATCGTGGGGAAGGATCAGGTGTGGCGCGAGCGCGAGATGCACTGGCTTCGCATCGACCGCTACTACCGCGGCGAGCCGGAGAATCCGGAGGTGTTTCACCAGCCGGTTCCCTGCATGCAGTGCGAGCAAGCCCCGTGCGAACCGGTCTGCCCGGTGGAGGCGACGTCGCACAGCGCCGAAGGTCTCAACGACATGACCTACAACCGCTGCGTCGGGACGCGGTACTGCTCGAACAACTGTCCATACAAAGTCCGGCGCTTCAACTTCTACCACTACAGCGACTACATCACGCCCTCTCTCAAGCCGATGCGCAATCCCGATGTCACCGTCCGCACGCGCGGAGTGATGGAGAAGTGCACCTACTGCGTGCAGAGAATCAATCACGCCAAGATCGAAGCGGAGAAAGACAACCGCCGCGTGCGCGACGGCGAAGTCACCACCGCCTGCGCCCAGGCCTGTCCGTCCGAGGCCATCGTGTTCGGCGATATGAACGATCCGAACAGCCGCGTGGCCAAGCTGAAGAAGGAACCGGCCAACTACGCGATGCTGGAAGAGCTGAACACGAGACCCAGAACGACTTACCTCGGGGTGATCCGCAACCCGAATCCGGAGATCAAGTCATGAATGCAGAATGCAGAATGCAGAATGCAGAAATGTCACGGAACCCAATTCTGCATTCTGCATTCTGCATTCTGCATTCGATCGAATAGCCATGGCACAAGAGACTCCGATCCACGAAGTCCGCCCCACCACGCAGGAGATGAAAATCCCCGCGCGGTTCATCCCTCAGCCCGTCCTGGAGCCTGGGCACACGTACGCGTCGGTCACGGATCACATCAGCTCGATCGTCCTGCGCCGCAAGATGCCGTTCGGCTGGTACATCGGCTTCATGGTCGGCTGTCTGGGCGTGATGCTTCTGACCTCGGTGATCGGGAAGCTGATCTTCGTCGGCGTGGGGATCTGGGGCATCAATCATCCCGTCGGGTGGGGATTCGACATCCTCAACTTCGTCTGGTGGATCGGCATCGGTCACGCCGGCACGTTGATCTCGGCGATTCTGCTGTTGCTGCGCCAGGACTGGCGCACCTCCATCAACCGCTTCGCCGAGGCGATGACGCTGTTCGCGGTGGCGTCGGCGGGACTCTACCCGGCGCTGCACACCGGGCGTCCCTGGTACGACTACTGGCTCTTCCCGTACCCGAACACCATGACGCTGTGGCCGCAGTTCCGCAGCCCGTTGATGTGGGACGTCTTCGCCGTCACCACCTACGCAACTGTCTCCGCGCTGTTCTGGTACGTGGGCCTCATCCCCGATCTGGCCACGCTGCGCGATCGTTCCAACAGCTTTTTCGGCAGGAAGATCTACGGCATGGCCGCCCTCGGCTGGCGCGGTTCGGCCAAGCATTGGTATCGATATGAGACCGCGTACCTGCTGCTGGCCGGCCTGTCCACGCCGCTCGTTCTGTCGGTTCACACCATCGTGAGCTTCGACTTCGCGGTCGCGCAGGTCCCCGGATGGCACTCAACGTTCTTTCCGCCGTACTTCGTGGCCGGAGCGGTCTACGCCGGCTTCGCCATGGTGCTCACCCTGGCGATTCCCTTCCGAAAGCTCTTTCACCTCGAAGACTTCATCACCATCAAGCATCTGGAGAACATGGGAAAGGTGATGCTGGCCACGGGGCTCATCGTCTTCTACGCCTACGCCCTGGAGGCGTTCTTCGCGTACTACAGCGGCAACACCATCGAGCGCTACATGATGATGAATCGAGCGTTTGGCCCGTACTGGAAGATGTATTGGATGCTGATTCTCTGCAACGGCGTGGCGCCGCAGATGATGTGGTTCAAGCGTCTGCGCACCAGCCCGGGCTGGCTGTTCTTCACCGCGATGTTCGTCAACGTCGGCATGTGGCTGGAGCGATTCGTCATCATCCCCGTCAGCCTGCACCGCGATTTCCTGCCCTCCTCGTGGGGCATGTATCACGGCACGGTGTGGGACTGGGGGATGTTCCTCGGCTCGATCGGTTTGTTCATCTTTCTGCTGTTCCTCTTCGTCCGAGTGCTGCCCATGATCTCCATCTTCGAAATGCGCACGCTGATCCCCGGATCGCACGCAGCGGAAGGGACCGAGTAGGCGATGGCCATCGGCAAACCGCTCGCCGGGACGTATGGCGTCATGGCCGAATTCGCCACGTCGGAAGAGCTGATCCTCGCGGCGAACGCGGCGCGGGAGGCCGGCTACCTGGAGATGGATGCCTATTCGCCGTTTCCCGTGCACGGACTGCACGAGGCGGTGGGGATGCACACGACACGCTTGCCGCTGCTCGTGCTGGCCGGGGGCGTGGTGGGTGGGCTGGGCGGATTCTTCATGTGCTGGTACGCGAACGTGATCAGCTATCCGCTCAATATCGGCGGAAAGCCGCTCAACAGTTGGCCGGCCTGGATCCCCATCACGTTTGAATGCGCGATCCTCGTCGCCGCGCTCACCGCGGTGTTCGGAATGCTCGCTCTGAACGGCCTTCCGATGCCGTATCACCCCGTCTTCAACGTCAAGCGATTCGATCAGGCCTCGCGCGACAAATTCTTTCTGGTCATCCAGGCGCGCGATCCGAAGTTCGATTTAGACCGGACTTGGGATTTTCTGCTGACGCTCGGCGCACGGGAGGTGACGGATGTCCCGTGGTAGCGCCCTTCGAGAATGCAGAATGCAGAATGCAGAATGCAGAAAAGGGCTTTCGCGACGCGTGCTCCTTTCTGCATTCTGCATTCTGCATTTTGCATTTCTTCTGACCGCCTGCCGTCAGAAGATGGCTAACCAGCCCAAATACGATCCGCTCGAGCCGAGCGACTTCTTCTCGGATGGGATGTCGGCGCGGCCGCGAATCCCGGGAACCGTGGCTCGCGGAGAGTTGGCCCTCACCGGCTTTCTGGCCACGGGAAAGATCAATGGACAGGATGGGGACGGCTTTCCCTTCGCGGTCACCGCGGCGGTCATGAATCGCGGCGAGGAGCGATTCAATATTTTCTGTTCGGAGTGCCACAGCAAACTGGGCGACGGCAACGGGATGATTCCCTCTCGTGGTTATCGCCACCCGCCGTCATTTCACACCGACACGCTGCGCGCCGCGAAGACCGGGCATTTCTTCGACGTGATGACCAACGGGTTCGGGGCCATGCCGTCGTATGCCGCCCAGGTTCCGGTGAGTGATCGCTGGGCGATCATCGCCTACATCCGCGCGCTGCAGCTCAGCCAGAACGGGCGGATCAACGACTTGCCCCCCGACCAGCGGGCGAAATTGACCGGAGCAGCGCAGTGACGGAAGTTCCTGTTCGCGGCGCCGCTCCGTCCGCCCACATCGGGCGCTTTCAGAAGCCGGCCCTGATCGTCGGCGTCATCGGTCTGGCCGCCAGCGCGCTGGGATGGCTGCTCGATCCGCAGGAATTCTTCCGCGCCTATCTGCCGAGCTATCTCTTCTGGTTCTCCATCGTCGCCGGCTCCCTTGCCGTCCTGATGCTGCAGTACACGACCGGCGGCGAATGGGGTCTGATGATTCGCCGGCCTCTCGGCGCCGCGGCCCGCACCATGATGTTGATGGCTGTGTTCTTCCTCCCTTTGCTGATCGGGATGAAGCACCTCTATCCCTGGACGAACCTCGATTGGGCGCGCCACGATGAAGTGGTCAGCCAGAAGCTCGGGTATCTGAACTGGGTGCGGTTTCTCGCGTTCGCTGTCGTTTACTTTCTCTGCTGGATCGTGTGGGCCTGGCGGATTCGCGCGCTGTCGCTGAAGTTCTACGAAGATCGGTCGCCGTTCACTGATCTCGCCCGGCGCCGATGGGCGGCCGCGGGGCTGCCGATGATCGTGCTGACGCTGACCTTCGCCTCCATCGACTGGATGATGTCCATCGAGCCGAAGTGGAACTCCACGATGTACGGCATCACCTTCACCGTTGGCTGCGGACTCTCGGCGTTCGCCTTCGTCACCTTTTTCCTCTCCCGCATGGCCGACACGCCGGCCATGGCCGGCATTCTCAAGCCATCGCATCTTCGCGACCTCGGCAATCTGATGCTGGCCTTCGTGATGTTCTACGCCTACACCGCGTTCTCGGAGTTCCTGCTCATCTGGTACGCGAACATTCACGAGGAGATCCCGCACTACCTCATCCGGGAGCACGGCGGGTGGGGCTTCCTGGCGCTGATGATCGTGCTCTTCCACTTCTTCCTGCCGTTCTTCATGCTGCTGATGCGCTCGATCAAGGATCGACCGGACACGATCGCCATTGTCACGGTGGTCGTCATCGTCATGCGCTATGTGGCTATCTACTGGCTGGTCGCGCCGTCCTGGTACGGCGAGCATTTTCATTATTCGATCTGGAACCTGACCTCGCTGATCGGAATCGGCGGCATCTGGTTGTATGCGTTCATCGATCAACTGAAAGGACAGACCATCATTCCCATTCACGAGACGTGGGTGGAAGAGGCGATTCGAGAAGGGGCGGTGCGCGTCAATGCCTGAGCACCACGCGGAAGATCACCTCCTCAATCCGGAGACGCATCACGAGCGGAGCGACGTGAACGTGCGCGCGCTGCTGTGGTTCTTGGTGATCTTCATCGTATTCGGCGTCTTCACGCATTTCTTCCTCTGGATTCTGTTCAAGCACTTCGCCAAAGAGGCGCGACGCGATGTGCGTCCGCCGCTGACGGCGATGCAACGGCCGGGTGACCTCTCCGTGCCGCAGGGGCCCCGCCTGCAGCCCTTTCCTGCACAGGAACGCCCCGGCCAGGTGATGGCACCGTACCGCTCCACTCCGGTCACGGACATGGAAGAGATGCAGCGCTCGGAAGATCAGGCGCTGCACAACCCTGGATGGGTCGACCGTCAGAAGGGGATCGTGCGTTTGCCCATTGATGTAGCGAAGCAGTTGGCTCTGCAACGCGGCTTTCCGGTGGTGCGGCAATGAGTTTTCTATCCCGCACTTGTGTCGCATTGGTCCTGCTAGCGTGTTCGGCCTACGCCGACAACTCCGCGACGCCGCCGCGCCTGCCGGGACGGGTCGACATTCAGCAGAAACTGAACACGCAGATTCCGCTCGATCTGATGTTCCGCGACGAGAGCGGCAAGGTCATCCGGCTGCGCGATGAGCTCCGCGGAAAGCCGGTGCTCCTCAACTTCATGTACTACCGCTGCCCGATGCTCTGCAGCATGGTCATGGAAGGGATCGCCAGCACACTGGCGGAGCTGAAGTTCGATGTCGGTAAAGAATTTGACGTGATCACCGTAAGCATCGATCCGCGCGACATGCCGGATCAGGCGGCGGCGAAGAAGGAGAAGTACATCAAGCGATACGGCCGCTTCAGCGCGGTCAGCGGGTGGCACTTCCTGACCGGGCACGATACGTCGATCAAGAAGCTCACGGACGCGGTGGGATTTCACTACGCGTACGATCCGAAGCTCGATCAGTTCGCGCACGGGACGGCGCTCCTCGTCCTCACTCCCGAGGGGCGGATCTCGCGCTACCTGTACGGATTCGAATACAAGGCCCGCGACGTACGCCTGGCGCTGGTCGAAGCCTCGCGGAATCGCATCGGCAGCGCGACCGATCAGCTTCTTCTCCTCTGCTATCACTACGATCCGGCCACGGGCAAATACAGCCGGAGCGCGATGAACGTGGTCCGCGCCGGCGGGATCGCCACGATCGTAGGGCTGGCGGGATTCATCGTGGTGATGCTGCGGCGTGAACGGAGCGGCCCCTCACCCGGCGCTGCGCGCCACCCTCTCCCCGCTTCGCGGGGCGAGGGCACTCGAGAAGTCTCTCCCACTCGAGAGCCTTCTCCCCGCTTGCGGGGAGAAGGTGCCCGAAGGGCGGATGAGGGGCCGCCATGTTGATCGAATTTCATGCTGAGCGCAGCGAAGCATCTCCGGTGGCGCAGCGACAGCCTGCCCAAGCGGAGCCCCCATCGCATCCGCCGTCGCCATTCACTCTTTCATCGGCGACGCTGAAGCACCGTAGATCCTTCGCTTCGCTCAGGATAAAGACCCAGCCATGTTGATCTCCGACTTCCCGCTGTTTCCCGAGCAGGGATCGACGGTCGCCGGCCAGGTCGACGCGCTATTTATCGTTCTCAGCGTGATTACCGGCTCGGTGTCCATCCTGATCTTTCTTCTCATCTTCATCCTGGCCATCAAGTATCGGCGCACGCCGCAGAATCAGCTGGCCCAGGATCAGGAGCCGCCGCAAATGCTCGAGGCGGGATGGATCGGCATTCCGTTCGTCATCTTCATGGGCATGTTCGTCTGGGGCGCCTGGCTCTATTTCCGGCTGGCGCGCATCCCTGACAATGCGCTGGACGTCTACGCCACCGGCAAGCAATGGATGTGGAAATTTCAGCATTCGACCGGCCAGCGGGAGATCAACACGCTGCATGTGCCGGTCGGTCGTCCGGTGCGCATCACACTCGCATCGGAGGACGTCATCCACAGCCTCTTCTTTCCGAGCTTTCGGATCAAAGCGGACGTGCTGCCCAGTCGATATCGCACGATGTGGTTTCAGGCCACGCGGACGGGGCGCTTTCACATCTTCTGCGCCGAGTACTGCGGGACGCAGCACTCCGGAATGATCGGGTGGGTGGAGGTGATGGAGCCGACCGACTATCAGAAGTGGCTGGCCGGCGGCAGCGAAGGCTCGCTCGCATCGCAGGGCGAGAAGCTGTTCCAGACGCACGCCTGCAATACGTGTCACACGAATGACGCCACCGCCCGAGGGCCGGTGCTGGTCGGCCTGTACGGCTCCGACGTCACGCTCGGCGATAACTCGGTGGTGAAGGCGGATGACAACTACATCCGAGAATCGATTCTCAATCCGCAGGCCAAGCTGGTGAAGGGCTTCGGTCCGATCATGCCGACGTTTCAGGGCCAGGTCAGCGAGGACGACCTGCTGAAGCTTCTCGCCTACATCAAGTCGCTCGGTGGGGCGCCGGCGCCCTCGCCGGCGGGGACTCCACAAAAGGAACAGAGACGATGAGCAGCGTGACTCTGCATGACGTCCGCTTCATCGAGCCGGAACGGACGCGCAACTATCTCAACGTCGACTACGGCGTCTTCTCCTGGCTGCTGACCAAGGATCACAAGAGGATCGGCATCCTCTACATGTTCTCCATCAGCCTGATGTTCATCCTGGGCGGCTTCTTCGCCATGATGATGCGCCTCGAGCTGCTCACGCCCGAAGGCGACCTGCTCACCAGCGACACCTACAACAAGTTCTTCACCCTGCACGGCATCATCATGATTTTCTTCTTCCTCATCCCGTCCATACCGGCGGTGATGGGGAATTTCATTCTTCCCATCCAGCTCGGGGCGAAGGACCTCGCCTTTCCCAAGATCAACCTGCTGAGCTGGTACCTCTACATGATCGGCGCGTTCGTCGGGCTGTACGTGATCATCACCGGCGGCGTGGATACGGGTTGGACCTTTTACACACCGTTCTCCACGCAGTACTCGAACACGCATGTCTTCGGCACGACCTTCGGCGCGTTCATCGTCGGCTTCTCTTCGATCCTGACCGGATTGAATTTCCTGGTCACCATCCACCGGATGCGCGCGCCCGGGCTCACCTGGTACCGTCTGCCGCTCTTCGTCTGGGCCATATACGCCACGAGCGTGGTGCAGCTTCTGGCAACGCCGGTGCTGGCCATCACGCTGTTTCTGCTGATGTTCGAGCGCGTGGTGCACGTAGGCATCTTCGATCCCGCTCTGGGCGGCGATCCTCTTCTCTATCAGCACATGTTCTGGTTCTACTCGCACCCGGCGGTGTACATCATGATTCTGCCGGCCATGGGCGTGGCCAGCGAAGTCGTGGCGGCGTTCACCCGGAAAAAGATCTTCGGCTACAAGTTCGTGGCCTTCTCCTCACTGGCCATCGCCTTCCTCGGATTCCTGGTGTGGGCCCATCACATGTTCGTTGCCGGAATCTCCATCTACTCGGCGATGATCTTCTCCTTCCTCAGCTACTTCGTCGCCGTCCCGTCAGCCATCAAAGTCTTCAACTGGACCGCGACGCTCTACAAGGCGTCCGTCGCCTGGATGACGCCGATGCTCTACATCCTCGGTTTCATCGGGCTCTTCACCATCGGCGGCGTGACCGGACTCTTTCTCGCCGCCCTCGGATTGGACGTCCACGTCACGGACACCTACTTCGTCGTCGCCCACTTCCACTACATCATGGTGGGCGGCGCGGTGATGGCTTACTTCGCCGCGCTTCACTACTGGTGGCCGAAGATCACCGGCCGGATGTATCCGGAGTGGTGGGCCCGTCTCAGCGCGCTCCTCGTCTTCGTCGGCTTCAATCTGACGTTCCTGCCGCAGTTCGTTCTCGGATATCTGGGGATGCCGCGGCGCTACCACGCGTATGCGCCCGAATTCCAGGTGCTCAACGTGATGTCGACCGCCGGCGCATCGATCCTGGCCGTCGGCTATGCATTGCCGCTCTTCTATCTGATCTGGTCGTTGCGATTCGGACATAAGGCGGGTGTGAATCCGTGGGGCGCGGTCGGGCTGGAGTGGACCACTTCGTCGCCGCCGCCGAAAGAGAACTTTCACGAGACTCCGGTGGTGACATGGGACGCCTACGACTACCCGGCCATGCTCAAGGCGATGGGGGAGACTCAGAACGTATGAATGCAGAACGCAGAATGCAGAATGCAGAACGAAGAAATCGTGCAGATAGTGTTTCTGCATTCTGCATTCTGCATTCTGCATTCCGGGTCTCGAGGAAACGATGACAGTCGCGACGCACGACGAGCACGCCGCCGCCCACCCGGCTCTCCAGCATCACTTCGAGGATCTGGGACAACAGCACGAGGCGTCCATCCTCGGCATGTGGATGTTCCTGGCCACGGAGATCCTCTTCTTCGGCGGCATCCTCTGCGCGTACTGGATCTATCGCGCGCTGTACCCGGAGGCGTGGGCGCTGGGCGCGGCGCAGCAGAACACGCTGGCCGGCGGCATCAACACGCTGGTTCTGATCGTCAGCTCGCTGACCATGGCCCTCGCGGTCCGCAACGCGCAGTTGGCGAACCGCCGCGCCACGGTTGCCATGCTCGTCATCACGCTCA
>QHVS01000347.1:1918-3666 GCA_003223635.1 Acidobacteriota bacterium | reverse complement strand
AAGGCATCGGCGCCGGTTTCCAGCCCGATCCGTACCCCGAGTTCGGCCAGTGCGTGCACAAAATCGCGCGCCATGACGGCGCACCGGGCCGCCTTTATATGCAGAACCACGGCGGCTGGGGTGAATGGGAAGGCCCGGGGGGCCCGCGTCCGGACATCGGCGTGCTGCGCAGCGACGACTACGGACAGACGTGGTACTCGATCGCCAAAGGACTGCCGTCTGACTTCGGGTTTCCGATCGTCGTGCATCCGCACGACGCCGACACGGTCTATGTGATGCCGCTCGAGCCGTCGACGCGCACCTGCCCGGGCGGAGCGCCCGCGGTCTGGCGCAGCGAGGATGGCGGCCGTTCGTGGAAGCGGAAGGAGAGCTTCTTCACCGTCCAGCGCGACGCCATGGACATCGATGAGATGAAGTCGCCCGCGCTATATCTCGGAACCACGACAGGCCAGCTCTGGATCGGCCGTGAAGGCGGCGAAGAGTGGAGTTGCCTGTTCGACTCACTTCCGCCCATCCATTGTGTCAAAGCCGCCGTGGTCTGACTTCCCGAGTATCGCCGAGGCGGGTACCTGGTCGGTACAACTCGAGAATTGTTCGCATTCCGGCCCATCCGATTAGCGTTCGCTAGCAAACCGGTAGCAGATGGCGCAAGAAAGCCCGCCTCTCAGCGGGCTTAGATTTTTGTTCTGAGTTGGTTGCGGGGGCAGGATTTGAACCTGCGACCTTTGGGTTATGAGCCCAACGAGCTACCAGACTGCTCCACCCCGCGACAAGGAAGAGCGTGACGCTATCACGCGTCAAGGCCTCGTTCAACCTCCCGCCGCGGGGCAAAATTTCAGAGGTTGACCCTGGTCATATCGGCGTAACGATCGCCGGCCGCGACACCGATCGGGGCCACCTCGCCGATGCGCCGAAGCTCCTCGCGCGTGAGTCGGATGTCCGTTGCCTTCACATTCTCCTCCAGATACTTCACATGCTTCGTCCCCGGGATCGGAACGATGTCTTCACCCTGCACCAGCAGCCAGGCCAGCGCGAGTTGCGACGGCTTCACACGCTTCTCCGCGGCTATCTCTTCGATTCTCTTCACGACGTCGAGATTGCGCTGGAAGTTCTGGCCCTGGAATCGCGGCGAATTGCGGCGGTAGTCATCCGGCTCCAGATCCTCGATCGATTTGAAGCGGCCGGCGAGGAATCCCCGCCCCAGCGGGCTGTAGGCGACGAATCCGATTCCCAGCTCGCGCACCGTGGGCAGGATCTCGTCCTCGGGCTCGCGGCTCCAGAGTGAATACTCGGTCTGCAGCGCGCTGATGGGATGCACTTTCTGCGCGCGCCGGATCGTCTTGGGCGCCGCCTCGGAGAGGCCGAGGTAGCGGACCTTGCCCTGGCGGACAAGATCGGCCATCGCCTGAACCGTTTCCTCGATGGGCACCGACGTGTCGACGCGATGCTGATAGTAGAGATCGATGTGGTCGACGCCCAGCCGCTGCAGCGAGGCGTCGCATGCAGCGCGCACGTATTCCGGTTTCCCATTGGTGCCGATCCAGGTCCCGTCGTCGCGCCGCTGGTTGCCGAACTTCGTCGCCACGATGACCTGGCCGCGGCGTCCGCGGATCGCCTTCCCCACCAGCTTTTCGTTGGTGAAGGGACCGTACATGTCGGCCGTATCGAGGAAGTTGATGCCCAGGTCGAGCGCGCGCTGAATCGTGGCGATCGCCTCTGATTCGTTGGTCGTCCCGTAGAACTCTGAC
>QHVS01000347.1:0-1750 GCA_003223635.1 Acidobacteriota bacterium | reverse complement strand
CTCCCACCTCCCCGGGTTCGGTGTGCAGCTTCTCGGCGTTACGAGCGGTTTCGGCAGCTCGATCGCCATCGACTCGCACGGCACCATCTACTACACGACCACGGACGGCAACCTGTTGCGTTTCGACGGCGGTCAGAGCTCGCTCATCGCGCAGGTGACCACAGTTGCCGGCGGCGACTCCGGCCTTCTGGGCCTGGCTCTCCGCGATGACAGCACTGCGGTCGTGCATTACACCACGCCGAATCAAATCGCGGACGTACTCTCCACGATCGATCTCACCACCGGCAAGGAAACGATCCTCCAGTCGTTCGTCGCCGACAAAGATTTTCCCGCGCGCGGCTCATCTCCCGAACATCATGGGGGGAATCCGACCGTCGCCGCTGATGGCTCGATCTTCTTCGGCATCGGCGATTACGGAGGCTTCGAGATCGCTTCGCTTCCCGACTGGAACGGAGGAAAGATCTTTCGAGTCTTTCCTGACGGCAGCGTCGAGCAGTTCGCCCGCGGTTTCCGGAACCCGTTCGACATGTTCTGGGACGCGCCGAATCAGCGCTTGATCACCACCGACAACGGCCCGGCCGTCGACGATGAGATCGACATCGTTCATGAGCACGATTTCTGCGGCTGGCCATTCACTGTCGGAAATCAACCTCCGATCGAAGGCGCGGTCGGTCCGATCTACACCTTTCCGGTCATCACCGCCCCGACCGGAATGGCGGCGCTGTCGGGGCGCAACGGGATGCTTCGCAGCGGATATGTGATCGCCGCCTACGTCACCAAAGCGTTGTATTACGTCCGCGATATCGATGCCCGGCCGTTTCCCGATCCGATTACGCTCATCGAGGGAGAGACGGGGGCGATCATCGACGTCGCCGAGGGGCCAAAGGGCGATCTGTTGTTCATCACCGGGAAAGCGGTCTACAAATTGATCGTGCCGCTGCGGGGCGATTGCAACGGCGACGGGAAGATTGACGCCGCCGATTGGGACGCCCTGAATCGCGAGCTCGCGGACGGCGATCCGCATTCCACATTCGTGGCGCAGGATGGGATGTTTCCGGGTACTTGGGGATGCGACGTGAACGGCGACGGAGTGATCGACGGCCGCGATCTCGCTGCGCTGCGCTCGCTTCTCGGCTGGCGAGCTCGAGCGGTGCGCAAATACCCTTAACCGGCATCCGCAATGCATTTCCTTTGGCTATTTAGGAGGTGCTCATGGAACGACCAAGAAGCGTCGCGAGCCCGGCGATTGCGCTCTTTTTAGCGCTGATCCTCGGCGCGGGCATCGCGAACGCGCAAACCAACATCAAGCCTGGATTCAATCTCTTCTCTCCCAGTGACGACGTTCAGATCGGACAACAGTCGGCGGCTGAGGCGCAGCAGCAACTGCCGCTCCTGAACGACAGCCAGGTGAACGGCTACCTGAATCAGATCGGCCAGCGCCTGGCGGCCAATGCGGGGGGACCACAATTCCAGTATCAGTTCCGGGTGGTGAACTCATCGGATATCAATGCGTTTGCCCTGCCCGGCGGCTTCATCTATATCAACCGAGGGGTGCTGGAAAACGCGCGGAATGAAGGCGAAGTGGCTGGCGTAGTGGCGCACGAGATCTCGCACGTTGCACTGCGCCACGGGACGCACCAGGCGTCCAAAGCGTATCTGGCCCAGGCCGGCATCGGCATTCTGGGCGGGATCCTCGGCGGAAAGGTCGGCCAGGGAACGGCGCAGATCATCAACGCCGTCGGCGGCCTCG
>QHVS01000346.1 GCA_003223635.1 Acidobacteriota bacterium | reverse complement strand
GCATGTTCGTCTGGCGCACCAGCGTGTTTCGACGCCGGCTCAGCGACGCCGCACCGGAGATCGCCCGAGTGACGGAAGAGAACTACGCTTCCATGCCCAACATCTCCATCGATTACGCGCTGATGGAGAAGACGCCGCTCGTGGCCGCCGTTCGCGGAGACTTTGGCTGGTCGGATGTCGGATCGTTCGAAGCGCTGAAACGCGTCGGCGTTGATGTCGACGCGTTGCTGAGGAAGGCGTCATCCTGAGCCGCGCAGACGGCGAAGGATCTCGCCTCGGCGCGTTGGAGATCCTTCGCTGCGCTCAGGATGACGGAAACATCCTCACGGCGTTCTCCCAAAGCACCTTCCGCTCGATCACCTGACCATAGCCCAAGGCGCGAAAGTCGTCGATGTTCTTCCGGAGCGAGGTCACGCCTGGAGCAGGCCAGTCACTCCCCCACAACACTTTGTCGGCGACTTCCGCCAGGCGGGGCACGTATCGGCCCATCGCCTTCGGTGGAATCCCGGACAGATCGAGATGGACGTTGGGATGGCGGCGGGCCAGGAAGAATGCGGTCCTTCCGTAAAGCGGACGCCCGGCGTGGGCCAGGATGATCGTCAGGCGTGGAAAATCGACCGCCACGTCGTCGACCGGCATCGGATCGGCGAATACGTTCCGGGCCGATGGAAAGACCGACGTCCCGGTGTGAAACATCACCGGGATTCCGCGCGACTCGCATTCCCGATAGACGTCGGCGAGCTGCGGCAGATCGGCACGATACGCATTCGGCGAGAAGAGCTGATGCGGCGGATGGACCTTGATCATCCGGATCCCCAGATCCAGAACGCGGCGCGTTTCCGCTCCCGCGTCAGCTTCATGCAGCGGATTGACAGAGCCGACGGGCAGCAGTCGATGGCGATGGGCGCGCGTGAAATCGGCGATCCAGTCGTTGACCTCGCGGGTGAAGCCCATCACCTCGGGCGACACGTAGTTGACGCAGCAGGCGCGCTCCACTCCCTCGGAATCGAGATACCGGAGCACACTGGCGGCTGAGGCGAGGATCTCCCTTGCCCCGGTGTGAGCAGGATCATCGATCAGGTCCAGCGCGTCGCGGCGCACCATCGACCACGGTTGGACGTGAAGGTGGATGTCGAAGACAGGCATCAGTTAACGGTGTAACAGTTAACGGTCAACGGTGCCAGCGGCTCTGCCACCGTTAACCGTTAACTATCAAACGCATACACGCGGCGCTCGCCGGACACGCATCCTGAAACTCACGCGAGCGAAGCAGCTGAGGCGGCACGTGTCCGCGATCGACCTTCTCGAATCCCCTCTTCCCGAAATACTCCTCCGCGGTAGTGGTCAGAAGATAGAGTTCAGCGACCCCGCGCTTCTTCAGATCATCCAGCAGCCGGTGGACGATCTGATCGCCAATGCCGCTGCCACGTCGCGGCGCCGCGACGGCGATCGATCGGATCAGCGCGGCGCCGTCGTAGACCTCCGCCCCTCCGCACCCAGCCAACGCTCGACCCTCGCGGGCAACCACGAACGCCTTCCAATGGTCATCGACGCCTGCGGTCGGGAGATCGTTTTCCGCCAGCAGCGATTTGATGTCGGGAACGTCTGCGGCAGTCGCCGCGGCGAAGCGAATCACACGGCGAGAATAACAAAAAGGCCGCGCTCGTCGCGCGGCCCTGCTTTCATCAGTTGAAAAGGACGAAATCTTAATGTTCGCTGAGACCTCCTCGGTTGCTCATTGGCGTAGTGTCCTCGTACTCCTCGACGTCTTCGTCGGGTTTGCGGATTCCCTCGATGCTCTCCGACCCGCTTCTGCGGCTCGATTCCTCATCGAAGG
>QHVS01000119.1 GCA_003223635.1 Acidobacteriota bacterium | reverse complement strand
TCGACGTAGATTCGATCCGGTCCGTAGATTGCGCGGATCACGCGGGTGTCGCCGCCCGAGCTGGACCTCGCGTTTCCCGGACCCCACGAGTCGACCAGCGTGACCTGCGCGCCGAGACGCAGGAGATGCAGCGCCGTCCAGCCGCCAAAAGCGCCGGCACCGACTACGGCAATGCGAGGCGGGGAGGCGGTGGCGGTAGACTGCGTGTCGCGGCGGGCCATCAATGGAACCGCCGCGACGCCTGCTAGAAACGTCCGCCTGGAGAGCTTCAGAAATTGACCCGCGTACTGACACCGAAGGTTCGGGGCTGGTTGGTCAGGTAAGCGATGCGGGCGCGAAGTCCTCGCTCCCGGTCCAGCGCCAGAAGCGCCTTCTCGTCGGTGAGGTTGTTGACGAAGAGGGCAGTGTCCCATCTCCCTTTCAGGACGCCGAAGCGCAGGTTGACGATGTTATACGCCGGCATCTTCGAATCGAAGGTGACGAAGTTCTGCGTGTACGGACCGCCAATGTTGTGCGGTGCGAAGGTCACCAGACTTTGAGTTGCCGGATTTCCGAGGTCCTCGTCACCGACCTGCGTGAAGCGATCGCCGACATGCTGGTAGACGCCGGTCAGGTACCCGACGAAGCTCTGCATCGGCATCCGATACGTTGCTGACGCGGCCGCCTGGTCCTGGGGGACGCTCGGCATGCGGGCGCCGCTCCTGATCCCCGACACGACCGTGACATTGCCTGCCTTATCGGTGGCGGTCAGCGTGGAGCGCAGCTTGGAATCGGTGTGGCTGGCCGAAATCGAAAAATCAAACTGGTCTGTCGGGGCCAGTGAAAGCTCCGCCTCGGCGCCCGCGCTTCGTGCTTTCGGGACATTGAAGACGACGCGCGAAGAGCACGAACCGGCGGTTACTGTGGCCTGCAGGTTCTTGATGTCGGCATAGAATGCCGCGACGTTGAATGCGCCCCGATTGTTCATGATCCGGTTCTTCGATCCCACTTCGTAATTCCACAGAGTCTCGTCCTCCCAACTCGGGTGGCCCCCGAACGTGACGAGGTCCGCCGGGGTGCAAAGGGACACGTTCAGTGGATCGTTGATGCCGCCGAGGCGGAATCCTTTCGAGGCCTGGGCGTACAGCCGCGACGCGTCGCTCAGCTTGAAGGCAGCGATGAGGCGCGGCGCGACGCCGTTCGCCTTGGCGGAGCCTGGCTGAATCTGCGGCTTGCCGTCATCGCCTTCTCCAAAAATGCCGTCGAAGATCTGACTGCGAGATTCATTAAAGTGATACCAGCGCAGACCGCCGGTAAGGTCGAGTTTGTCCGTAGCGGAAAAGGTTGCTTCACCAAAAAGCGCGGACTGCCGGTACTTGTATCGCAGGTCAGACCAGAACAGCCCGTCGGTGGGCGCAATCACGCTTGCTGTTGGGATTTTGCTGAGTGCCGTGAATCCGCTTACCAGTAGCTGCTGGCCGTAGTTACGCCGGGTGTTGGCGTAGAACCCGCCGACCAGCCATTGCACTCGATTTGCCGCGCCGGCGAGGCGCAGCTCTTCGGTGGCTGCTCTGGCCCTGGTGAAATCGTCGAGCGGTGAATTGAGGGTGTAGACATTTTCGGGTAACCCGATGGATCCGCCGGTGATGCTGGCGGTCAGCGCGCCGGCGTCACGGACCACGTCGACGTGCCGATTCGTCCAGGAGTTCTTCATGCTTCTAACAACACGCCGTTTGCTCATTCCGTTCGTTTCTCCGTATGATCTCGCGCACGGCTCTTGGATCTGCGTGAACTGCCGGCGATCGCCCAGCGTCACCGCGGGTCGTGTCGTCGTGTACGGATTTCCGAGGATGTTGAAGACGTCGATGCGGTTCCAGCCTTTCATGTCCACTTTCTGATAGAGGACACGCGGCGTGATGGTCAGGCTATCGTTCGGGTTGAAGAGGAACGACAACCGTGTACCGGCGCGATATCCGTGATTGACATCTTTGTTCACGCTCAGGTTGGGTTGCACGGCGTCGATGTAGCCGCCATAACGCGTGTAATACGCAACGATCCGCGTCGCCGCCGCGCTGCCGATCGGCACGTTCGTAGCGAACTTCGCGCTTCCACCGGCGCTGCCGTTGCTGATCGTGTCGGCCGTAAATTCACCGACCGATTCCGAGATGCCGAGCCTCGGTTGGTTAGTGATGTAGCGTATCGTGCCCGACTCCGAGCCGGAGCCGAACAGCGTGCCTTGCGGCCCGCGCAGGACTTCGATGCGTGACAGGTCAAAGAGATCGATATCCGGCGTGAAGAGCGAGAGGGAGATCACCGACTCATCGAGATAGAAGCCGGCCTGCTCCTTGACTCCCGGTTGGTCGCGCGCGATCTGGCCGGACGAGACACCACGAATGGCCACCTGACTCTGACCAGGACCGAGGTTCTGTACGCTGAACCCGGCCACGTTCGCGGCCACGTCTTCGATGGTCTCAGCGCCGCGATCGCGAAGCTCCGATTCGGTCGGCGCCGCCACAGAAATGGGGACTTCCTGAATCGTTTCCTCTTTCTTACGCGCCGTGACCGTCATCTCCTCCTTGACCTTTACCTTCTCTTCTCTTCGGGTTTCTGCTCCGGCTGAGGAGGGGGCGTTTGGGCATACGCGGCTACCGTGGCCGCCGCGAAGAGGGCAATGGAAAACAGTTTCTTCATGTGACCTCCACACCAATTTGGGCGATTTGCGCGAGATCATACGGAGAAACGAACGGAATGAGCAAACGGCGTGTTGTTAGAAGCATGAAGAACTCCTGGACGGGCGGCGAAGCGGCCCCCCTCGAGCTCCCGGAAGAGAACCTGGCCGTGGCGGTCCATCGGAGCGAGCCGGGAGCGTTCGAGCGGTTGATCGACCGCTTCGAGTCACCGCTGTACAGCTATGCCCACGGCATCCTGCAGAACCCCTTCGATGCACAAGAGGTTGTGCAGGACGCCATGATGCGCGCCCATCGCGCGCTCACCCGCCAGTACGACGAGGCGCGATGCGCCGCGCTCGCCCTGCGGCCCTGGCTCTTTCGAACCGTGAGAAATCTCTGTCTGAACAAACGCCGGTCCAAGCGCCATCAGCTCGAGCAGCCGCTGGAATCATTCGATGACGGCCGCCTCGGGCCCTTCGTACGGCTGGAAGGATCGGAACTGGAGCGCAAGCAGGAAGTGGAGCTGCTGCGCCGGGCCATCGCCCTTCTGCCAGTGGAAGCGCGCGAGTTGATCCTGCTGCGCTTCATGGAGGAGATGTCGTACGGCGAGATCGTCAGGACCGTGGGCGGGACGGAAGCCGCTTTGCGAGGGAAGGTTTTTCGCTCGCTGAAGCTGCTGCGGGAGGCGTTGGCCAAAAAGGGAGTGACCTATGCGGTGTAGATCAGCATTGACGCGAATCGACGCGATGCGAACGAAAGAGTTGCATGCCCACGAGCACGGCGCGTTGAAGGATCACCTGTCGACGTGCGCCAGCTGCGACGAGTCGGTCGCCGACGTGGAGCAGCTCGCCCGGGCGGTGAAGTCCCTGGTGATCGCTCCGCCACGATCGCTGCGCGAAGTAATGAAACCGGATTTCTTCGATCAGGTCGGCGACGTGTGGGTAGCGTTCTCAGACCGGGCCATCAAGATGATCAGCGGACGATCGCTGGCCGACCTCCGATCGCACTATACGAAGCGCTACGGACGGACGCTGGAGCGCGGGCCGATTCCGGAACCTCTCCGGCGACAAGTGCTCGCCGCAGTCAGCGGTGAAGGGGTGGACAAGCCGCAGGTGGACTTCGGCGAGACCACCGAACTAGAGCGCGAGGTGCTGGACACGATGAGCCGCATTCCGCGCGGCGAGGTGCGGAGCTACTCCTGGCTGGCCGAGCAGGTTGGCCGTCCGCGCGCCGTTCGCGCCGTGGCCAACGTCGTCGCCCGCAACGTCGTGCCGTTCATCATCCCCTGCCATCGCGTCGTGCCTGCCGGCGGAGGCGTGGGAAAGTACGCCTACGGCGCCAAGATGAAACGCGACCTGCTGCGGCGCGAAGGGGTCGATGTCGATGCGCTCGACGACCTGGCGGACGAGGGCATCCGCTTCATCGGATCGCGCACCACCAAAATCTTCTGCTTCCCCACCTGCCGCGACGCGCGGCGCATCCGGGAGGAAAACCGCGTCCCTTTTCACGGGGCGGACGAGGCGGAGGGGAAAGGATTTCGACCATGCAAACGGTGCCAGCCAAAGGCGGCGTGATCCAACTGCCGCTATTTCGTGCCGGCCGGCTAAAGCCGGCCCACACACTGGATATTCACGCAGTCTCATTGCCGGCAACCGCATTCACCGGCGATTTCTACTTCACGCATCGCTACGAAGATCGACTCTGGTTCGCTCTCGGCGACGTCGCCGGGAAGGGACTCTCCGCCGCCGTGGTGATGGCCATGATCCAGGAGGAGCTCGAGCATCGCATCGTCTCCTGCGCCAGCACGCGATGCGATCCGGCGGCGACCATGGGACGGCTGCACGAGTTCCTCCGTCCGATTGTTCCGCGCAATCGCTTCGCCACCGCGGTCATCGGCCATCTCGCCGACGACGGAACGCTGCGCATCGTCAACGCCGGGCACTGCTCGCCGCTGGTGATGCGCGCCGACGGCAGGATCGAGTCGATCGCCTCCAGCGGCCCGGTGGTGGGAATGTTGTCAGAATCGCGATGGAACTCGCATACAACGCGACTGGAACCCGGCGAAATGCTCATCCTTTACAGCGACGGCCTGATCGAAGCGCGATCGACCAGCGACGAGGAGTTCGGAATCGATCGGCTCGAAGCCGTGCTCCGCACCCAGCCCCGAACCTCAGCCCGCCAGACAGCGGAGGCTGTCCTGGCCGCTGTGGAACGGCATGTCGCCTCTCGCGAAGATGACCTCACCCTCGTGGTCGTGCGCCGCTGATTACTGGCGCGAATGATGAATAAACCGGCTGGTATGAACCGGAAATCAGATGTTTCCGAAAACCGCGGCCTCGACGACGAGGAGAATCTGCCGGAAGTCGGCTCGGAAACCGACCTGGACGAATTCGAGCTGGAGAGCGAAGAGGGAGAGCCGGGCGACCGCCGCCGTGATCCGCTGAGAAAGCAGATGTAACGCCGGCTCCCAGCCGGCGGGTGCGCGGGCTACCAGCCCGCGCCGGCAAGTTGCCGGCGCACCGGCCGGCGAGTCGCCGGCGTTACTCGCTGATCTTCACGCCGTAATTCGCCATCACGTTGGCCCGCACCTGCGCCGTCATCTTTTGCTGCAGCTCCTCGGCATTGCTGAAAAGCGACCAGGCCGACGCGTCGTCGTCGCTGACGCGAATTGCGGAACGCTGTGGAAGCGCGCGGACGAGCGCGAAGCGTTCCGCCGGCGATGGATGGCTGTCGTAGGCGGAGGCCTTGCGATGGATCGCTTCCTCGACCGCCTTGCTCACGTCCACTGCGGTCGAAGGGGCGTAGGTGTAGAGGTTCGCCAGCGGCAACTTCCGGTTGACGACTTCCTTCAGCGTCGCGCCGACATGCGCGTCGAATCGGACGCTGCGCTCGATCACCGCGCGCAGGCCCTGCTCGAACGCTTCGGCGCCGTAGGCAAACACCGCCCACCGATCGGCCAGCACTTCCTGCAGACGGGAAGCGCCGTGCGAGATGCGGATGAATACGCGATGGAACCCATTGACGAAGAGCCACGCCGGGTTGAACCACGCCGCGGCGCCGCCCGTGGCCAGGCCGTACGCGGTCGCGCCGACTGAGCGGCGCACAGCGAGAGCGAATGATCCGCCCGCCGTGTCGCGATTGGAGAAGTGGCCGTACTCATGTCCGAGCACCGCCTTGAACGGCCGGACGGTGAGCGTGTCGAGGGCGGCGATGCCGAGGATGAGGCAGCGCTCCCGTTTCGCATGCTTGCCGCGCTCCATCACCGCCACTTCGGTGCCCGGCGTCAGGTAGACGTTGTCGACCGAGCGGGTTCCGATCTTCTCCGCCACTTCGTCGAGCGCAGCGCGCAGCCGCGGCTGGCCGGCCAGATCCAGCTTCGTCCCCGGATCTTCATCGTGGGCGCGGACGAAGATGCTCTTCAGCATCGACCAGACGCTGACGATCACCACGCCGCCGATGATGGCCACCAGCTTGATGGGAATGCGGCCCATGGCAAAAAAGGCGTAGATCAGGCCGCCGCCCGCACCAATCACGAAGAGGATGACCAGCGGAATCGAGGCGTAGTAGAAGCCGCAGCAGAGGAGCAGCACCGCGGAGTAAAGACGACGAACGACCGATCCGAGCCCGGTGGCGTTCTGCGAGAGTTGAGACGGAATCTGGCGTGCGGAGCGAAGCGCGACGTGACTCAGCACTGCACCGGCGAGCAGCAGAAACGCGAAGCCGCCCAGCCAGGAGGCAACGCCGATCGCCGCCGGCTTCCACCAGCGGACGTAGAAGGGCGTCGCACTCTCGAGATGCTTCGACATCTCCGCATACTGTTTCGCGGGAAGTCCGAGCTGCCTGGCGCGATCGAGTGCCTGGCGCGATTCGGCCCAATTTCCGTCCGACGCGGCGACGATGTGATGGAACACCTGCGTGGCCATCTCGTTCGGAGCGACGACCATGAGCTGTTCGGTCGCTTTGCGAAGCAGTCCGAGATCGTTGGAGGCGATGGCCACCTCGGCCAGGACGCCGTTGGCGAACGTGTCGCGCGGGTTTCTGGTCACCGCTTCGCCGGACAGGCTCCTCGCTTCCGTCAGCTCCTTCTCAGTGCGCGCGGTCTCACCGCTGATCAGCATGAGGGCCATGGTGGCGAGATTTTCCGTCGAGCGATCCTGGGCCAGCGCCTGCCGGGCGTGATCGTGCGCCTGAATTTTCTGCCCGAGCTCCATCTCCTCGCCGGCCTGCCGCCGCAACGCGTGTACGAACTTCGGCACGCGTTTGTAGACCTCGGCGTAGAGGCGCACCGCTTCCTGGTGATGATTCGCGGCACGCGCGGTGTTCGCGTTCAACCAGATCGCTACCGCACCGGGATTCATCGCCCGCAGTTCCGTCTCCAGCTTCTTGTCAAATTGCTCGAGCGTCTCCGCGGCCAGCGGCATCGCGATCAGCAGGGTGATGGCAAGAGAAAGCTTGCGCACAGTCGTCTCCTCTTCTGTGTGTCTTGGAACCCGCTATCAGTTGTAAGTCAAAGCCGCGAAAACGGTGGTGATGCGGCTCACTCACTTCGGAGCGGCGCGCCCCTCACCCGGCGCTTCGCGCCACCCTCTCCCCGCTTCGCGGGGCGAGGGCTCTCGAGTGCCTTCTCCCCGCTTGCGGGGAGAAGGTGCCGCGGAGCGGCGGATGAGGGGCTCAGCCTTCGCTCAGGATGAGGTCCGCGATCGCGAGCGCCATCTCCCGCGGCGTCCCCTCATTCCGATTGGTCAGCACGACCACGGCGAGATGCTGGTCGGGAAAGCGGATCACGAAGTTGCGAAAGCCCATCGTCTCGCCGTGATGCCAGAACGCGCCGCTGCCGACGTACCAGCCGAATCCGTAATGGACGTGCGGTTCATCGGTGGCAACCTGCGGCTGAATCGCCGCGTCGAAGCGTCCGCTGTCCAGGGCACGGAGCCAGAAGACGAGATCGTCCACTGAGGTGTAGATGCCGCCATCTCCCAACGTCGCGCTGGTGATGCTCTGGTCTGTACGCCGCCATCCGCTCCCCTCGCGACTGTAGCCGTAGGCGCGATTCGGAACGCTGGAGATCCCCTCTTCGAACGCGACCGAGGATTTCATTCCGATCGGTTCGAAAATGCTCTGCCGCAGGAAATCGGCGAACCGTTGCCCCGACGCGCGCTCGACGACGAGGGCGAGCAATACGTATCCGCTGTTGCTGTAGCGATAGCGCGATCCCGGTGGAAAGTATGTGGACCGCTGCGCCTCGAGCAGATGGAGCACATCGATGTCTTTGAGCTGCTTCGTCGCCCCGGGAGGGATCAGATCTTCGTAGTCGTAGAGACCTGACGTATGCGTGAGGAGGTGTCGGATCGTGATGTGTGGCACAGGCACTCCTGCCTGTGCCGGCACAGACAAGAGTGTCTGTGCCACACTCAGCTCCGGGAGAAAGCGCGTAATTGGATCGTCGAGAGAGAGCCTGCCACGCTCGGCGAGAGTAAGGATCGCCGCCGCGGTGAATTGCTTGGTCAGCGAAGCGAGGCGATAGTGCGTGTCGGACGTGCTGGCCACGCGTTCTTCGAGATTGGCCATCCCGTAACTTTGGCGAAAGACGACCTGACCTTCACGCACGACGAGCACGGTCGCGCCGGGAACGTTGCCGCTGTAGTCGCGCATCAGCCCGTCGATGGATTGCCGCGGCATCGAGCTAGTGCAGGCTACCAACAACAGTAGACACCAACGCATACTCCTCCGCATGCGGAACGAACGTCCCGTCCGGCCGCAGTTCCCGAACCCACTTCACTTCTGCGACTTCCTCCGGATCAAGCGTCAGCGAGGCAAGGTCGACGTCGCGCCGCACGACGAAGATGTCGTGAAACTCGTTGTCGATGTAGGTTCCGCGATTCAGAACGCAGGACTCGAGCAGCGTGGTCATGAACCGCAGCTCGTCAGCGCGCAATCGGAGTCCCAGCTCCTCATGCACCTCCCGGATCGCCGCGTCGATCGACGTTTCGCCTGCGGAGAGATGCCCGGCGGCTGACACGTCCCACACCGCGGGATTGTTCTCCTTTCGCGGCGATCGGCGCTGCAACAGGATCCGCCCGTCGGTGGACACGATCCACACGTGCGCCGCGCGATGCCAGTGGCCGCGCAGATGGACCTCCGATTTCGACTTGCGTACGCCCGTTGGATCGCCTTCCGGAGTGAGGACGTCGATGAGTTCGGTCTCAGCCCTCGTCACGATCTTCCTTGTTCAAAAACTTCCGCTCGTCCTCTTCCCGCGCTTTGGTCACTTCTTTTACTTCGCCCTTTCGCGCACGGCTCGTACAAAACGACGGCTCGCTGTCCGTCATCACTTGGATGGAGCTGGCCTGCAGAAGGTCTTTTTTCGGCCAGGAGCCGCGGATCTCCAGCAGATCGCCCGGTTTGAGGGAGCTGACTCGAACGCGTCCTTTCGGTCCGTACGCCGCCTTGGCGTCGACGCGTACATAGTTCTGGCCCGGAAGATTGAGCGAGAAATACTCCGTCTTCGCCTCGCGCACGCCGAAGCGGCCGACAATCGTCCGATGCGATCGTAAGAGCGAGTCGAGCAGCGCGTCCGCAGTGGAATTCTTCACGTCGAGCGCGGTGGCGTCCATGTGCGATCCGTCGCGGCGGGCCACGATGTAGACGCGGTCGCCGAGGCGGAGGTCGCTGCGCTCGTAATCACGTCCCTCGAATGTTATGTCCAGCGATCGCGGCAGCAGGACGCGGATTCTGGGGCCGCTGTCGATGGCCACGATCATGCGATCGACGGAGCGATTCATTCGGCACACCGTGCCGTCGATGTTGTAAGGCTGCGCGGCAAGCGGCGCTGCCGCCAGGAGGAGCCCGGCAAACATTTTCATGATCAGCAAATTATAGTGGCGGCCCGCATGACAGCGCTGGCCCGCCGCCTGGGCCCTTTCGACGCCACCATGATCGTCATGGGCGGAATCATCGGATCGGGCATCTTCATCAATCCCTATGTCGTCGCCCGGCAGGTACATACGCCCTGGCTGATCGTCGGCGTCTGGCTGGCCGGCGGCGTCATCGCTCTCCTCGGCGCCTTAGTGTACGCAGAGCTGGCCGCTCTCCGTCCGGAAGTCGGAGGTCAGTATGCGTACTTGCGCGATGCCTACCATCCGGCGGTCGCCTTTCTCTACGGTTGGGCGCTGCTGCTCGTGGTGCAGACGGGCGGGATGGCGGCGGTGGCTGCGACGTTCGGAAAATACTTCGTCGAGTTGACCGGCTCCGCGCTGCCCGACGCATGGATTGCGGTGGTGGCCTTGGTCATCCTCACGTTGATCAATTGCCTCGGTGTGCGCAGCGGCAGCAACGTTCAGAGTCTCTTGATGCTGCTGAAACTCGCCGCCATTGCCGCCGTGGTCATCGCAGGGCTGACATACGGTCGTTCTCATTGGAGCTCTCATCCCGTTCTCGACGGGCCGCTCTCGACCGATCTGCTGGTGCGGCTCGGCGCGGCCATGACGCCGGTGATGTTCGCCTACGGCGGCTGGCAGACCGCCAGCTTCATTTCAGGCGAGTTGAAGCGGCCCGAACGCGACCTGGTCATCGGACTCCTCCTCGGCGTAATCGGCGTGGTGATGGTGTACGTCGCCGTGAACGTGGTCTGCGTTCGCGTGCTGGGAACCGATGGACTGGCGGCAACCACCACACCGGCATCAGCGGTGATGCGCAGCGTTCTCGGCGAGCGCGGGGGACGTCTGATCGCCGTAGGGATCGCCATCTCCACGCTCGGATTTCTCAGTCAGAGCATGCTGACCGCTCCACGCGTCTACTACGCGATGGCTGCCGATGGACTCTTCTTTCGCGCCGTGGCTCGCATCCATCCGAAGACGCAGGTGCCCGTCGTGGCCATCGCGCTTCAAGGCGCAGTGGCCATCATCATCACGCTGTGGGGAACGTACGAGCAGATCCTCAGCTACGTCGTATCGGTCGATTTCATCTTCTTCGGCCTGACCGGACTGGCTCTCTTCATCTTTCGCCGCCGCCTCCCACCCGCCCACTTCCGCACGCCCGCCCACCCGGTCAGCACCGCGGTGTTCGTGCTCGCCTGCTGGGCGGTGGTAGCGACCACGATCGCTCGCGCGCCAGTAAACAGCGCGATCGGATTGGGGATCGTCGCGGCGGGCCTGTTGGCGTATTTGATCTGGCGGAGGCGTTAATCCCCCATCGCCCGACCCACCCCGCGTGCTGCACGCGCAGACGCTCGAGCAGCGCGCTGAAGCGCGCGTCGGAGCGAAGGGGTTGCAGGAGTGGATCGCGGGTGAACCATGGATAGCAGGGAAATCCGGTTCGGGTAGCCTGATCGAGCCAGCGAAGAGCTTCTTGTGCGTTGCCGAGCTGCGCGTACGCGGCGCCGAGGCTGTAGGCAACGTGATGATCGATGAGCGGGCCGTGCGCGACGCGATCGGCGAGACGCGCGGCCTCGTCGCGATGACCGGTCGCCGCGAGCATGCTGGCCCACGCCGCTGCGGCGCGCGCGTTCCGCGTCTCCCCTCCTCCCAGCCGGCTGAGAAGCTGATGCGCATCGGCGGTACGCCCATCGCAAAAGTAGGCCAGGCCGAGATAGTAATCGCCGATGTCGGTGCGGGTGGCCACCTCATGCAACAGGCGGACGGCTTCCGCGTAGTGCCCGTCGAAGAGATTGGCAACGCCGGCGATGCGCAGCGACTCGACCGGCCGCTGCGGATCGATGTCCATGGCGATGCGCGCCTCGCGTTCGGCCAGTGGCAGCAGACCGAGATGAAGCGCCGCAGCGCCGCGGTAATCGTGCGCCAGCTCGAGATCCGGATTCAGAGCGATGGCCCGCCCGCTCTCATCCATGACCTTCTCCCAGTCGAATTCGCCGTAGCGATAGATCGCCGCCATCGCCTCATGCGCCTCGGCCAGATCGGGAGCGAGGCGCAACGCCTCCTCCGCCTGCTGCATGGCGCGAGCTTTCCACGTCGAGATCTCCTCCTTCGACGCGAAGCGGATGGCCATCAACGCGGCGGCGTTGGCCAGCCCCGCGCGGGCCAGCGCATAGGACGGATCCGAGGTGATCGCTGCTTCGAATTCACCGACCGCCCGTGCGGTGTCCGTCTTCGTCAGCAGAAGCATCGCCGCGCGGCCGCGCAGGTAATGCTCGTACGCTGCAGGATTCGATGTGAAGCGGCGCGCGAGGCGTGCCCGTTGATCCGCGGTCAGTCTCGGCTGCAGCGCGACGGCCACGCGATCGGCGATCGAGTCCTCGAGCGAAAGCAGATCGGTGCGAGCGACATCAAAGTGCTGACCCCAGATCGACGCGCCGTCGTCCACTCGAATCAATTGCACTCCCGCACGCAGCCGATCGCCGGCCGGCTGCAGCGTGCCGGACACGAGATAGTCAGCGGCAAGCTCGCGCCCGGCGCGCTGCAGATCGGCGTCGTGG
>QHVS01000357.1 GCA_003223635.1 Acidobacteriota bacterium | reverse complement strand
GATATCGGTCCAAAAGGCGCCCGCTCCAGCGGATGCATTGGTGGTGACTTGAACCTTGCCGTTGTTCGAGCCGGCGTAGAGGGTGTTGGAATTCGATGGCGCGACAGCAATCGCGTCGAGCACGCAGAACAGGCTCGCGGTCGCACAGCCGGTCAGATCGGGCGAGATCGCCGTCCACGACGCCGCACCATTGGTCGTCTGGAAGACCTTGTGAGTGCCGAAATAGAGCGTTTGTGAATCGGTGGGATCCATGACCAGCGGCGGAAGAAAGCCGCAGCGCGCGGTGGAGATGCCCGAGGATGCGAGCGTGAAAGTTCCCGGATTCCCGTCCGATGTCGACCGAAAGACGTTGCAATCCCTGGAACGGTAGACCGTGCTCGGATTGGTGAAGTCCATCACGGTGGAACCGATGTCCCCGGCTGTGACTTCATCCCAATCGATCGCCCCGCTATACCTCAGCATTCCGTTGTCCTGAGTGCCGCCGAATCCGTGATTGACGTTCGTCGGGTCGATTGAGAGACCGTTGTAGAACTGCGTGATCGCCAGTGTGACCCTTATCGGGTTTCCCCAGCCGGGGTTTGTCGTGAAATTGATGCCGATCAA
Organism: Acidobacteriota bacterium; assembly: GCA_003223635.1. GTDB lineage: Bacteria > Acidobacteriota > Thermoanaerobaculia > Gp7-AA8 > Gp7-AA8 > QHVS01. The sequence goes on along the minus strand of QHVS01000357.1, from coordinate 4,827 downwards.
AACCCCGCCGTCGCTCCCGTCCAGGAGTCTCGTCCCGTCCGCGGAGAAGGCAATCGCATGATGGTCGACATGGAGGGACGCGTTGTTACCAGCGTCGCCCCACGTCATGCCTCCGTCGGTGGAAAAGAACAAAAGCACGCCGCCGACATAGACGATGTTGGCATCGACTGGATCGACGCGAATCACATTGGAGTAGTCGCACGCGTACGGGCAGTAGTTCGGCGTTGTCAGCGCCGACCAGTTTTGCCCGCGGTCTGTAGTCTTGAAGAGGCCTAACGAAACGCCGTTATTCTGTTCATTGGTCAGGCTTGCATAGATGACCGCGGGATCGGAGGGCGCTTGTGCAAGACTGATGCGGCCGACCCCGCTCGAGGGAAGGACGTTGGCGCCTGTGCCGCCGATCCTCGTCCACGTCTGCCCGGCATCGAACGACCGATACACTCCGTTCGTCGTGTTGTTGGCGTCTGCTGAGCCGAGCGCGGCGTAAGCGAGCGTGCTGCCGGTAACGTCGAAAAAAACGTCGGTTCCCGCGGCGCCGGAAAGAACGTTCGTCCAAGTCACACCACCGTCGGCCGAACGATAGATGCCAGACGTACTTGCAGTGGCGCCTTGTACGGCGGCGAGGAGCACTTGCCGGTTCTTCAGCCAAACGGAGATCGCGCCGATCGTGGACCCGCCGCTGCTTGCGCCGAAGGGACCCGCGAAGGTTCCGGCTGCGAGCTGCGTCCATGTCGCTCCGGCGTCGGTCGATTTGAGAATGCCGGCGCCGAAGTAGCTGTAACCAAACCAGACCTCGAGCGGATCTTTGTCGAGTAACGACGCCACATTCTGCTCGCCGGTGCCTGCGTAAATGATGTCCGGGTTCACTGGATCGATCGCGATCGAGCCGATTGCGAGCGATGCGGCGCTGTCCGTGAGCGGAGTCCAGTCAAAGCCGTTGTGGATGCTTTTCCAAACGCCGCCCTGCGCCGATCCGAGGTAGACGACACCGTTGTTGCGAGGGTCAAACTCCAGTGCGGTGACGCGGCCGGAGTAGATCCCCCCGAGACCTTGAGGCCCGATGAGCTTCCACTGCGCCGACGCGTTTGGCATCACGCGGCTGCCGGCGGCGAGAGTCAGCGGACGGCGCCCGGTCATCCGCTCCATTTCTTCGATCGCCTTCACCCGCGCGCCCGCAGGAATGTAGCGGAGCGGATACGCGCGCTGCGCGTAGAACCACGCGTCACGCCGGCGAATCAGATCCTCGCTCTCCTGCGCGCTGGCGAGGGAGCAAAGAAGAAGAAAGGACACCGCGAGTGATCGCTTCATCACAGCACCGACCATTTCGGAAGTAGTGGATTATATCTCCGTCTTTCCGCTAAATGCGGGATCTCGAGGTCCTCTTCCTCGGCGCGTCGCGGAGGCAAATTTTCCGACACTGTGTTGGGGGGACAACCTGATAGCCCAACAATCCAACAGCAATAACGTTCCCATCTTTACCGGTAGAGGGAACCACCAGCGGCCCCGAGCGTCATTCCTGATGACGCGATTCTTCGCGCTTTGGCTCAGCATAGCCACCGACCTGAGGTGCGCCGATGTCCGCGATCACATCTTCAAACCGTCCGGGATTTGGGGAGATCTGCAATTCGATCTAAGTTCTTCGCGGTTAGTTGGTAGCGCATACGGGATTCGAAGCCGTGTTACCGCCGTGAGAGAGATACCGAGTGCAAATCCGTGATGTATCACGCAGTCTCAATCGAATGTGTAACGAGCGGTAAAGTCTTTCGACTTTAGACACTTACGATGCGAGTGAAAGTGCGACGGACGAACCGTTACAACGGCGAGTGAGAAAGAAAAACCCAATGAGTGACGCGCGGATGACGCCGAGAAACCCGGCTACCAGTGCGCTACGGATCACCCGGACTGGTTTGGAAGACAGTCTTTGCTCTCAGCTGTCGCTCGCCATCAATTCGGCATCGAGCACGCGACCTCCGGCGTGGCAGGAGTCGGTCGTCATGAACGCTCCCACCATATAATTCCGACGTTCTTCATGACAATCAGCGTTGGTACGCGCCTCGGGCCGTACGAAATCGTCGCCCCGATCGGGGCCGGGGGGATGGGGGAGGTCTACCGAGCACGTGACACGCGAATTGGGCGGGATGTGGCGTTCAAGGTCTTGCCGCCGGCGTTTGCCCTCGACGGCGATCGGCTGCGGCGATTCGAGCTGGAAGCGCGCGCCGCCGGAACGCTGAATCATCCCAACCTCGTTACCGTGTACGACCTCGGCACGGACAACGGCACGCCCTATGTGGCGATGGAGTTGCTGGAAGGCGAGACGTTGCGCGAAAAGATGGAGCTGAATGGCTCCGCGGTACGCCTGCCGATTCGAAAAGCGATCGACTATTCCGTGCAAATCGCGAACGGGTTGGCGGCAGCGCACGAGAAGGGGATCGTCCATCGCGATCTCAAGCCCGAGAACATCTTCATCACGAAGGATGGCCGTGCGAAGATCCTCGACTTCGGTCTGGCGAAGCTAAAGCCGGGAACGGACGATGGGAAGACCGATGCGCTGACTGCACAGCGCGATACGTCGCCCGGCACGATCGTCGGCACCGCAGGCTACATGTCACCGGAACAGGTTCGCGGCCAACAGGTCGACCATCGCAGCGACATCTTCTCATTCGGCGCGATCCTCTACGAAATGCTCTCCGGCCGGCGCGCGTTCAAGGGCGACTCGTCGGTCGAGACGATGAACGCGATTCTGAAAGAAGATCCGCCGGACCTGAGCGCCGCCGATGGCAGTATTCCGCCGGTCATCGATCTTGTCGTCCGGCACTGCCTGGAAAAGAATCGCGAAGAGCGCTTTCAGTCAGCGCGGGACCTCGCGTTTGATCTGGAGCGGATCAGCAGCGTGTCGGGATCGTCGCCGGCGCTCACCGTCTCGAAGACGCGTGGTCGGCGGATTGCGCCTGCGATCATTGCCGTGATTGCTGTGATCGCCATTGCTGTAGCGTGGCGAGCCGGCTATCGCGTGACAACTGCCGTGAGAGCCGCTTCGTCAGCGCGAACATTTAAATTGCTCACGAATCAGGTGGGCGTCCAGGATTTCCCGAGCTTCGCTCCCGACGGGAAAACGTTTGTCTACGTCAGCAAAGCGTCGGGGAAGGCTGACATCTATTTCAAGCGTGTCGATGGCCGCAACGCCATAAATCTGACGAAAGACTCGCATTCTGACGACACACAGCCGGCATTCTCGCCCGACGGTTCGGAAATCGCGTTCCGCTCCGAACGCGACGGCGGCGGGATTTTCATCATGGGCGCTACGGGCGAATCGGTGCGTCGCCTGACCGACTTCGGATTCAATCCGACCTGGTCCCCCGATGGCTCCGAGATCGCCGTCAGCACGGAGTCAACCGCGTTGCAGCCACAATCTCGGCCCGGTAGCGCCCTCATTGATGTGATCGATGTGCGAACGGGAGCTAAGCGTGAGGTTGTCGACCTGGCGCATGACGGCGTTCAACCGAATTGGTCCCCGCACGGGGATCGGATCGCGTACTGGTCCATCATCGGCGGCGGCGGACAACGCGATCTCTTCACAGTCGATCCGCATGCTGCCAGTCCCAGGCAGACGATCGTCCGGGTGACCAACGACCCCGCCGACGGCAATTATCTCTATTTCGGCAGCGATCGCGATGGCACGATGAACCTCTGGCGTCTGCCGATGAACGAGCACAGCGGAAAGCCGCTCGGCCCGCCCGAATCAGCCTTGCTGCCGACGCGGTTCGCTGCGCACTTCAGCTTCGCGCGTAATACCGGCGCGCTCGCCTACGCAAACGTCAACGTGAGCGATTCGATATGGCGTGTGCCATTCGATCCCGTTTCTCTGCGGGTGACCGGCGAGCCGACAGCGATCATCGGTGGGGTGACGCTGCTGCTCCGGTTTGAGGGGGGCAACCCCATTTCTCGGGATGGTGAGTGGATTACGTTTTCGAACATCGGAGGGCAAGAGGACCTCTTCCTCGCCCGAACTGACGGTAGCGAGATCCGGCAGCTCACCAACGATCCCGAAAAGGACCGCGGACCTTCGTGGTCCCTCGATGGCAAACGCCTTTACTTCTACTCGCAGCGCCCCGATCGCTATGAAGTCTGGAGCATCGGCGTCGACGGCAGCGGTCTGCGCCAGGTTTCGCATACCACTGGTGAGTCTTTCTTATGGCCCCGCATGATGCCGGACGGCCATACGCTTTGCGTATTCAATGTTAGGGACACCTATCTGATGCCGTTGAATCCCGACGGCACAGCGACGCGAGTCGAACCGCTGCCACCCATGCCCAATCCCGGTGACCATTTCACGTCGCCCTCTCTATCGCCCGACGGGAAGCGGTTCGTGGGCTCGGCAGGGTTCGTCATGTTCGGAAGCACACCCGGCCTCTGGATCTACTCACTCGATTCCAAGCGTTATGAGCAGCTGATCAATCGAGGAGACTATGCGCAGTGGTTGCCTGACGGCAAGCGGCTGTTGTTCCGGGACGGCGACAAGCTCGCGACGATCGATTTCGCTTCGAAGAAGGTTGGCCCAATTCCGCTGCCGCGTCCGATAACCAGCTTTGCCCTCGCTCCCGACGGTCATGCGCTGTATTTCCAAGAGCGCACCTCGGAAGCCGACATCTGGATGGTTACGTCGAAGTGACTCTGCAGACCGGCACCCGCCTCGGGCCGTACGAAATCGTCGCGCCCATCGGCGCGGGCGGGATGGGAGAAGTGTACCGAGCACGTGACACACGGCTCGACCGGCAAGTGGCGGTGAAGATCCTTCCGCCCGAGTTCGCGCAGAACGCGCAGGCCAGG
>QHVS01000343.1 GCA_003223635.1 Acidobacteriota bacterium | reverse complement strand
CAACATTGAGAGTTCAACTACCAACCACTAAGCACGCGTCCCTACCGGCTGCGTAATCAACTGCCGCAGCACAAACGGCAATATCCCCCCATGCTGGTAGTAATCGACCTCGATGGGCGTGTCGATGCGCAGCCGTAGCGGCTCTTCCTGAGTTGAACCATTCGCGCGGCGGATGACCAGCTTCACACTCTGCTGCGGGCGCAGCGAGGCGAGGCCGGTGATCTCGAACGTTTCGGTGCCGTTGAGACCGAGCGACTGCGCGTTGGTGCCCTCTTCGAACTGCAGCGCCAGGACTCCCATGCCTACGAGGTTGGATCGGTGGATGCGCTCGAAGCTCTGGGCCACCACCGCCCTCACCCCCAGCAGTTTGGTCCCTTTCGCCGCCCAGTCGCGCGAGCTGCCGGTGCCGTATTCCTGTCCGGCGAAAACGACCAGCGGCACTCGCTGCTGCTGATAGCGCATCGCCGCGTCGTAGATGGACATCCTCTCGCCGCTCGGCTGGTGGATAGTGACGCCCCCCTCCACGCCGGGCACCATGAGATTCTTGATGCGCACGTTGGCGAACGTGCCGCGCGTCATCACCTTGTCGTTCCCTCGCCGCGACCCGTAGCTGTTGAAATCCTCTGGATTCACGCCGTGCTCGATGAGGTATTTCCCGGCCGGCGAGTTGGCCTTGATGGATCCCGCGGGGCTGATGTGATCGGTGGTGACCGAATCTCCAAAGATGGCCAGCGCCCGCGCGCCGCGAATGTCCGACGATTTCCCCGCCTTCATGCTGAAGTCTGCGAAAAACGGCGGCTCCTGGATGTACGTCGATTCGGGATCCCAGGCATACAACGTCCCGGCCGATGAGGGAATCTGATTCCACAGCGGATTTTGCTCCGAAAAATCAGAGTAGAGGCGGCGGAAGGCTTCCGGATCGAGCGACTTCTGCATCACGTCGCGGATCTCCTGCATCGACGGCCAGAGATCGCGCAGGTAGACGTCTTTCCCATCGCCCCCGCGGCCGATCGGCTCGCGCGACATGTCGATGTCCACGCGGCCGGCAAGCGCGAAGGCCACCACCAGTGGGGGCGACATTAGAAAGTTCGCCCGGATCGACTGATGCACGCGCGCTTCGAAATTGCGATTGCCGCTCAGCACCGAGACGCCGACGAGATCGTTCTTGGTGATGGCATCTTCGACCAGTGGATCGAGCGGGCCGGAGTTTCCGATACACGTCGTGCAGCCGTAGCCGACGATGAAGAATCCCAGTTTGTCGAGATAGCGCTGCAGTCCGCTGCGCTGATAGTAGTCGGTCACGACGCGCGAGCCGGGAGCGAGCGACGTCTTCACCACAGGCGGCACGCGCAGGCCCTTCTCCACTGCCTTCTTCGCCAGAAGGCCGGCGGCGATCATCACCGAAGGATTCGAGGTGTTGGTGCAGGATGTGATAGCGGCGATCAGGATGTCGCCGTGGTGCAACTCCGCCACGATCTTGGGAAACTCCTCGGCCAACACCTGGGCCGACACGCGGTCCGGAGTGGGACGGTTGTTCACCATCTCCTCTTCCGTCACCACGCTGGTGTTCTTCTTTTTCGACGCGCTCACCGTCGGTGCGCTGTCCTGCGCTCCACCTCCGGCCACGGTCATCGCCGGGTACTCCGCGGCCACGCCGACGATCGTCTTCGTCTTCCGGTTGATCTCGGCGGCCGTCTTGCCGTAGCCGTTCGGCTGCGGCGCCTGAAGCATCTCCAGGAACGCCTTTTTCAGAGCGGGAAGCTCGATCCGATCCTGCGGCCGCTTCGGTCCGGCAACGCTCGACTGCACGCTTCCCAGGTCAAGCTCGAGGACCGTCGTGTAGTCGATCGATCCTTTCTTCGGCATGCCGAAGAGTCCCTGAGCCTTGTAGTAATTGCGCACAACGCTCACCTGCTCTTCGCTTCGGCCGGTCATGGCCAGATAGCGGCAGGTGACTTCGTCCACCGGGAAGACGCCCATCGTCGCGCCGTACTCCGGCGCCATATTGGCGATGGTGGCTCGATCGGCGACCGCAAGGGAAGCGGCACCGTCGCCGAAGTATTCGACGAACTTGCCGACGACCTTCGCCTTGCGCAGCATCTCCGTGATCGTGAGCACCAGGTCCGTGGCGGTGACGCCTTCTCGAAGCGCGCCGACGAGATGCACGCCGACGACATCGGGCGTCAGGAAGTAGACCGGCTGGCCGAGCATCCCTGCTTCGGCTTCGATCCCGCCCACGCCCCAGGCCACGATGCCCAACCCATTGATCATCGTGGTGTG
>QHVS01000342.1 GCA_003223635.1 Acidobacteriota bacterium | reverse complement strand
TCATGGCCAAGTACATCGCGCGCTCGACCTGAAGACATGGAGCGGCGGCCTTCAGGCCGCCGACGGCGGGCTAAAGCCCGCCGCTCCACGAACGAGCCGGATGGTCATCAAGTCGGTGGCGGCAAAGCAACGCCCGCGGCGGCCGCGCGCTACTTCTCGAAATCCCACGCCACGCGCTTGATCCCGCGGTCGGCGCGCTGGATGAGCTGCAGGATGTCCTTCTTGGCGTGAGCGGCGGAGAAAAACGCCGACTCCATCTGGGAGGGAGGCAGATAGACGCCCTCCGAGAGCATCACGTGGAAAAAGCGCGCGAACTTCTCGCGATTCGAACGGTTGGCGGTGGCGAAGTCGGTGACCGGCCCCTCGGTGAAGAAGATCGTCCACATGGAACCGACGCGATTGAAAGTGACCGGCACTCCATGCTTTTGCGCCGAGCGGCGCACTCCCTCCTCGAACTCGGCGCTGTGCTCTTCGAGGTCGCTGTAGATCGAGGAGTTCTTCAGGACGCTCAGCGTCGATTTTCCGGCGGCGACAGCCAGTGGATTTCCGGACAGCGTCCCCGCCTGATACACCGGACCCACAGGCGCCACGTTCTCCATCAAGATGCGCGCACCGCCATACGCACCGATGGGCATGCCGCCGCCGATGACTTTGCCCAGCAAGGTGAGGTCGGGCTTCACTCCATACAACGATTGCGCGCCGTTATAGGAGACACGGAATCCGGTCATCACTTCGTCGAAGATGAGAAGGGCGCCGTGCTCGTTGCAAATCTGCCGCAGGCCCTGAAGGAAACCTTCGACCGGGGGAACGCATCCCATGTTGCCGGCCACCGGCTCCACGATGATCGCGGCAACGTCCTTTCCGTGCTTGTCCATCGCCTGGTTGACCGCGTCGAGATGGTTGTAGTCGACGCTGATCGTCAGTTGCGTGACCTCCGCGGGAACGCCGGCGGAGTCGGGAACATTGAAGGTGGCCGCCCCGGAGCCGGCCTTCACCAGCAGCGAATCGACGTGGCCGTGATATCCGCCATCGAACTTGAGGATCTTCTTTCGGCCGGTGACCGCTCGCGCCAGCCTAAGAGCGCTCATCGCCGCTTCCGTTCCCGAGTTGACCAGGCGCAGCATCTCGATCGATGGCATCGCGGCCACGATCATCTCCGCCAGCTCCACCTCACCAACGGTTGGTGTGCCGAAGGAAAAGCCGCGCGTGGCCGCCTTCTTCACGGCCTCGACGACGAAGCGGTGGCCATGGCCGAGGATCATGGCGCCCCAGGAGCAGACACAGTCGATGTATTGAAGGTTGTCGGCGTCGAACATGCGCGAGCCCTGCGCCTGCTCGATGAAGGGCGGGGTGCCGCCTACCGCGCGAAAGGCGCGGACCGGCGAGTTCACGCCGCCTGGAATGATCTCCTGCGCGCGGTGGAAAAGTTGCTCGGATTGCTTGGCCATCGCGGCCAGTGTACCGCCGGCTACCAGCCGGCCGGTGCGCCGGCAACTTGCCGGCGCTCCATCAAAACGCGTCGATGAGGTGCGCGATGTCCTGTCCGATGGCGTGAATGCTGTCGCGCATGACCTGCGAGTCGCTCCCACCGCCGAACTTGAATGTGCCACCCGACCGGCGGGACTGAGTGAATTTCGCCAGAACCTGGCCGCTCTTCGCGTCGACGATCTCAGCGGACATCTTGTTGCCTGCCGCTCCGGCGCCGTAACCGGCCAGATAGCGGCCCGCGCGCGATCCCGGATTGATTTCGTCAACCTTGCCACGGATGATCAGCGTCTTGGCGGTTTTCGGCGCTTTGTCAGCCTGCTCCACTTCGAGCTTGGCCTTCAGCTCGGGCTTCAAGCCCTCGACCAATGCGGAGCTATAGGAAGCGAGAGCGGACTTGATGGTGTCATACGATCGGTCGCTCTTGTCCGGCAGCGGCGTGGCCGACGTATCGAATGGCAACACGACGACTCGATCATAGTCCGCCGCCTTGAAGGTTTTCAGAATCTCGATCTCGTCGATGTCCGGTCCCCATTCCTTATAGGTACCCGGTTCGGTCGATGCAGCCTTCTTCCTCCCGCGAGCCTGCAGTGAAGGTGCGATCGTGAACACGGCAAC
>QHVS01000356.1 GCA_003223635.1 Acidobacteriota bacterium | reverse complement strand
CGTCCCATCGCGGGCAGGAGCCACTGAATCGGGCGAAACGAATTCCGGTTCCGCTGAAGCGCTTCGAGATGTTGCCGGCGATGTCCACCCGAACGAAATGAAAGGCAACTCCTGATTCGCCTTTCTTCCGCATCGTCGTCAGTCGATGGCAGACCTGCTCCCAGCTCGCCGTGTAGTGATGCTGCAGCAGCTCGATGTCGTACCGCATTTCCTCGGCCATTCGAAGAAACTCGTCGTAGGGCATCAGCAGCGCGGCAGCGAAGTAGTTGGCCAGCGCCACCCGGCAGAGGCGCGGCGACTCCGGCGTGGTCAGGAGATTCTCGGAGCGGCGCAGGATCTGATCGATCGCCTCTCGCGCATCCACGAGAGCGATCTGGTGGGCGATCTGAAAATTGCGGCTCCAGGGCGGAAGGACTTCGGAGAGCGCGAGGACCCGGTGCTCCGGATCGAAACGTCGGATCGCGCCGCGATCGCGTCCAACCGGTGTGAGCGCCACTTCGATGCCGTGCTCCCGCAGGTACGACGCCAGCGAGCGATAGATGTCGTTGCGATCGAGTTTGGCCCGAGCGGCGATCGTTTCCGCCGCTGCCTCGAGCTCGGGGAAGTAATTCATGTTCGCCTGGATGACATCCGAGACTTCCTCCGACGGAAGATGGGCAGGATCGAGGCCCATGAAATCGCGTCCGTCGTAGAGCTTCGAGGCCAGCGCGCGGGTGGAATCGACGGTGCTCCGGTATGCCTGGTAGAGCGCGACGACCGCCCGCGCGGCGCCCGGATTGTCAGCCAGCTCCCGCACGTCGTTCGTGGTGACCGCGTGCTCCTGAAAGAGCGGATCGCCGAACACTTCTTGCAGATCGCCGGCGAGCTGCGCCTGGCTGTCGTCAGCAAACGCTGAAAGATCGACGCGGAACGCCTGAGCCAACTTGACCAGCAAGTGAGCAGGCAGCGGCCGTTGGTTGTGCTCGATCAGGTTGAGGTAGCTGGGGGAGATTTCGAGCTTCGCGGCCAGCTCCATCTGCGTCAGGCCTTCACGACGGCGCAGGCCGCGCACTTTGCCGCCCAGGCGCTGTTTCGAGGTCGTCATCGGCGCTCCAGATTGCAAGTTTACAACCATTAACACCTTTACAAGCGAAACTTTACAAGTCGCCACAACCTAACACCATGTCAAGGTTTAGGTTGATGACTTTGGCGTACTCTGTGCTCATATCTTTACAAGCATGACGAGGAGCAAAAGATATGCGTAGACGTTTGCACGCGGTGCACGATCCGAAGGCGCTGGAACGGGAGTGGGAAAACGATTCGCGGTGGAACGAAATCACGCGCGATTACTCGGCGGAAGACGTCCTCCGTCTGCGCGGATCGATCGACATCGAGTACACGCTCGCCGAAATGGGAGCGCAGCGGTTGTGGGATCTCCTGCAGAACGAGCCATTCGTCGCTGCGCTCGGCGCGCTGACTGGCAATCAAGCCATTCAGCAAGTCCGCGCCGGACTGAAGGCCATCTACGTCAGCGGCTGGCAGGTCGCCGCCGACGCGAACCTGGCCGGTCAGATGTATCCCGACCAGAGCCTCTATCCATCGAACTCCGTTCCGCAAGTCGTGAAGCGGATCAATCAGGCGCTGCAACGCGCCGATCAGATCGATCACAGCGAAGGGAAGGATGACACCTACTGGTTCGCTCCGATCGTCGCCGACGCGGAAGCCGGCTTCGGCGGACCGCTCAACGCCTTCGAGCTGATGAAATCGACGATCGAGGCCGGCGCAGCAGCGGTTCACTTCGAGGACCAGTTGGCCTCGGAAAAGAAATGCGGTCACCTCGGCGGCAAGGTACTGGTGCCGGCGTCGGCATTCGTTCGCGTGCTGGCCGCCGCCCGTCTGGCCGCCGATGTCATGGGCGTCCCCTCGCTGGTCGTGGCTCGCACGGACGCAAACAGCGCGACGCTGCTCACCAGCGACATCGACGAACGCGATCAGGAGTTCGTCACCGGCCAGCGAACGCCGGAAGGCTTCTTCGCCATCAAGGGCGGGCTGGAGATGGCCATCGCCCGGGCGAAGATCTACGCGCCGTACGCGGACCTTCTGTGGTGCGAGACGTCGAAGCCCGATCTCGATGAAGCGCGGCGCTTCGCCGAGGAAGTGCACGCTCAGTATCCGGGGAAGATGCTGGCGTACAACTGCTCACCATCATTCAACTGGTCGAAGAATCTCGACGGCCAGACCATCGCCAGGTTCCAGCGCGAGCTGTCGGCGATGGGCTACAAGTTCCAGTTCGTGACCCTGGCCGGCTTCCACGCGCTGAATCACTCGATGTACGAGCTGGCGCGGCAGTATCAGAGCGAAGGAATGTCCGCCTACGCCCGCTTCCAGCAGGCAGAAATCGCCTCGGAGAAGACCGGCTACACGGCGACCAAGCATCAGCACGAAGTGGGCACCGGCTATTTCGACGAAGTGACGAAAGTGATCAGCGCGGGTCAGGCGTCGACCGTCGCGCTGGAGGGATCAACCGAAGCGGCGCAGTTCTAGGGAGAGATCATGGAAGAGATCAAAGACGAGAAGCCA
>QHVS01000118.1 GCA_003223635.1 Acidobacteriota bacterium | reverse complement strand
GCAGATGCACGCCGTCGCCGAGGGCCGCTTCGGTGATGCGCTGGCCGTCGAGAAAAGTTCCTCGATGCGACTCGGCATCGCGCACGACGAGGACGTCGCCTTGCAGGGCGATGGAGCAGTGGCGGATGTCGAGATCCGCTTCGTCCAGCTCGACGTGGCAGGCCTTTCGTCCGATCCACAGAGGATGCTCGGCGATGGTGAAGACGGTGTTGACCGAATCTCCGCCGGCGCGGGCGATGACCCGCACCGATCGCGGTTTTCCCGGCGGGGCAGCGACGGTGCGTCCGGCTGCGCCGATCAACGCGCTCTCGTCGTCCACCTTGTAAGGCTGCAGATCGATTTCTTTGATCTGGTCGGGATTGAGCAGACGCGCCAGCAGCGCCGCTTTGCTGCCGGAGATCCATTCACCGCAGTTGCAAGTGGCGATCGAGTTCGGCAGGTGCACCGCCACTGCACCGGGAACGTCGTACGCCTGCCCGCACTTCTCGCACCGGATCAACGGCATCGGCGGATGATAGCAGCGGTGGCATAGGCTACACTCGACCTTCGATGCTGTCCGGCGATCTCGCGTCGCTCGCCGCATTTGGCGCCGGCCTGCGGGCGAAATTCATCGCCGCGCTGGCGCTGCAGACCCTGATCGTCATTCTGCTGATCGTGGGCTTTGAGCAGTGGCGCGTCCGCTCCGTGTTGCGCGAGCAGACGATCGAGCAGGCGCGGGCCATCGCCAACACCGTAGGATCCACCGCCGGGTACTACGTCATCTTTGGACTGACGGATGATCTTCGCAAGATCGCCGCCGATCTCCGCGCCAACCCCTCGGTTCAATACGCCGACTTTCTCTCCGGCGACGGGAAGCTGCTGGCGGCGACCGGGGCCACTCCTCCAGGACTGAGCCGGGAGCCGGGGCGCACCGACCTGCGCGGCCCGCGTGGCGACCGGCAGCACTTGTTCGTCGTTCCCTTCCGCGATGGGACGATCACCAAGGGCTACTTCCGACTGCTGATGAACGAGCGGCAGGCGGACGCCGCGGCGCGGTCGCTCCGCTGGACGAACGCAGTTGTTGCACTGGCCGCGCTGCTGGTTGCCGCCGCGCTGGCGTTCTTCGCCGCGCGGGTGATGATCCATCCCATTCTGGATGTAGCCGGAACGGCGAAGCTGATCGCGCAGGGCGATCTGACTCATCGAGCCGCAGTCGGCTCTTCCGACGAGATCGGAGGGCTGGCCGCGGCGTTCAACACCATGGCCGGCAATCTGGAGAAGACCGTAGCTCGGCTTCTCCGGTCGGAGGAGCAGTTGAAGTCAGTGGCCGAGACGGTCGGTTCGCGATCGCGCACAGTCATCGGCCGCGTCGACGAGCAGCGAGAGATGGTGGATGAAACCTATCACTCCATCGATCAGCTCAACAGCGGAGTTCGCAAGATCACCGAAAACGTGGAGGTTCTCTCCGCCGCTTCGGAAGAAACGTCCTCCTCGATGATGCAGATGGTGGCCTCGATGGAGGAGGTGACCCGCCACGCCGAGACGCTGTGGGGAGCGGTGGAGGATACGGCGTCGGCGACGCAGCAGATGGTCTCCTCCATCGGCCAGGTCGATCGCAACATTGATTATCTGTCCGGCTTCGTCACCGACACGTCGTCTTCGATGGTGGAGATGAGCGCGTCGATCGCTCAGGTGGAGACCAACTCGGCGCGCTCCTACGAGCTGACCCGCGCTGTGGCGTCAGCGGCCGAATCGGGGATGCGCGCAGTGCGCGAGACGATCGAAGGGATGGAGGAGATCCGCCGCGCGGTCGCCGACTCCAACGCGGTCATCTCCCGTCTCGGCGATCGTTCCATGGCCATCGGAAAGATCGTCAACGTCATCGAAGACATCGCCGAGCAGACGAACCTCCTCGCCCTGAACGCGGCCATTCTCGCCGCACAGGCGGGGGAGCACGGAAAGGGCTTCTCCGTCGTTGCCACGGAGATCCGCCAGCTCTCGGAGCGCACGGCGTCTTCCACGCGAGAAATCGCCGGACTGATTCGCTCGGTGCAGGAAGAGGTGGCCAACGCTCTGGCCACCACGGCCAGCGGGACGAAGCTCGTCGAGCAGGGCGTCTCGCTCTCGCACGACGCCGGGAAAGCGCTGACCAACATTCTCGAGTCGGCGTCCAACGCTTCGGCCATGGGCAAAGAGATCGCTGCGGCGACGCGCGAGCAGGCCGGCGGAAGCGAGAACATCGCGCGCGCTGTTGCCCGCCTGCAGGAGCTGGTCAAGGAGATCAACACAGCGACCACCCAGCAGGCGCAGGGATCGAGCCACATCCTCAACGCGGTGGAGTCGATGCGTGAGGTGACTCAGTACGTGAGGCAGGCGATGGCAGAGCAGAAGAGTGGATCGGCCATGATCTCCTCGGCCGCGGAGCGGATGATCACCATGATTCACGAGATCTTCCATGTGGCCACGAGCCAGGCCGCGGAGAGCGAGAAGATCATGGCCACCATGGAGCAGGTGCGGGCCATCGCCGAAGGCAATCGCGATTCGGCGAATGAGATGAGCGAGTCGCTGGCGTTGCTGTCAGACGCCATTCGTGGTCTGGACGAAGAAGTGCGCAAGTTCCGCGTGCGCGGATGAACGAGCCGCGCGAACTCCGCTTCATCTCGTTCCGCGTCGGCGCGGAGACTTTTCTGGCCGACATCATGGCCGTGCGGCAGATCGTGATCTATGGCGGGTCGACCGCCGTCCCCAGCGCCCCGCCGTTCATCGAAGGCATCATCGCCATTCGGGATGAAGTGATTCCCATCATCGATTTGCGCCGGCGCTTCTTTCCCAAAGCCGAAGACGCCGTCGACCAGGCGCTCGTTCTGATCGTCGACAGCAACGCCGGCGCGATCGGTCTGAAGGTCGACGAAGTGGGGCGGATCGTGACTGCGCGCAGCGACGAGCTGCTCCCGCCCCCCGATGTCGTGCGGGACATCCGCGGCGAGATGCTCGTGGCGGTGATCCCGCGCGGCGACAATCTGCTCCTGGCGATCGATGTAGACGCCGTGCTCTCCGAGGATGAGAAGCGGGAACTCCAACAAACGATGAACGATGAACGGTGAACGATGAACAAAACCCGGATCACGACTGTTCATCGTTCATCGTTCCGCGTTCATCGTTCCTTTTGTACCCATACGGGCAGTGCCTGCAGCCCGACTCGCAGCAGTATCCCCGCTTGCGCAAATACTTCTCGGTGAACACGATGTACGGGCCCTCGCGATAGAAGTCTTCGCCCTCCACCAGCTCGTCTTTCGTACCGGGTTCCTCGCTCATCGTTTATTCTTCGCCGGTGTTCGGTCGTTCGCGGCTGCTGCAGCTCACCGAGGCGATGAGCGGCAAGTTGATCGTCGTGTATGGCGACATCGTTGCCGATCGATTCGTCTATGGCACGCCGAAGCGGATCTCCCGCGAGGCGCCGGTGCTGATCCTCCGTCAATACCGCGAGGACACGCTGCTGGGCGGCGCGGGAAACGCCATCAACAATATTCTCTCTCTCGGGGGGCTGCCCATCCCGGTTTCGGTTCTCGGTCGAGACGCGGAAGGCGACCGGCTGATCGAGAAGATGACCGCCCAGGGAATCGACTGCAGCGGCATCCTTCGCGCCGATCGCTACAAGACGCCGACCAAGGTGCGCATCCTCGGTGGATTTCCTCACGCCAGCCGGCAGCAGATCGTGCGCTACGACATCGAAGATGCCTTCCAGATCACGAAAGAGGAAGCGGACCGATTCGCCTGGCTCCTTCGCGATCAGATGACCATCGCCCAGGCCGGGCTGATCAGCGATTACGGATATGGCGTCGTGACGCCGGCGCTCGCCGGCAACCTCACCGGATTCTCGCGCGCCAAACCGGTGACGCTCGATTCGCGCTACAACCTGCTGCGATATCCCGACGTTACCGCGGCAACGCCGAATGAAGAGGAGGCTGCCGCCGCGGTCGGCGTCCCGCTCTTCGACAACGGCGACGATGCGGTGAAGCAGGTTGCGGCAACACTGCAGCAGTCGCTCGATTGTGAAGCGGTGCTCATCACCCGCGGAAGCCGTGGCATGGCCCTCTTCGAACGCAACGGCCGTGAGCCGCTGTTCATCCCGGTCTACGGGACCGATCAGGTGGCCGACGTCACCGGCGCCGGCGACACCGTCATCGCCACGTTCACACTCGCCCTGGCCGCCGGCGCGTCGTACGCCGAAGCGGCGAAGCTGGCCAACTATGCCGGCGGCATCGTGGTCATGAAGATGGGGACGGCGACGGTGTCGAATGAGGAACTGAGACACGCGATCGAACGAGATGAAGAACTCGAGGACTAGGTTGCTGGGTTGCAGGGTTCCTGGGTTGCTTGGCCACGATTGCTCAGCAACTCAGCAACCCAGCAACTCAGCAACTCAGACATGAACGCACCGATCCTCAACGAGCACGATCTCCTGGCCGCCGTGGCCAAAGAACGCAAAGCGGGCAAGACCATCGCATTCGCCAACGGCGCGTTCGACGTTCTGCATGTCGGTCACGTTCGCTATCTGCAGGATGCCGCACGCCAGGCGGACGTGCTGGTCGTGGGAATCAACAGCGACGCTTCGGTCCGAGCGATCAAAGGGGAGGGGCGGCCGGTGGTGAGTGAGCGAGAGCGGGCGGAACTGATCTCCACGATTCGCGGTGTCGGCTACGTGACCATTTTTCAGGAAGAGAGCCCAGCGCGGTTGATCGGCGCGCTCAAGCCGGACGTGCACTGCAAGGGAACGGACTACACCGTGGAGTCGGTCCCGGAGGGTGAGGTCGTGCGGTCGTACGGCGGGCGCGTGGCCATCGTCGGCGATCCGAAGGATCATTCCACGACTGCGATTCTGGAGAAGATGCGCATCCGGTGAAGCGCCTTCTGGTGGTCCGTCTCTCCGCTCTCGGCGATGTCATTCATACCATTCCCGCCGTCGTCGGCATCAGGGACGAGTTTCAGATCGGTTGGGCCGTGGAGTCTCCCTACCGGGAGCTCGTGGAAGTCGTGGCCCAGGTCCAAGCAATTCCTGTGTCGCTGAAGCGCTGGTCGATCGCAAACATCCGCACCGCGCGGAGGGCCGTGCGCGGGCACGATGTGGCCATCGACTTTCAGGGTTTGTTCAAATCGTCGCTGCTTTCGTGGTCGTCCGGCGCGGTGGAACGCTACGGATTCTCGCGGGACTTCATTCGGGAGAAGCCAGCGGCCTGGCTGGTCAATCGGCGTGTGGCGATCGATCCGAGCAAGCATGTCGTCGAATGGAATATCGAGCTGGCGCGAGCCATCGCACCGCTGATCACCGACATCCCTCGCGTCGACTTCTCAGCCTTTGCCGCGAACGGCCCGTCTGGTTTCGAGCGTCGCATCGTGTTGAACCCGGGCGCGGGGCGCGCCGACAAGCAGTGGCCGGTCGAGCATTTTCGCGAGCTCGCGCGTCGAATCGGGAAGGAAGCGTTGGTGGTATGGGGGCCGGGAGAGAGGTCGCTGGCTGAAGCGGTCGGCGCGGAGCTGGCCCCTCCCACCACTCTTCGCGAGCTGGCCCGCCTCCTGCGTAATGCGAGGCTGGTGATCGCCGGCGACACCGGACCTCTGCATCTGGCTGCGGCTCTCCGGACGCCGGTGGTCGGCCTGTATGGTCCGACAAGTCCGGCGCGAAACGGTCCCTATGGCCAGCTCGCCAACTGCGTCGAGACGTTCACCACGAACCGATCGATGACCAGCATCGACGTCGACGCCGTGATGCGCAAGATGAAGGAGGTGCTGTCGCCGTGAAACGACTCGTCCTGGCCACGCTGCTGATCGCTTCGCCGGCCTTCGCGTCCACGCTGGACAGCATTGTCGCTCACGGTGAAACGCTCGACTACAACCTGACCTGGCTGCGCATCACCGGAGGCAGCCTGCGGACAACGGTCGGCCTGGTCCCAAACGATCCGACGCGAGTGCGCATCACATTCATCGCCCGCTCCAGTTCCTCCTTCGCGTTCATCTTCAAGGTCCGCGATCAGATCGAATCAATCGTCAACCGCAACGATCTCTCCACGCTCCGATACGAGAAGCATCTCAACGAGCGCGGACGGATCAAGGACGACACGACCATCATCGACGAACGGAGAAGGATCGCCACGCGGCGACGGCCCAATCACGACACCGAAGAGATCATCGTGCCCAAGCCGGTGTTCGATCCGCTGTCGCTGCTCTATCACCTGCGCGAGCTCGATCTCGCGCCCGGCAAGACGCATCGCTTCGCCGTATTCGCCGACGGGAAGATCTACACGCTCGAGGCGAACGTCACCGGTCGACAGAGACTGGAGACGCCGGCCGGCACGTTCGACACGGTGATCGTCGAACCGAAGATGCAGGGCGGCGGCGTTTTCCGCGATGAGGACGCCACGCTGACCATCTGGTACACCGATGACGCCCGCCACATCCCGGTGCGCATCCGCTCAGAGGTGAAAGTGGGAACGATCACCGCGACGCTGCGCGCGATCCACGTCGGCATCACCACGATCGAGCCGCCGCGATAGCGTCGCCGCGTGATGTAGATCACGTTCATCCAAATAAAACCGCATTGACCCCTGTTTGCTGCAAGAGTAAACTCCCCCGAGCAGGCCCAAACTCCACAATCTCCATGCACTTCCTCGATAGAAGCGTCTAGATGAGCGTACGCCTAGGAGAACTCCTCACCAAAGCGAGTCTGATCACTCAGGATCAGCTCAAAGAAGCTCTCAAATCGCAAAAGAGCGCTGGCGGCAAGCTCGGCGAAACGCTGATCAAACTCGGTTTCGTTTCCGATGAGGACATCACCGAGTGCCTGTCTCAGCAATTCGGCGTTCCGTCGATCAATCTCTCGCACTTCGAGATCGACGGCAGCGTGATCAAGCTGATCCCTGCCGACGTGGCGCGCAAGTACAACATCCTCCCGGTCAACAAGACAGGCGCCACCATCACCATCGCCATGGCCGATCCGACGAACGTGTTCGCCATGGACGACATCAAGTTCATGACCGGCTACAACGTCGAGCCGGTGGTGGCTTCCGAGCTGGGGATCAAGGCGGCCATCGACAACTACTACGGCTCCGCTTCAGCGCTCGAGCTGAAGAAGGTGATGGAAGACCTTCAGCAGTCGGAGAGCGCCGACCTCGAGGTGATGGAGGACGACGAGGAGCTGGATGTCGCGGCGCTGGCCGAGGGAGCGGAAGAAGCTCCGGTGGTGAAGCTGGTGAACCTCATTCTCACTGACGCCATCAAGCGCGGCGCGTCGGACATTCACGTCGAGCCGTACGAGAAAGAGTTCCGGGTCCGCTTCCGCATCGACGGCATTCTCTACGAGATCATGAATCCGCCGCTGAAGCTGAAGGACGCCATCACCTCGCGCCTGAAGATTCTCGCCAAGCTCGACATCTCGGAAAAGCGGCTTCCTCAGGACGGCCGCATCAAGCTGAAGATGAAGTTGAACGAGAAGAACAAGGAGCTCGACTTCCGCGTCTCCGTTCTTCCCACACTCTTCGGCGAAAAGATCGTTCTGCGACTCCTGGACAAGGACAACCTCCGCCTGGACATGACCAAGCTCGGCTTCGAGCCGGAGTCGCTGGCGAAATTCGAGGAAGCCATCTTCAAGCCGTGGGGAATGGTGCTGGTCACCGGCCCTACCGGCTCGGGGAAGACCAACACGCTCTACTCCGCGCTGGCCAAGGTCAACTCTCCGGAGGTGAACATCATCACCGCCGAGGACCCGGTGGAGTTCAATCTGCCCGGCATCAATCAGGTGCAGATGAAGGAATCGATCGGACTGAACTTCGCGGCGACCCTGCGGTCATTCCTGCGGCAGGATCCGAACATCATCCTGGTCGGCGAGATCCGCGACTTCGAAACCGCGGAAATCGCCATCAAGGCCGCCCTGACCGGCCATCTCGTACTCTCCACTCTCCACACCAACGATGCACCTTCGACGATCAACCGTCTGATGAACATGGGCATCGAGCCGTTCCTGGTGGCCACCTCGGTACAGCTCATCGCTGCGCAGCGGCTGGCCCGCCGCATCTGCCAGAGCTGCAAGGAAGTGGTGGAGATGGCGCCGCAGGCGCTCATCAACCTCGGCTTCCGGAAAGACGAGATCGGGACCTTCCAGGTGTTCAAGGGGCGCGGTTGCGACAAGTGCAACAACACCGGCTACAAAGGGCGCGTCGGCCTGGTGGAAGTGATGATCATCGACGACGATATCCGCGAGCTGATTCTCACCGGCGGGACGGCCATCGATATCAAGAAAAAGGCGGCCGAAGGGGGAATGATCAGCCTGCGGCGCTCCGGGTTGATTAAAATCAAGGACGGAATCACCACGATCGAAGAGGTGGTTCGCGAGACAGTGCTGTAACAGTGGAGCGGCGGTCTTTAGCCCGCCGGCGGCCTGAAGGCCGCCGCTCCATGGGAGACAACATGGCCGTTACTCTTCACCAGCTTCTCAAGACGATGGTCGAACGCGGAGGGTCTGACCTTCACGTCACGACGAACTCTCCTCCTCAGATCCGCATCGACGGCAAGCTGACGCCGCTGGACATGCCGCCGCTGGCGGCGCCAGAGACGAAGCAGCTCGCCTATTCGGTGCTCACCGATGCGCAGAAGCATCGCTTCGAGGAGAACCTGGAGCTCGACATTTCCTTCGGCATCAAGGGGCTGGCCCGCTTCCGGGCCAACATCTTCAACCAGCGCGGCGCAACCGCCGCCGTGTACCGGCAGATCCCCTACGAGATTCTGACCTTCAAGGAGCTCGGCCTGCCGGCCATCGTGGAGGAAATCTGCGAGCGTCCCCGCGGTCTGGTGCTGGTCACCGGTCCCACCGGCTCGGGCAAATCGACCACGCTGGCGGCGATGATCGACAAGATCAACCGCGAGCGGCACGAGCACATCATCACCATCGAGGACCCGGTGGAGTTCCTGCATCAACACAAGAACTGCATCGTCAATCAGCGCGAGCTGCACGCCGATACGCACTCTTTCGCCAACTCGCTGAAATCCGCTCTGCGTCAGGATCCTGATGTCGTGCTCATCGGCGAGATGCGCGACCTGGAGACCATCGAGTCGGCGCTGCGCATCGCCGAGACGGGCCACCTCACCTTCGGCACGCTGCACACCAACTCCGCGGCGCAGACCATCAACCGTATCGTCGACGTTTTTCCCTCGCACCAGCAGCCGCAGATTCGCGCGCAGCTCTCCTTCGTTCTGGAGGGCATCCTGTGCCAGGCCCTGCTGCCGAAGGCCAATGGCAAAGGGCGGATGATGGCCATGGAGATCCTGGTCCCCAACGCCGCGATCCGCAATCTGATCCGCGAGGACAAGGTTCACCAGATCTACTCGATGATGCAGACCGGCCAGGCCAAGTACGGGATGCAGACGTTCAACCAGTCGCTGGCCACGCTCTACTTCAAGAAGCAGATCACGTTACAAACGGCGCTTTCGCGCTCGTCGAATCCCGACGAGCTGCAGGAAATGATCTCGCGCGGCGCCGGGAC